>CAYFTO010000016.1:0-15768 GCA_964346125.1 uncultured Paludibacter sp.
CCACGTCCTGAAAGAAAAGAAAATAGAGAATAATTCTTTTTGAGAGATAAAAATAAGAGAGAGGATAAAACTAAATTAGTTTATCCTCTCTTTTTTTGATTAATACTTAATCATATAAATCTAATTTCGAATACAATAAGCAAGGTACAATCATATAATAATAAGATTTGTCTTTCAATATCACAGACAAACTTACATCTTGCAATCATTTTAATCAACAATCAAATAATTGTTTTTTTTTATTCAATTATAATACCTATTTTTGTAGAAACCTTAACAAATTCAAATCAATATTTATATGAGTTATTTAAACTTCGACAAAACGTTATTGATGAATCTTGAGAAATCACTTAGCAAGGAGCTGATACGAACTAATCGTGCAGGAGCTTATAGCAGCTCAACTTTGATAGAGTGTAACACAAGGAAATATCATGGACAACTGGTCGTCCCTTTACCCGAAATTGATAATGGAAATCATGTATTGTTATCTTCGTTAGATGAAACCATTATTCAGCACGGGGCAGAGTTCAACTTAGGCATTCATCATTATGGCGGTAACCATTTCAATCCAAATGGTCATCGTTATCTCCGCGAATTTTCTTTGGATACTATTCCAAGAGCAATATATAGAGTTGGAGGAGTAGTATTACAAAAAGAGCGCATTTTGGTATCTTTTGAATCGCGTGTATTGTACAGATATACATTACTCGACGCTCATTCACCTACAACCATTCGTTTTAAACCGTTTTTAGCATTCCGTAATGTCAACGAATTGACCAAAGAAAACAGCGTAGCCAATAGCAGTTACGAGGAGGTTGAAAATGGAATACGAATGAAGCTTTATGAGGGTTATCCAAGCCTATACATGCAGTTCTCTCGAAAAAACAGCTATTTACATCAGCCTATTTGGAACAAAGATATCCATTACTACAAAGAAAATGAGCGTGGTTTTGAGAGTCAAGAGGACCTATTGGTCCCAGGTTATTTTGAGTTGCCAATTAAAAAAGGTGAGTCTATAATCGTTTCTTTTGGAACGAATGAAATTTCTCCACGTTCTCTAACTGGTCTTTGGAAAAAAGAGACTGCTCGAAGAGATGTACGAGACAATATGGAGTGTGTTCTAAAAAATGCTGCACAACAATTTTACAAACGAGAGGATGACAAAGCTTATTTGCTAGCAGGTTACCCTTGGTTTGGAGCACGAGCACGTGACCAGTTCATTTCTTTAGTTCCCGGAACTTTACTAATTGGTAGAGAAGATTACTTTAACTACATTATTCAAACTTCTATTGATGAGGTTCAAAAGTTTTTAAAAGCCGATACGCAAGAAGTTCGATTGGAAGGGCTTGATGAACCAGATGCATTGCTTTGGTTTATTAGAGCAATTCAGCAATACTCAGAATTTTTCTCTTTAGAAAAAGCTGCTGAGAACTTTGGTGGAATTTGCAACGATATAATTAATTTCATAAAAAAGCAAAAGCACCCCAATCTATTTCTTCAAACAAACAATTTGGTTTTCGTAAATGGCACAGATCGTCCAGCTACATGGATGAATGCTGTTGAAAATGGAAGACCTATAACACCCCGAACGGGTTTCGTTGTTGAAATAAATGCTCTTTGGTACAATGCTCTTAAATTTGTTTCTCAAATTAATGAAATAACAAAGGATGATCACGTAGCAGGCCTATTAGATTATCAGGCGGAAATTGCAAAAAATGCTTTTATTGACACATTCTGGAATGGTGCATACCTTTATGACTATGTAATTGACAACTACAAAGATCAAGAAGTTCGCCCCAATATGCTTATAGCAGCCGGACTACCTTTTTCTCCTCTATCACGGAATGAAAAAAAATCAGTAGTAGATATAGCAACTAAAGAGTTACTCACACCAAAAGGCCTTCGAACCTTAAGTCCAAAGAGTGGTTCATATCGCCCTGAATACATTGGTGGTATGCAAGAGCGAAATTGGAATTATCATAGTGGTCCGATTTGGCCTTGGACAATTGCTTATTTTAGTAGTGCTTATTTAGATATTTACAAACAATCAGGTATTTACTTTATTGAACGTATTATAACTGGTTTAGAAGCTGAAATGGGCGAATTAAGTATTGGTACTCTTTCTGAGCTATACGATGGCAACCCACCTTTCAAAGGGCACGGCGCTATGTCGTTTGCAATGAATGTTACTGAAACTATTCGTGTTATTAAAATGTTAGAGAACCTTAAAAAGGAGATAGAGTTATGAAAGCATTAATGTTTGGCTGGGAATTTCCTCCCCATATTTTAGGTGGTTTAGGTACAGCAAGCTATGGACTAACAAAAGGAATGGCAGCGCAAGGCGATATGGACATTACGTTTGTAATTCCAAAACCCCACGGCGATGAAGATCAGAGTTTTTTAAAAATTATTGGAGCCAATAATGTACCTGTAGTTTGGAAAGAATCAAATTGGGATCAAGTAAATAATAAAATCGGATGGATAATGCATCCCGATGAATACTATTGGTTGCGAGATGGTATCAAATATGATTTCCAACGAATTCATACAGATGAATTAGGTCGAATTGATTTCTCAGGTCGCTACCCAGATAATTTAATCGAAGAGATATCAAATTATGAAGCAGTTGCAAGTGTGCTGGCGCATCAGTTGGATTTTGATGTGATCCATTCACACGACTGGCTCACTTATCCTGCTGGTGCTTTTGCTAAGCAAATTAGTGGAAAACCTTTAGTGATTCACGTACATGCTACCGACTTTGACCGTAGCCGCGGAAAAGTAAACCCTACTGTTTATAACATTGAGAAAACAGGAATGGATGCAGCTGATCATATCATGACAGTAAGTAATTTGACTCGTCAAACAGTGATTGAAAAATACCATCAACCACCGCATAAAGTAACTACTGTCCACAATGCTGTAGAGCCTTTAGAGAATCCTGAAAGCTTTATTAAGCCTGAACGAAAAGATAAAATCGTTACGTTCTTAGGGCGTATTACTATGCAAAAAGGACCTGAGTATTTTGTAGAAGCTGCTACACAAGTTATTAAACGTACTAAAAACGTACGCTTTGTAATGGCAGGTAGTGGTGATATGATGGAAGCTATGATTGTTTTGGCTGCACAGCGAGGTATTTCAGATAGATTCCATTTCCCTGGCTTTTTAAGAGGTCGACAAGTACATGAAATGTTAGCTCAAAGTGATGTTTACATCATGCCTTCAGTTTCTGAGCCTTTCGGTATTTCTCCTTTGGAAGCGATGCAAGTAGGTACTCCTTCTATCATATCTTATCAATCTGGATGTGCAGAGATTTTGACCCATGTTGTAAAAACTGATTATTGGGATATTGATGCTATGGCTGACGCAATTTATAGTATAGTTACAAATCCGGGTATGTATAATAGTATGCGTAACTTGGGATTGGAAGAGGTAAACAATATAAAATGGTATGACGCTGGCTTGAAAGTAAGAGCCATTTATGAAAATGCGATTCGGAATCAGCATCATTAAGCATTTATTAAAAATTAGAGAATCAAATAACTAAGATTCGTGATGAAACTATCCACAAAAGTTTCAAACGACCATAAAACATAAGAAGAATATGAAACACATTTGTTTTTATTTTCAAATTCATCAGCCAGTTCGCCTAAAACAATACCGTTTTTTTGAAATTGGGCAAGATCATTATTACTCAGATGATTTTAAGACGGAAGATCAAATCCGTCAAGCTGTAGAGCAATCCTATATGCCTGCATTACGTACTATTCATGAAATGATTCGTAGCTCAAATGGGCGCTTTAAATGTTCATTTTCAGTATCGGGTACTGCTCTTGAGCAACTTGAAAGATATGCACAAGAAGCTATTGATTTGTTGAAAGAATTGGCCCAAACTGGGAGTGTTGAGTTTATTGCAGAAACCTATGCGCATTCTTTAGCATCTCTCTATGATAAAGAAGAATTTACTCAGCAAGTAAAAATGCATGCCAACAAAGTAGAAGCTCTGTTTGGTAAAAAACCAAGTACTTTTAGAAATACTGAACTAATCTATTCAGATGAAATTGGTGAAACTATTTCAAGCTTAGGCTACAAAACTGTTTTGATTGAGGAGGTAAAACATGTAATGGGATGGAAGAGTCCTAACTTCGTGTACAATCACTCCTATATCCCTAAATTAAAAGTCTTGGTTCGTAACAACAAGATGAGTGACGATATCGCCATTCGTTTCTCAGACACAAGTTGGAGCGACCACCCTTTAACTGCTGAAAAGTACACTCAATGGATTACAGATATACCAGAAGAGAGCCAAGTAGTAAATATCTGGATGGGGCTTGAGGCTATTGGGCTTTACAACAGAGGTGAGAGCGGAATTTTCGATTTCTTAAAGGCGATCCCCTATCACATCATGGAGCATGGACATACATTTGCTTTGCCTTCTGAAATAAGTAAGAAAATTGCTTCTGTAGATAGCGTGCACTCTCCTTATCCTTCAAGCTGGGCTTCTAACAAAGACGTGAGTGCTTGGAATGGTAATGATTTACAACAAGAGGCATTAAACAAACTATATGCTGTTGGAAATAGAGTACGTTTATCAAAAGACAAACCCTTGATGAGCGATTGGCTAATGCTACAAAACTCTAACAACTTCCGCTTTATGTCGCATACTGAAGCGTTCGGAACCTACTATAGTTCGCCGTACGAAGCATTTACGAACTATATGAATATCTTGGCAGATTTCTTAGATCGTGTTGCTGCGCAATATCCTTCTAATGTGGAAGATGAAGAGTTGAATGCACTGCTTCAAACGATTGAAAACCAAAACATTGAAATTGTTCAATTGTATGCTGAAATAGAAAAACTTAAAGCGAAGAAAAAATAGTAAAGCTCATTTATTTCAAAAGAGTTTTTAAAACAAAAAAGCTATAGTGATTAATTACTATAGCTTTTTTATTTTTCTTATTTGATAGTCTTGATTATGTTTACCTAAATCACTTGCTATAATTTATAATTCGAGTATTTTCTTGACTCTTATATGTAAACACATTATCTGTATTTATCTTATCTTTAGGTTCTTGCACTTTCTCTTTGCCTGCTAAGAAAAGCCCAAATACAACTACGGCAACGAGTAAAATATAGCAATATTTTACGATCTTATTTTTAATCATTAGATTTTCTTTTTCCATGGAGTGTAATTGTTTTTTTGTACACCAACAATATTAATTTGCTAACGCTTTAGTTTCTTTTTTAGTATGAAAAGAAAAGGGTATTTAGCAAAACATACACAATTTAACATTTGAAAGCACTCGTATAAAATTTATTTGAAAAAATCAGTGATTTATAATTTTCAATCTATTCTTTTAATTAATTTTGCACTCAATAAAAAACTCAAGATAATTTCCAAATTATGATAGAGGAAATAAGCATCGAACAGCTCATGCAGCATAAAGATGAATATATTATTTTAGACACTCGCACACCTGCTGAATTTGAGAAAGGGCATTTTCCAAATGCTCATAATTTGCCTTTATTGAATAATGAAGAACGAGTTCAAGTAGGTACAACCTACAAACAAGTAGGTCGCGAAGAAGCTATACTGCTTGGTCTTGATTTGACAGGAACAAAGTGGCGTAGTTTTATTGAAAAAGCTTTACAAATTGCACCTAAGAAAAAAGTAGTGGTTTATTGCTGGCGAGGTGGCATGCGTAGCGGTATTATGTCGTGGATTTTGAATCTTTACGGCTTTGAGGTTATTAAATTGAATGGTGGATATAAAGCATATCGCAACTGGGTGCTTGCACAGTTTGAAAAGCCCTACCCTATCATTGTGCTGGGCGGTATGACTGGTTCGCACAAAACTGAAGTACTTGCTGAATTTAAGAAAAGAGGTGAACAGGTAGTAGATTTGGAGGACTTAGCACAACACTTAGGTTCATCTTATGGCTCGATGAACAGATTGGTGCAACCAACTCAAGAGATGTTTGAAAATCGACTTGCTCATGAACTTTATTTGTTAGATATCGCGCAGCGTATTTGGTTTGAAGATGAAAGTCGAACAATTGGCACAAAAGTTATTCCACAAACTATTTTTAATTCGATGCGTGAAAACACGGTTGTCTTATTGGATATAGACAAGGAACAACGCATCGATTTTTTAGTTGATGAATACTGTGTTTTAGACAAAGAATTTCTATTAAAAGCTACCGAACGCATTGCAAAACGACTCGGTCCAGAACAGACAAAGATGGCCATTAACGCTTTACAAGAAAATGACATGCGAATGTTTATTAATTTAGTATTGGCTTATTATGACAAAGCCTATAGTCGTGGATTAGAAAAGCGAGACCAAAATAAGATTGTAAATATTTCTGTTGACTACAAAAACGTTGAGCAATGTGCTGAAGAAATTTTATTACAATTAAATGATAAAGAACAATATGAACAAAGATAATATACGATTAACTCAATATTCACATGGTGCTGGTTGCGGTTGTAAAATAAGCCCTGCTATACTTGACACCATTATTCAAAGCAATATTGTTTTTCAAAAAGACAAAAACTTATTGGTTGGTAATGATAGCAAAGACGATGCAGCTGTGTATGATTTGGGCAATGGAACTGCTCTTATTTCAACAACTGACTTCTTTATGCCTATCGTCGATAATCCGTTTGATTTTGGACGAATAGCAGCAGCCAATGCTATCAGCGATATTTACGCTATGGGTGGAAGGCCCATTCTTTCGATTGCTATTTTGGGCTGGCCAATTGACAAATTAGCCCCTGAAATTGCACAAGAAGTTATCGAAGGGGCTCGTCATGTATGTGCCGAAGCAGGGATTTCTATTGCTGGTGGACATAGTATTGATGCACCTGAGCCTATCTTCGGTTTGGCTGTCAATGGCTTAGTAGATATTGAAAACTTGAAGGAAAACTCCAAAGCAACGCCCAAATGCAAACTCTATTTGACCAAAGCTCTTGGAGTAGGTGCCTTATCTACTGCTCAAAAAAACGGCTTATTGAAAGAAGAAGATGCTGAAATTATTTTGAAAAGCATGACTACGCTGAACAGTATTGGAGAGATATTTGGTAAAATGAAAGGCGTAAAAGCCATGACAGATGTAACCGGTTTTGGGCTATTAGGGCATTTAACTGAAATTTGTGAAGCAAGTAATATCTCTGCCATTATTGAATTTAACAAAGTGCCGACAATTTCAAATCTTAATTATTATTTGGACAAAAGTTGCATCCCAGGAGGCACAAATCGTAATTGGGCAAGCTATGGACATAAAATTGGTGAAATCACCCAGCGCCAAAAAGAGATTCTCGCCGATCCTCAAACTAGTGGAGGTCTTTTAGTCATTGTAGAAGACAGCTTTTGCGAGGAATTCGAACAGATATCTAAAGAAAATGGATTGGAATTAAGTCCAATCGGATTTACTACTGAACGTAAAGAAGAATTGGTAAACATTCAAGTCTGATTTATTTTGAATGTAACAATTCCTACATCCGACGATATATATCAGCTTAATAATCGAGTTTCTAAGTATAGAAAAATTGCTACTACTACTTGATTCGTAGTTTTGAATCCATCTCTGGAAGTGGAACTATATCTGTTTCTCCTTCTATTGTTCCCATACGCTGGTTTTTCCAATCTTCTCGAGCTTGACTTATTTTTTCTCGACTGCTTGAAACGAAATTCCAGTTTAAAAAGCGTCTTTCTGGTAAAACTTCTCCACCAAAAATATACACTGTAGTATTGGCTTCCATTTCAAATTTACAAAGTGTAGCATCTTTTGCTATTAAGAAGTGCTGAGACTCGTAACGATTTTCACCGGATAGCACCGAACCTTCTAAAATATACATACCACTTTCACCAAATAATCTTGAACCAATATCTACTGTTCCTCCATTCTCAGATTTTATTTCAATAAAATAAAGCGGAGAATAAACTGGCACTGCTGATTTTACATCTCCAATTTCGCCTGCTATCAGTTTAAATTGCAAACCGTTCTCCTCCCATTTTGGCAACTCATCTGCACTAATATGTACAAAATTAGGCTCCATATCTTCTAACTCCTTAGGTAGTGCAACCCATATTTGCATACCGTGTAAGCTTTTTTCTCTATTACGCAAATAATCAGGTGTACGCTCTGAATGCACAATTCCTTTTCCAGCTGTCATCCAATTGACTGCACCTGGCTGAATTTCAATCTTAGAACCGATGGAATCACGATGCATAATAGCACCTTCAAACAAGAAAGTAAGAGTAGATAAGCCAATGTGCGGATGCGGTCCAATATCTAAATTTTCATCAGCTTGAAAGTTTTTTGGTCCCATATGGTCTATAAAGACGAAAGGACCAACTGAGCGCTTTTGAACAAAAGGCAAGAGACGTCCAACTAAGAAATTACCGATATCAGCAGCTTGTTCTTCTATTATTAATGCAATATTTGACATGATTATTTGATTTAGAGTATTTGTATATATTGAAGTTCAAGATATAAAATATTTAGGATTGATAATAAGTTAGGACCATACTATTTTAATAATAATCCTTAAAAGTAAGTTGCATGTAATTGTATGGTGAACGTTAGTTACCAAGCCAATTATTAGTATAAAAAAAAGAATGAGAGTATAGTTGATATCAACATACCCTCCTTTCTTGTTTACATATACGCTTAATACATCGCGGTATTAAACAAATTATACTTTCTAATTATTTTCTGGACGAAGTTTACGTACAGTTGCACCAGCTTGCCACATTTCACTCTCGCGAAGTGAACGCAACTCTTCTTCCAATTTCACACGATAGTCAGCTTGTGAGTTGCTATCGATAGAGCGTTGTGCTTCATTACCACTTGCTACTTCTTTGTATAGTTTTTCAAACACAGGCTTTGTTGCATCGTGGAATGGACCCATCCAGTCTAAAGCACCGCGCTGAGCTGTAGTAGAGCAGTTAGCGTACATCCAATCCATACCGTTTTCAGCAAATAGCGGCATCAATGACTGAGTTAACTCTTCAACTGTCTCATTGAAAGCTTCAGAAGGAGTATGTCCGTTTTCGCGTAGAACTTCATATTGAGCTAAAAGCAAGCCTTGAATAGCACCCATCAAAGTACCACGCTCACCTGTAAGGTCAGAGAACACTTCACGTTTGAAATCAGTTTCGAATAAATATCCAGAACCAACTCCAATACCAAGAGCTACAACACGCTCAAATGCACGACCTGTTGCATCTTGGAAAATTGCATATGATGAGTTCAAACCGCGTCCTTCAAGGAACATTCTACGAAGTGAAGTACCTGAGCCTTTTGGAGCAACCAAGATCACATCAACATCTGCTGGAGGAATAATTCCTGTGCGCTCTTTGTAAGTGATACCAAATCCGTGTGAGAAGTAAAGAGCTTTACCTGCAGTAAGGTGTGGTTTGATTACAGGCCATACTTCAATTTGCGCTGCATCAGAAAGCAAGTACTGAACAATAGTAGCGCGTTTTACAGCTTCTTCAATTTCAAACAAAGTTTCTCCTGGAACCCAGCCGTCAGCAACTGCTTTTTCCCAAGTTGCACCACCTTTACGTTGTCCAACTATTACGTTAAAACCGTTATCTCTTAAGTTAAGTGATTGACCAGGACCTTGAACGCCATAGCCAATAATTGCAATTGTTTCGTCTTTTAGCACTTCACGTGCTTTTTCCAATGGAAACTCGTCGCGGGTTACTACATTCTCTTCAACACCGCCAAAATTCATTTTTGCCATATTAAAATTGTTGTTATTCAACCTTCTAAGGTTGATTTCATTTATAAATTATTAATTGTCTATTTTATTTGTTTACTTACAAGTTTATTTTAATGCTAAAACATACTGATTTATGAACAATTAAAAGCACTTAAAAAAGACCTCTTTAGTTCGATTTTGTCTTAGCTTTCGAAACTTATTCTATCCCCATTTTATTCTACCTCTACAAGCGGTTCGACCATTTGCTCTTAATTCAAAACGATAAATATCGCTAACTTCTTCCATCTTAAACACTTCTACCTTCTGACCAAACAAGATTTCACTCATAAAGTTCACATCAACTCTACTTATTGAGTGTGATTTATGTTCGTCTAAACTAAAGGTATCAATCATCCAATCAAGATAACGCACCGTATTTACATGCTGATTAATGTCGATGTGACTATATTGTACAGGAAATTGATAAATAGGCTCATTGTCTACAACATTCAATTTCATAGTCCGCTCAATTCCACTCTCTTCAAAGGTTTCAAAATCTTTGAGTCCCTCAAGTTTTTTCAACTCAATAGGACGGCGAGTTTCCAAGCTAATCATTACCCATACAGAGGTAGCATTACAAATCACATTTTCATCGCTGTCAAACACACGATAATTTCTTATCGTATTGAGCGAATGAACCTCCTCCACCCAAGTTTCGATTCTTATTTTCTCATATTGCTTTGGGAAGTGGCTTACCTCCAGAGCAATGCGCGATAAAACCCAAGTTGCATTTAATTCGTTTAGATTTCGAATTCCAAACCCATTATCATCAGCATTGTAACCAGAAGCGGTTAAAATCAAATCGACTAAAGATGATAACTTAACCTTCTGCTGAAAATCAACAAATTGAGGTGGAATTTCAAACGAATAATTACCCTTTAACGTCATTATTCTCTGCTTCTATTTTCTCAATTTTTTTAAGCATATCGCTTAAGCGCTCCACACGTGAACGTGTAATAGCAATTCGTCCTGAACGAATAAACTGCAGTACACCTATCTCCTTGCTTAGCTCTTCAAAAAGGCCTTGTGTCTCTTCATAATGTCCTGCCTTTAAGAAAACAGTGCAATCGTTAGAGATTTCAAGAACACGAACATTGTATTTACGAATAAAATACTCTACAGAGCCTAATTCTAAAACTTTTTCAGTATTCAGCTTATACATTGCTAACTCTTGGTAAACAAGGTCTTCATCTGTATTATAATAAGCTTTCAAGATATCAATTCGTTTGTCGATTTGTTGTACAACTTTATCTACCTCACTTTGTGTGGCATAAATTGTAATCGTAAATTTATGAATATCTTCTAAAGCTGATGGAGAAACCGAAAGAGTTTCAATATTAATGGCACGACGTGTAAAAATAGTTGTTACCTGATTCAAAACACCAACAGCATTTTCTGAAAACACTGTAATTGTATATAACTTTCTTTCCATAATAAAATCGTCAAATTTGTTTTGCTTAAAATAAATAAATTATTCACCTAACATAATATCAGTAACACTACCTCCTGCTGGAACCATAGGATATACCATCCCTTTACGCTTAACTTCAGCTACTAATAAGTAGGGTTTATCATCTGCAAACATTTCAGCTATTGCATCATCCAGCTCCTCACGCTTAGTAACTTTTCGGCTCTTAATGTTATATGCTTTACCAATTGCCTCGAAATTTGGGTTTTCCATATGAGTAAATGAATAACGCTCAGAGAAAAACAATTCTTGCCATTGGCGAACCATTCCTAAGAATCTATTGTCTAATATAATCATTTTTATACCTAAACCTTCTTGCATTATAGTACCGAGCTCTTGGATAGTCATCTGCATACCACCGTCACCTGCAAACAAACACACAGTTCGGTCAGGAGCACCTACCTTAGCTCCAATTGCAGCTGGAAGTCCAAATCCCATTGTGCCTAATCCACCAGAAGTAACTACACTACGTGTTTTTGTAAATTTGAAATAACGATTTGCCATCATTTGGTGCTGACCCACATCAGTAACTACTACGGCGTCATTCTTTGTAATTTCAGAGATACGATGAATAACTTCACCCATAGTTAATTCTCCTTCAGTTGGGAAAAGCTCTTTCTGTATAACCACATCATTCTCACGAGTTTCATGCTCAATAAAACTATCAATCCACTCTTTGTGATTCGCTTTATTTACTTTAGCAGTTAATGCAGGTAGAGTTTCTTTAACAGTTCCTAAAACAGGAGCATCTACAGCCACATTCTTTCCTAACTCTGAACGATCTATATCTAAATGAATAATTTTTGCTTGTTTGGCATAAGTATTCAAGTTACCTGTAACTCGGTCATCAAAACGCATCCCAATAGCAATCAACACATCACACTCATTTGTTTTGATATTTGGTCCAACATTACCGTGCATACCTAACATTCCCTTTTGAAGTCTGTGATCAGTAGGCAAAGCTGACAAGCCAAGAAGAGTTGCTGCAGATGGTATATCCGCTTTTTCTAAAAACTCCATCAATTCAGCTTCTGCACCAGCAAGCACAACACCTTGTCCAACTAAAGCATATGGTTTTTTTGCTTGATTGATTATTTCTGCAGCAGTTTCGATTTGATCAATCTTATATTCTGGTACAGGAATATAGCTACGTATAAATGTACATGGCTTATAATCAAACGTAACACTTTCTACCTGAGCACTCTTAGTAAGGTCAAGCACAACTGGACCAGGACGTCCACTACGTGCAATATACATTGCACGAGCTAAAGCCCACTGTATATCTTTTGCATAACGCACTTGGTATGACCATTTTGTAATAGGTTGCGTAATCCCCACCACATCAATCTCCTGAAACGCATCTGTACCCAAGAGTGGAGTATTTACCTGTCCTGCAATAACAACCATTGGAGTGCTATCTAACAAGGCGTCAGCAATACCTGTAATAGCATTTGTAGCCGCTGGACCCGAAGTTACAAAACAAATCCCAACTTTCCCCGACGTTCGAGCATATCCCTGAGCAGCGTGTGTAGCACCTTGCTCATGTCTTGTCAAAACGTGTTTAACTTTATCACGATAGTCAAATAATGCATCGTAAACTGGCATAATAGCGCCACCTGGATAACCAAAAACGGTATCCACACCTTCTTCAATCAAAGAAAGCATTAAGGCATGAGAACCAATTACTTGTTCTTTAGCTAAATCAACTGACTTTTCACTCATAGTTATCTATTTTTATAAGTTGTTTTAATTTTTATGATGACAATGCATCTTCTTCTAATTTCAAATAATTCGTATAGCACCTTTATCAGCTGAGCTCACCATATTAGCGTAAGCTTTTAATGATTTTGATACCTGACGATTTCTTTCTGTTGGCGTAAATGCTTCACTCCCCTTATTTAACTCTTTTGAACGTCGATTGTTCAACTCACTATCACTTAATTTTACATTAATGGAGCGATTAGGAATATCTATTTCGATAATATCGCCAGTTTGTACTAAACCAATATTTCCTCCCGATGCCGCTTCTGGTGAAATATGACCAATTGAAAGCCCCGATGTTCCCCCAGAAAATCGCCCATCTGTAATAAGAGCACATTTTTCGCCCAAATGTTTTGCTTTTATATATGAAGTCGGATATAACATCTCTTGCATTCCTGGCCCTCCTTTTGGTCCTTCATAAACAATAACGACGACCTCACCTGCTACGACTTCACCGCTTAGAATACCACGGACTGCGCTATCTTGAGAGGTAAATACTCGAGCTGGTCCGCTAAATTTCCAGATCTCTTCATCAACTCCAGCTGTTTTTACAACACATCCATCTTCCGCTATATTTCCTTTGAGGACTGCCAAACCACCATCTTTCGTATAGGCATGTTCTAAAGAACGAATACAGCCATTCACCCTATCAGAATCAAGGGTTTTGAAAGTTGAACTTTGTGAGCCCATAGTTATATTGTAAGCCCTACCTGGTGCTGTACTAAATATTCTCTGAGCTTCAGCGTCAATATTATCTTTTGTTATGGAGTACTTTTCTATTGCTTCTCCCAATGTTAATCCATCTACGCGACTTACATTCAAATCAATCAATGAATTAAATTGCAATTCTCCTAAAATCCCCAAAATTCCACCAGCACGATTTACATCTTGGATATGGTATTTATCCGAATTAGGAGCTACTTTACAAAGATTGGGTACTAATCGTGAAATACGGTCAATATCATCCATAGTAAAATCTACTTCCGCTTCGTTTGCTATGGCTAAAATATGCAGAATGGTATTTGTTGAACCACCCATTGCAACGTCTAATGCCATAGCGTTTTGAAATGCATTGAATGTAGCAATACTGCGTGGCAAAACAGACTCATCACCATCTCTATAGTATTTATAAGCATTTTCTACAATTTGCTTAGCCGCATCAATAAATAGCTGTGTTCGATTTGTATGGGTTGCTAAAACAGTACCATTTCCTGGAAGTGCCAGTCCTATAGCTTCATTTAAGCAATTCATTGAATTAGCCGTAAACATACCTGAGCACGAACCACATGTAGGACATGCCGACTCTTCGATGCGTGCCACTTGTGCGTCTGTAATAGAGTCGTCAGCCGCTACAACCATCGCATCCACCAAGTCTATTTGCTGTCCATCCAATTCACCTGCTTCCATCGGTCCACCCGATACAAATACTGTAGGAATATTAAGACGCATCGCGGCCATTAACATGCCTGGTGTTATTTTATCACAGTTGCTAATACAAACCATCGCATCTACCTTATGAGCATTAATCATATACTCAACACTATCAGCTATCAAATCACGTGAAGGTAAAGAGTAGAGCATTCCATCATGCCCCATAGCTATACCATCATCTACAGCAATTGTATTAAATTCAGCAGCATAGCTCCCTAACTTTTCAATTTCAGCCTTTACCATCTGCCCAACATTGTGAAGATGAGTATGACCAGGAACAAATTGTGTAAACGAGTTAACTACAGCTATAATGGGTTTTCCCATCTGCTCTTTTTTCATTCCATTTGCTTTCCAGAGCGCTCGCGCACCTGCCATATGTCTACCTTGCGTACTTGTCGCACTTCTTAGCTTCATGCTTTTTAATTTTTCAATAAAAAAAACCTTTCTCTTTTATGGCGAGAAAGGTCTATATGTTAATTAATTAATACAAATCATCTATATACAACAAACCGGTCTCACCCCTTAATAGAAAGGACGAGGACGAGAATAATAATGTTGTTAAGATTTTGATTCATTTTAGTACTCTATTTATTTATGCTTGCAAAGATAAAGCAAGTTTTTATACAATGCAACAATTTAACATGAAATTTTCAAAAAAATATCAATTTATAATAAATACAGCCATAAAAACGACAAATCAAACGCTGTTTTCGTACAAATACTGCTTTTCACAAACTAATAAACTTATATAAAAGGAAGATTCTAATTGTTTGTTAGCATTAAAAACCTCAAATATACTGTCTATCACAAATTGACTGAATTTGTCCATAAACAAAAACAGTTTTTGAAGAATAAGAATAAGCAAAAGTTAATTTATCTCTGCATGTAGTTTAATAGCTAAATATGGATATTGAGTAAAAAACCATTTATATTCAGTGATCTAATTTGAAAAATGATACTCCTTATTTTGTATAAAATTCTATCTACTTTGAAAAATTAGCTAAAAACAAGTCTAATTTAAACGTTTGGAATCAATCTAAGTCTAAGAAAGTAGAATGAAAATAAAAACACAAGATTAATTTACACGAGTATTTTAATCTATTGATGTAGATTTCAAACAAATAAAAATTTTATAAACATTTAATTTTATAGCATTATGAGAAAAATAGGATTAGTAATTCTGACAGGTTTTATGATAATTGGCCTTTCAGTAAATGCACAAAATGCAGACCGCAACAGAACAGGACAGCAACAACGTCAAGGAATGGAACGAATGCGTACAATGAGTGCCGATGAACAAGCAAAACAATTAGCAAAAGATTTGAATCTTACTGAAG
>CAYFTO010000016.1:15868-18583 GCA_964346125.1 uncultured Paludibacter sp.
GAAAAATGCTGAAATACGCAAAAAACGGATGGAGGAGATGCAATCTCAACGTCAAGGAATGCGAACGATGAGTGCCGATGAACAAGCAAAACAATTAGCAAAAGATTTGAATCTTACTGAAGCTCAGCAAAAACAAGTAAAAGAGTTTTACGAGAAAAATGCTGAAATACGCAAAAAACGGATGGAGGAGATGCAATCTCAACGTCAAAACAGCCGTCAAATGGATCAGGCTGACCGCGAAAAATATAGAGCTGAAATGGAAGAGATCAGAAAACAGCAAGATGCTGATTTGGAAAAAATTATCGGAAAAGATAAAATGGAGCAACTGAAAAAGCTTCGTGAAGAGCGTCAAAATGCCAATCGAGAAGGTAGAAACAACAATCGCGACAATCAAGAAAGAATGCAACGAAACAGATAATTTATAGATAAACAAAAAGAGCTAAGTGAATCACTTAGCTCTTTTTGTATCATCTTCTCTATTTTTTACTGCTTAATAAATTTTGCAGATTTGTTACCAGCTTTCAACAAATAGATTCCTGACTTATACCCACTCATATCCACTGATATATTTTCAGAGTTCACTATAGATTGATAAACTAAAGCTCCCTGCATATTATAGATTTGCAAGTCACTCCCCAATTCCAAGTCATAAACTCTTACAAAATCGACAACAGGATTTGGGCCAACTTTGATGTAAGTATCCAGTGCACCTACAGATGAAACTGTCTTTCCTAAATATTGAATATCCAGATAATCAAGACGAGCTTGGATCCAATCTCCCACAAAGTTTAACTCTCCCACCAAATCAGGATGTCCCCATCTTTCGCGTTCGCGCTCTCCTGCCCCACTCAGTCTAAATTGCTTTTCATACTCTTGAAAATAATGCATTAAATTATCATATGTGAAATGAGTACGACGTAACTGAAGGTAGCGATTTTTTAATAAATCTGTTCCCCAACCATCCACATCCAACTCTTTTAGACGATCAAAAAGATAAAACCGACCATGTTCATGTCTACTAATGAAGTCTTCAAAGTTTTGATCAGCGTAGGTTATATGCTTACTACCATCCCAACGAATTCCCCAAGTTCCATCCAAATCCCAAGGAGTGATTGTTACTTTATTTGATTTTGTTTGGTTATAAATAGATGTATAGGTGTTTTTCCCATGGTTGTCTGTTGCAAGTATAAGCTCAATAAACAAGAAGTAATCTAAATAAACAGGCAAATCGAAAGTTTCATGCACATTTTCTAAAAACTTTTGATCTGTTGTATGATATTTTGAAGCTGTCGTAATAGCATTATGCAAATTATCCCACATTATTGGCAAGTTATCTTTAAGCTTTGGATATTTACTTTCATAAGTTTCCCAAGGCTCATAATAATTATTAAAGTTAGGTATTCTAACGTTACCTGGATAACCAAACATAACTGCAGGCGACCATCCTTTTGCCTTATACAAGCCCCCACGTTGTGTATATTCAACAGTTCCCTCAATCTCATTAACTTCTTCTTGTATCTTCTTCAACTTCAATTGCTTTCTATCCACTTTCTCAGTCATGCAATAAAGGCCGATATATTTATCATTTAAGAAAGCTTCAACAAATACACCACGAGTACCATTTATCATATTTTCCTCTTTATCCGCCCAATAAGGTTTGCTTGAGAAATCATTCCATAAATCAAACGAAACTCGATTACGCATACGCATAGGATCAATATACATAGCATCCATTATCCAGCTATTATCACTTCGCAAGCCAAAGAAGGTATGATTCTCCTTATCTGTAAGATCTGGTTTTTGGATATTAATTGCGTAACTTTTCTTGGGTTTCCCGCTCGATGTAGCACCACGAACTCTAATTTTAGTAGTCAAGATTTTAGGCTCTCCAACAGAGTCAGCCTCATTTACCGATATAAAACCGTAGTTATAATAGGTATAAATATTACTTTCAGAATAAAGTTGAACAATTGGCAAGCTTGTAAAAACAATCTCTCCCTCTTCAAGTGTCGTAATACCATCTACAATTTCAATACGCACACTATTCGTTCCTGTTGCTTTTCGAATAGTGAAGGATGATCCACTATCGACCTGTACACCATCAACAAACAACTTATGTCTGCTATTTTTCATCTCATAATTAACACTACACGTTAAATTATTAGCAGGTAAATTCGACACACTTACAAAAAATTGAGTTTCATCTCCAAACCAACCTGAAGAACTATTAAGTGCAGGTGTTTTTCCATTTATCTTTAATTCTGACATATAGTAATCGAAAACCCCTAATGAGCGATCATTTTTAGTTAGTTCACTTTTCGAGCCATCATCCTTTACTGTATCACCATCATTATCTACAAATAAGAAAAGTTCATTCGAACCTCCAGTGCCACCATACACTCCCATTGGATAAACACCTTCGTGTTCCGAAGTTCGTTTGTTCCATATTTTTGAAGAATTAATTACTGAGCGTATCACATAGTAACTTGTGCCGTATTGTTCATTGAGTTCAAGCGTAAAATAGGTTGAATTGTCTGTTTGGATATTATCAACCAAATCCAATGCTTCTCTATCTGATGAAGCCTGTGGGTTATGCCGAATGTATTTTTTACTTTGTGAATTTTGGAACGTATAATACTCTCCTTCAACATTTTTTATAATCCAATAATCACCATCTTCTGCACTTTCAACATTTTTATCCATATCGTATATCAA
>CAYFTO010000016.1:18683-29764 GCA_964346125.1 uncultured Paludibacter sp.
TTTTATATCTATCCATGGAATTTCACGTAAAAAACAGTGATTTAGATTAGCGTAATGAAATAATTAGAATAATAAAGCAAAAAAAAAGAGCAAACTTAAAATTGAATATTTTCAAAAGTTTGCTCTTTTTTATTTATTCTATGCAATGTGCACTACAAAGTTTTTATATTTAGATTTCTCCAAAGCACTTTTATTCCCCCTCCGTCGTGAATTTGTAGAGCAATTCGACCTTGTGCTTTTCCAATTTTCTCATCATTAAAATCAACCATTGGCTCATCATTCAACCAAGTTTGAACATGATCTCCTTCCACGCGAATACGCATTGTATTCCATTCACCTTCCTTAAGTACTTCTTGCTGCTCATCGTTGATTTGCACTAACCAACCTCTTCCGTATGATTCATAAACACCACCTGTGCCGTGGCCTTTAGGTGCTACTTCAACTTGCCAACCATTCACAATAGCACCTGGTTCAACAAACGAGCGGAAAAACACACCTGAGTTTCCGTCAGCTTCTTGCTTAAACTCCACAGTCAAATCAAAATCATCGTAATAATCAGTTGTACCTAAATAACCGTATTCTTTATCAGGACCACTTTCACACACCAATAAACCATCCTCAACGTACCATTTTTCTGTTCCATAAATTTCCCAACCTGTTAAGTCTTCGCCGTTGAAAAGGCTAAGTTCACGTTCTTTTTTAGGAAGTTCTTTGATTTTCATATTTTTAAACCAAGCTGCAGAACCATGATCTTGTAAACAAATTTGCCCTTTACGTGCCAAACCATATTCCGGAGCATTTTCCCACTTTCCACTGTTTTTGCGTTCAAACCAATCCTCTGACCATGCTTCAAACTCAACTACTTTTTCACCATTCAACCAATGCTCAACATGGCCGTTATCAAATACAATCTTCGAGTGATTCCACTCTCCAGCAGGATTTACATTCAGCTTCTCCTTATCGGTAGTGTACATAGCGTAGTCTGCAGCTGTTTTTTGCCAATCTTCCAATTCTTCTGGAAAATTCTCATCGTCGATTAGCTGATACTCTGGACCGGTAATGTAAGGAACTGCAAATTTTGGATGCTCCACTACGTGATACAGAACACCGCTATTGCCACCATCTGCTATTTTCCAATCCCAAACCAATTCAAAGTTTGCATACTCTTTATTCGTAACAATATAGCCGCTTGCATCGTCACCGCCGCCTTTTGCTTGAATAGTACCATCCTCTACAAACCAGGGACCTGTTAAGCTTTCACCGTTGTAGTCGCGCCAACCATCCAATGTTTTACCATCGAAAAGCAACTCCCAACCTTCAGCTTTTTCTTGCTTTGTCAGAGCGTTCTCTTTTACACTCGAACAACCAACGATTGAGATAAGTAACAAAACAATCGTCCATACATTTAATGCTTTCATTTTTATAAAATTTAAAATTAATAATTAATATCTTTACTTCTTATTTTTATACGCTATCAGAGCATCACCTACCACATAATTACTTCCACCAAGAAATATAAAGTCATCGCTATTTGCATCTTTTATAGCCTGATTCATACCTTCTGCTACTGTTTGATAACTATCTCCAAATAACTGATAACTAACAGCTTGCATTTTTAATTCTTTTGAAGGAATAGCTCTATTTGTGTCCGCTGCAACAAAGTAATAAATTGCCTCTTTGGGTAGTAATTGCAAGATAGAATCAATATCTTTGTCATCAACTAAGCCAATTACAATTCGCAATTTATTATACTCTTGCTCTGCGAGCTGATGAACTACCGTGGAAACACCAGCTACATTGTGCCCCGTATCGAGAACCAATGTAGGATTATCTGAAAGCTTTTGCCAACGACCTTGAATACCACTTAGCTCAAGCACATTTTCTAAACCTTCAGCAAGATGATTGTCCTCAATCTTAAAAGCTTTCTTTCGCAATTGCACTACTGCTTCAAGCAATGTTGCTATATTTTTTAATTGGTATTTTCCAAGCAGTCCACTTCTTAACTCACCTACATCATTTGCATGAACCAACATGGCATCTTTTTCATAGACCACAAACTCCACTTCTTGTAAATCAGATGCAAAGAAAATATCGGCATTTCGTTCTTGAGCAATTTTTCGAAAAACAAGTTCAGTTTCCTCGTTTTGCTCACCAATCACAACAGGCGTATTCTCTTTAATAATTCCCGCTTTTTCAAAAGCAATACTTGCTAAGTCATCACCCAGAAACTGGATATGATCTTTTCCGATGTTAGTAATTACCGAAAGTTCGGGTGAAATAATATTTGTACTATCCAATCGACCGCCTAAGCCAACCTCTATAATGGCTACATCTACATTTTGTTGGGCAAAATAATCAAAGGACATCGCCATTGTAGCTTCAAAAAATGAAGGTTGAAGAGTTTCTAAAAACTCAAAATGTTTTTTTACAAACTCAACAACAAAGCTTTCCTCTATCATTTTTCCATTTACACGAATCCGCTCTCCAAAATCGACCAAATGAGGCGAGGTGTAAAGCCCTACCCTATATCCGGCCGTTTGCAAAACAGCCGAGAGCATATGAGAAACAGAACCCTTACCGTTGGTGCCAGCAATATGTATAGATTTGTACTTTCGATGAGGATTATCAAAATAGCTCATCATCTCAAGTGATTTTTCCAAACCTGGCTTATACGCTTTCGCACCGATATTATGAAAAACGGGTAAGCGTGCATATAGATATTCTAAAGTTTCTTGGTAGTTCATCTCTTTTGCAAATCAATCTCAGCATTATTAATGGCAAAGATTTTCATTTTCTCTTTGTAATTACTTACTTTTGTATTTAGTTTCACAAATATAGACAAAAGAGGATAGATGCTCAAGCAAATTGAACATTTTATTAGCGAACAGGGATTAATTGATAAATCTAAACCTGTTTTAGTTGGGACAAGCGGTGGTTTGGATTCTGTTGTATTGCTACACATTCTTCATCGCTTAGGTTTTAATTGTATTGCAGCTCATTGTAATTTTCACTTACGTGGCGACGAATCAAATCGTGATGAGATATTTGTAAAAGATTTATGTACTTCACTGAAAATCCCTTTTCTTAAAGCTGATTTCGACACCACAGAATATGCAAAAGAGCATAAAATATCCATTGAAATGGCTGCTCGTGAACTTCGCTATAAGTGGTTCGACGAGATGAGCGTAGAACACAAGGCTCCATCAATAGCTATAGCACATCACGCTGACGATTCAATAGAAACTATTTTGCTAAATTTGACTCGCGGAACAGGGATAAAAGGCTTATTAGGAATCAGCGCTAAAAACGGTAAAGTTGTTCGTCCTTTGATACAGATTCCCAGATCTGAAATTGAACAATTTGCTCAGATAAACAAGATTGATTTTATCGTAGATTCGACTAATCTTGAAAATGACTTTGCTCGTAACAAGATACGCAATCAAGTAATCCCAATTTTATCTCAAATCAATCCATCTGCTTCGAATAATATTTTACAAAGTTCGAACTATCTAAAAGATGTATGGTTATTCTTAAATTCAAAAATTGAAGAAATAGAAAAAGATATTGTTCACACTATCGACAATCAAATTTTTATAGATATTGATAAACTAAATCAGCTAAACAACAAAAATTTAATTTTGTATGAAATCTTGAGAAAATTTGATTTTAATGCTGATGTAGTAAATGATATACTAAACAATTTAGCAAAGAATCAATCCGGTTTAAAGTACTACTCATTCACTCATCGTCTTATCAATGATAGGAAATATCTAATCATTCAAGAATTGAAAGTAGATGATGAGCAAGTTTATCAAATCAATCTGTCGGATGGTAAAATCACAGAACCTATAGATTTAGATTTTCGTGTTTTCAAACGTGATGATAATTTTAAATTTTCAAGCGATCCGAATTTAGTTCATATAGATTTTGATAAAATAGAGCAAGGCTTAGAGCTTCGCAAATGGCGAGAAGGAGATTATTTTTATCCTCTTGGCATGAATCAGAGAAAAAAACTGAGTGACTTTTTTACAGATATAAAAATAAGTATTTTTGAAAAGGAAAAGCAGTATCTACTATGTTCAGGCAAAGAAATAGTTTGGATAGTAGGAAGACGCCTTGATAATAGGTACAAAATTAGCCCGAAAAGTAAAAATATTTTAGAATTCAGATACAATTTGTGAAAACTTCATCTGTTTTTTTTGATAAAAACAAAAAATTGATTTATCTTTGTATTCGTAATATCAGATTACACGCTTCTTTAATAACCTCATTAGCAAGGTTAAATCAAAAAAGACAGATATTTAAAACTTCAATAATTACGTTTTAACAAAAAATATATCCAAATTTATACATTAGGAAATATCAAATGCGTAAAAACACTTTAAAAATCATTTAAAGAAATAATTTTTTATGACAAATTACACCATTCTACAACTTAGTTCTAAAACAATGGTAGAATTAAAGAAGGTTGCATCAGATATAGGTCTGAAAGTTCCTTCATCAATACGAAAAGAGAATCTAATTTATGAGATTTTAGATTTTCAAGCTATTTCAAACGCTCAAGCCAAAACTGCAAACAATGAAGATGACTCAAAAAGAGGCAGAAGAAGGCTTGACAATAAGAATATAGACAAAAAGCCAGTGCAAGCTAAAAACGAAAAAGCTGAAACTACTGGTAAAAAAACAGAGCCAAAAGAGAATAAAGATACTCCGAAACCAAAAGCTAAAGCTATTAGTAAAGCTCAAACAAAGGAGCCTACTCATGCAACTGGTAAAGAGAATGAAGCTCAAATTCAAAAAACTGACACAAAGAACATTAGCAAACCAACACCTGTTGAGAAAGCGCAAAAGCCTGAACACGAACATCCAAGAGCTATTGCTGAAGGGTCAAAACCAGAAACAAGAAGAACTCTTGAATTAAAACAAAATCCAGCAACCGAGGTAGTAGAGCCACAAAAAGAGCCGGTTAAAACAGAGCCGGTAGAACAAAGACACAGACATCCTCACGCTAATCAGCAAGCTACTCAACACAACAACAGACAACAAAAACATCCTTCACGCCAACAGCACGAAAGGGTTGAGAAAGCATTTGACTTTGATGACATTTTGGAAGGAAGTGGTACTCTGGAAATACTATCAGATGGTTATGGTTTCCTTCGTTCTCCTGACTACAATTATTTAGCATCACCCGATGATATCTATGTTTCACAATCGCAAATAAAACTATTTGGATTAAAAACAGGTGATACAGTTAAAGGCTCAATCAGACCACCAAAGGAAGGAGAGAAATATTTCCCTTTGATTCGAGTTTCACAAATAAATGGTCGTGCGCCTGAGTTTGTACGTGATAGAGTTCCATTTGAGCATTTAACCCCACTATTTCCTGAAGAAAAATTCACCTTATGCTCTGGAAGAAACGACACTTTATCCACACGTGTAGTGGATTTGTTTTCACCAATAGGAAAAGGGCAACGCGGTTTAATCGTAGCTCAACCCAAAACTGGTAAAACTATATTACTAAAAGATATAGCCAATGCCATTGCAGCAAATCACCCAGAAGTTTACATGATTGTATTGCTTATTGATGAGCGTCCAGAGGAAGTGACAGACATGGCAAGAAATGTAAATGCTGAAGTTATTTCATCTACTTTTGACGAACCTGCTGAACGCCATGTTAAAGTGGCAAGTATGGTACATGAAAAAGCTAAACGATTGGTAGAGAGTGGACATGATGTTGTTATTTTATTAGACTCAATTACTCGTTTGGCACGTGCATACAACACAGTATCACCCGCATCGGGCAAAGTCCTATCAGGTGGTGTTGATGCCAATGCATTACACAGACCCAAACGCTTCTTTGGAGCAGCGCGAAATATTGAAAATGGCGGTAGCCTTACCATTATTGCAACGGCTCTTATTGATACAGGATCGAAAATGGACGAAGTGATTTTTGAAGAGTTCAAAGGTACTGGAAATATGGAGTTGCAGCTTGATCGCCGATTAGCAAACAAGCGCGTCTTCCCTGCAGTAGATATTACCTCATCAAGTACTCGACGCGATGACTTGCTACTTGACAAAGAGGTATTGAACAGAATGTGGATTTTACGCAATCACTTATCTGATATGAACCCAGTAGAGGCAATGGAATTCTTAAAAGAGCGCTTACAACGCACTATTAATAACGAAGAGTTTCTTATATCAATGAATGGTTAATTAAGAGTTAAGAGAAATGATTTGATGTCAGATATTATTCTACATCATCTATCGTAATCAATAAAATAGGGTTAAAAGCTTAAAAACTTTTAACCCTATTTTCATAATTATTATATTGCGAAACCCATAATAACTGAAAGTACAATCTCCTGGTCAAGTATAGAAAAGAACAATGAGCAAGGAACAAAGAACAATTAGCTAAGTGGGTAAAAGCTTTCACCTTTTTATTCCCCGACAAGACACATATCAAGCAAAAAAAAGCGGCTTTTATAAATAAAAACCGATTTAGATTTCATTAATGAAAGTCAATTATCCCTCCATCTCTTTAGTTATAGCATCATATTTTTCTTCTTCACCTAAGCGATAATAAAGCATTCTTAGATTTTGCTTAAACTCAAGCTCATTGGGATTGATCTCTACTGCTTTTTCCATATATGGTAAGCACTCTTCAAACACTTTTTTAATACGTTGCATTTCTTCGTTATAAGCTTTATTATCTTTTATTTCACCTGCAGCGTTTTGCATTTCCACAGCTTCGTTAAAAATAATACGTCCTATACCTGCATAAGCACCAGCCATATTTGGATTAAGGTCAAGAGCTTTTTCGAATGCCGCACGTGATTCTTTATAGTTATCTTTTCTCTCTTCGATATTTCCTTTTACATAATAATAGTCAGCAACATTTGGATTTTGAGCAATTGCAGCATCTAAATAATCAGACGCTTCTTCCATCTGCTTGGTATTAATATAGTAGTTGATAATATTTTGTAAGAACCAAGGCTCATTACTAAACTTATCAAATCCTTCTTTCAAAGTAAGAAGATAATTGGCTGAGTCTTTAACATGCATATACTCTTCACTTAGCAACTGATAAACATTTAGTGACTCGTAATTATCATTTTTTAGGCTTTTATATGCTTCAATGGCAGCTTTATGATTTTTAGCATTAGTTAAAGCAAGCGCATTAAAATACTTAATCATCAAATATGTTGAATCACTTGTATTTAATTCACCTGCATCAAAAATAGGAAGTTTTGGAACTCCAAGGTAAGTTGTAAACACTTTAGATGCCTCTTCGTATTTTCTATTTTCAAATAAATGCGCACCATAAGCAATCATATTATACTGTTTCCCATAAAGCTCTAAGATATTATCTTTAATCCTTTTTGTAAATTTAGGTTTAACTTTACCCTTTTTATCAGGCACTAAATCCATTTCATGAGCCTTCAAAAAGTAATTGTAAGATTCGAGAATTGCTTCTCCTTTTTTATCCTTATTAATTTCACCTTCTCTACCCAACATCAATAATGTGTTGTAACTCTCATTTTCTTTAAAACCAATTTGACCTGCTACAAAGTATGTACGCGGATCATCTTTTGTTTTTTCATCAGAAAATGCCTCTTTAATGGCAGAACGAGCTTCATTAAAGTTTGGTTTTTCTTGTAATGTTAGATTTTCAGCTCTTCTAACGTTTGCTTTCTGAGCAACGCCCATTGCTGAAAATGCAACTACAAGAATCATTGTAAAAAATAGCTTTTTCATTTTTTGAATTGTTTTTTAGTTATAATAAAATAATTACTTGATTCAATATTATTCTTCGTTTTGTTGATTATTTTCCTCATTTACATTAGAAGAAGATTCATTATTATCTGCATTCTCTTCGACTACGTCAAGAATCTCTTCGTCCTCTTCTTCAAATTTATTTACTTTACAAACAGAGGCTATCTGGTCGTTTCGTTTCTCAAGATTTATAATTCTCACACCTTGAGTGGCTCGTCCCATTACCCTTAACGTATCAACTCCAACTCTAATGGTTATTCCTGATTTATTGATAATCATCAAATCATTTTCGTCGGTAACACCTTTAATAGAGATTAGCTTGCCTGTTTTTTCTGTAATATTTAGGGTTTTAACACCCTTTCCACCTCTATTTGTTATTCGATAATCTTCCATAGGAGAACGCTTGCCATATCCTTGCTCAGAAACTACAAGCACATCTGCTTCGTTGCTGATATCTTCACAAATCATGCCAATCACTTGATCTTCTCCATCGTCATCTAAAACAATACCCCTTACACCTGTAGCAGTTCTACCCATAGTTCGAACTTTCGACTCATGGAAACGAACCGCTCTACCGTTTCTATTCGCTAACATAACATCGTGATTACCATCAGTTAATCTCACTTCGATTACTTGATCACCTTCATTTATATTAATAGCTCGAATACCATTTTGGCGAGGGCGCGAGTAAGCTTCCAAGACAGTTTTCTTAACGAGTCCTTGCTTAGTTCCAAAAATCAAGTAGTGTGAGTTAATGTACTCCTCATCATCTAAGCCTTGAACTCTAATATAGGCATTCACCCTATCGTCTGAATCGATATTCAATATATTTTGAATGGCACGTCCTTTAGAGTTACGACTACCCTCTGGTATTTCATATACTTTTAGCCAATAACAAGTTCCTTTCTCTGTAAAGAACATCATTGTATTGTGCATAGTAGCTGGGTAGATATGTTCAATAAAATCACTATCGCGGAAATCACTACCTTTGGAACCTACACCACCTCTACCTTGCGTTCTGAAATCATTTAACGGAGTACGTTTGATGTAGCCTAAATGCGATATGGTAATAATCATTTCATCGTCAGCATAAAAATCTTCTGGATTAAAATCTTCTGAAGCATAGATTATCTCACTTCTTCTTTCGTCACCGTATTTTTTATTGATTTCAAGTAGCTCCTCCTTGATGATATCCATGCGCAGCTCAACTTTAGCTAAAATCTCTTTTAAGTGCTCAATTTTCTTCATCAACTCTTCAAACTCAGCACGTAGCTTATCTTGCTCCATACCAGTCAGTTGACGAAGACGCATCTCTACAACCGCTCTTGCTTGAATATCTGTTAAACCAAATCGCTCCATCAATCGAGTACGAGCCTCTTCGGGTGTTTTAGAATCGCGAATAATGCGGATAGCTTCATCCAGATTATCCAGGATAATCATAAACCCTTCAAGTAAGTGAGCTCTTCTTTCAGCTTCAGCTAATTCAAATTCGGTACGACGAACGACTACCTCGTGCCTGTGTTCAATAAAGTATTTTATTAAATCTTTAATATTCAGCTGATGAGGGCGACCATTAACTAAAGCGATATTATTTACACTAAATGAAGATTGAAGAGCCGAGAATTTATACAGCTTATTAAGAACTACATTGGCATTTGCATCTCGCTTCACATCAATTACGATACGCATACCCTCGCGATTCGACTCATCTGTGATGTCAGAAATACCCTCAATACGTTTATCAACAACCATATTGGCTATTGATTTTATCAAATCTGATTTATTAACTAGATAAGGAATTTCACTAACAATCAATCTTTCGCGCCCATTGCTCTCCATCTCAATTTCAACTCTTGCACGCATTACAATACGCCCATGCCCAGTTTCAAACGCATCTTTTACACCAGCATATCCGTATATCAAACCACCTGTTGGAAAATCTGGCGCTTTGATATGCTGCATTAATTCTGGAATTTCAATATCATTATTCTCAATATATGCAATACAAGCATTGATGGTTTCAGTAAGATTATGAGGTGCCATATTGGTAGCCATACCCACTGCAATACCAGATGCACCATTAACAATCAAATTCGGTATGCGAGAAGGAAGCACTACCGGCTCTTCTAAAGTATTATCAAAGTTATCTCTAAAGTCAACGGTATTTTTATCTATATCAGCCAACATCTCTTCGGCTATCTTTTGCAATCTCACCTCTGTGTAACGCATTGCTGCAGCCCCATCACCATCCACCGAACCAAAGTTACCTTCACCATGAACTAACATATAACGCATTGACCAATGCTGCGCTAACCTTACCACCGTACCGTAAATAGATGAGTCACCGTGTGGGTGAAACTTACCCATTACCTCACCAACGATTCTTGCTGACTTCTTAAAAGGTTTGTCTGAAGTATTCCCTAACTGACTCATCCCATATAAAACGCGGCGATGCACTGGTTTCAAACCATCACGAACATCTGGTAAAGCTCTCGACACAATAACCGACATAGAGTAGTCGATATATGATGATTTCATCTCATCATCAATATTCACTTTGATAATCTTATCTTCTTTATCAATCATCTCAAATTTTTATCTTTTCTTGTTATATTTACTATTTTCCTTACTCTTTGATTTACAAGTCATTACAATCTTCTTTTTTTATATAATTCTGCAAGAAGATTTCATTAATAAAATCGTACTAAATTACTACTTTTATCTTGCATATACAAGAATTTAAGCAATAAAAAAAGGATGCAAATTGCATCCTTTTTCATATTAATCTATATCCTTAAATCACACTATGCTAAATATTTGCTTAGCTCTGATTGATTTCTTATTTTTTCTTACCTTTAAAAATTAGGTCATCAACAGAATATCGACCTGGCCCAGCAATAAAAATAACTACATAAATACTAAAGTATAAAAGAGCCAATTCTTTTGCTCCAAATGGATCGCCTGCGTGAGCTATAAATGCAGCTACACCAAGTCCAATCACTAGAGGTATGCTTGCTAAACGAGTTAATAATCCAAGAATCAATGCAATTGACATAAAAAACTCAGCAAACACCATTAAGCTCAAAGCTATAGTTGAGCTCATACCCAACATGGGAGGAAAATGGTCTTTCATTTCAGCAAAGTTAGATAATTTTGCCCAGCCATGTGTTAGCATAAAAAAGCCAACTACTAAACGTAATATAAGTAAACCCAAATCCTGTAAATTGGATCTTGTTTTGTTGTTTAAAATAAATTTGTTTATCATATTTCTATTTTTATTAAGTTCTGAAGTGTTAAACGCTTAGTAT
>CAYFTO010000017.1:0-29200 GCA_964346125.1 uncultured Paludibacter sp.
TCTGAAGATGTACTCTCTTTCAATTTTTCTATAATATCAATGTACTTCTCTTTTGTTTCATCTATGCTGGATAGCAGCTCATCGTAGGTGTTTTTAGCTTCTTCTGATATACTATCTTTTTTGTTATTGATTTCGTCTTTAATCGATTTAATGCTTTGCTCCATGTTTTCTAACTCACGATTAGCATCTGTTACCACTTCATCTTTGTATTTGAAAGTATAAACATCGTAATTTTTTAAGAAATGGATTTCCTCAACTATTACAAGAGAGTCTAATTCTTTTATTTCGTTTTGATTTTGGTTTCGCTTACATGAAGATAAGCTTGATAAAACGATTATTGAGAGCAAAAAGCAAATCGAGCTTAATTTATTAGTTTTCATAAGTAGGCCTTTTTAGTGTTTGCCAACAAATATAACACTTGTTATATGTTTTTGCAAGATAATTAACATATAATTTGTATTGTTCGTCAATTATTCATCCTTTATTTTCATTTTTAATAGCTAATTTTGTAGTATTGTAAATATAAAAAATACTGAGCAATGAAGAAATATCTATTTTTATTTGTTTTCTCTTTACTTTTAATTGCATGTTCGTCAGGACGTTGGGTTATAACAAATACGGAAACTCAAGCCATTCCAATAGATGCGACGTTAGATGAACTTGCTGATACGGATTTGAAGAACTATATAGTTCCAATCAAAGAGATGATTGATAAAGATATGGATCAAGTAATTGGTTATGCAAGCGAGAAAATGGCTCGCCATTTGCCAGAAAGTCTATTGTCAAACTGGAGTGCAGATATTTATCTTCAATCTGCATCAGAATTTAATAAATCTCAAATAGATATGGCTGTGGTGAATATGGGTAGTTTACGTACTGCAATTGAGCAAGGAGATATTACGGTTGGGGATATATTTAGATTAATGCCTTTTGAAAATGAATTGGTAATATTGTGGCTGAAAGGTTCGGAGATAAAAAAATTGTTGGATATTTTTGCAAAAGAAGGTGGGCAGGCTGTGGCTGGTGTAAGTATGGAAATAAAAGATGGAAAAGCTCAAAACAGTAAAATCCAAGGAAAAGCAATCGAAGATGATACTTTATATAGTATAGCTACAAATGACTTCTTGGCAGGTGGAAACGATAGAATGCTTCCTTTGGCTTCGCCTGAGAAGAGAATTGATACGCATCTGAAAATTAGGAATATCTTGATGGAATATGTGATACGAAATACCAAAGAGGGAAAAAATATTGAGTCGAAATTGGATGGGAGGATAAAATTAGTAGAGTAAAATCAAATTCAATCTAAGAAAAGAAAAAAGGAATCTAAGATGAAAAATCGCTGATTCCTTTTCTTGTTGTAAATAATTCATTAAGATTTCTAAGCTGTTTCTTACAGTTATGAATTAAATTTAAAATTGAAACCTTGAAGTTAGCATTAAAATTTTTAAAAATTTAAATGTTAACTTTCTGGTTTTAGAATAACGCCTTTGTTTTTTCTCCCATCTACTTTAATTACAATAGGTTTAGTAAATCGTACATGCCTGATGTATTTAGTTTCAAACAGAGCTTCTTGTGCATTTAAGAAATCCAAATCGTAAGTACCATCATTTTGAAATGGATTGATTGTAAAGTAAGATACACCAAACGAAGTTAAGTTTTGAAAAAAATGAGTTCCTTGACTTGGGTCAATTCGATAATTGCTTAATCCGCTTTCAACGATTACACGTGCATTGCTGATATGAGGCCATTTTACAGGAATTCCTAACCAAACGTCGCTTGAACCCCATCTGCCAGGACCTACCAATACATAATTCCTATTCTCTTCAAGCATTTTCTTGTTTAATTTCTCAATTTCATACATGATGAACTGATTTTTGGATGCATTGAAGGCTTCAGGCTTTACATAAATTATATCGTATATATCATTCGTAATGCCATGTCCTAAAGCATTGTTGCATGAAATTATAGCATTTTCGTGCGGAATCGCTCCTACATCTTCGTGTACCATCTCTTTGCTATCAACAATAGGACGTATTTGTAGTAGATAAAATGAATGTGTCGGATTATCGCTATAATCTAAATTGACAGCAAATTCAATCTCGATAGGACGGCCCATTTCACGATGCGCAACTTGTAATATCGTTTTTAATATTTTAGCTAAAGGCATTACATCGTGTTGCAAGATGTTGGCAAAAGTTATTACTCGCCTTCCTTCTTCAAATAAATTGTCGTAAATTCGTTGATCATATCGATTGTAAGTAGATGCTATATACTTTAATGAGCCATCGTTAGTGGCTTCTTGTACCCGAATTTTTAACAAATTAGTTCCATCATCTACTTCAGGACTGAAATTGGTGTTGTTGCAATCCACAGCATTGAAATAGGTCTGCGTATCTCTTAAAGCTAAGTCCAAAGTGCTTGTTTGTAAAATATTCTTTGGGTGCGATGGAGAAAAACGTAATGTTGTCCCACCATCAACAATGTATTTGCCCAGGCCTAAAGCGATATTTGCAATGCCTTCTTCTGGTCGTTCAGCTCCTAAAGGATAAAAATTTAATGAGCGTGCAACACCCGAAAAAGATGGATAAAATCGATTGTTATAGTATTTCCCAACTGTTTCTTGTAGTACAATTGCCATTTTTTCTTCATCGATTACATTTTTGGTAGCTTTTAAATATGACTTACTATCTTTGAAAAATACTGATGAATACACTGCTTTTACTGCGCTCGTTACCATCTTCAACATGTTTTTTGGGTTTTTATCATCACATGGCACCATATAGGTTGAGTAAATACCTGCAAAAGGTTGGTAATGAGAGTCTTCTAATAGACTAGAAGAACGAACAGCGATAGGTTGATGAACTGTAGAAATAAAAACTTCTAAATCCTCTACTAAGTTTTGTGGTAATTTTGCTTTAAGGAAATGGTCTAATATCTCTTTATCTTCAAGGTCGGAAAGAGCAATGGGATACAAAGCATTGTCTTCCATAAATTTAGAAAATAAATCAGTGGCAATTACTACAGTTCGTGGTATTACAACTTCCGTATTATTGAATTTATTTAATTCATTGTTTGTTTTAATCATTGAATCTATAAAGGCTAATCCTCGTCCCTTCCCACCAAGTGAATCGTTGCCAATTCGAGCAAAGTTTGAGTACTTATCAAATCTATCTCGCTTAAAAACAGCAACAATCCCTCTGTTTTTAATCTTACGATACGAAACAATAGATTCAAATATAATTTGTCTAACTTCATCCATTTTTTCTTTGGAAGAGAGGTCTATTTTAATGTTTTCTAAGAATTCGGCTAAAGGAAACATAGCTCTGGAATATAACCAACGTGAAACTTCGTCTTTTTTTGTATGATAAAAGAGAGTTTCATCATCTACTTCAAGAATCTTATTTTGTAATTGTCGAAGTGTACTAATTCTAAGAATCTCCTCGCCAGTTGTAGGATTTCTAAAAATAAAATCGCCAAAACCAAATTTTTCAGTAATTAGGTCACGTAATTTTAGCATGGGTTTGTTGGCGAGTTTGTGTATGAAATCAGCTTGGACAGATTCAGCCAAAGGACGATTAATATCATCCGTAGATTGAATAATAAGAGGAATATTTGGGTCATTTACTCTGATTTCGCGACATAGATCAATCCCCGCAGTTTTAGATTTAATGCCTTTTTTATTAAAAGAAACATCGCTCACCACTCCGAGCATATTTTTACGGTATTTCTTATAGATAGCTATAGCCTCGTCATAATTTCTTGCCATTAAAATTTTTGGACGTCCTCTCATTCGCAGCATCTGCTCATGCTCATTGAGTGCTTCTGACATAAAAGTACGACTTTGCTGAAACACATACTTGTAGAGATGGGGTAGGAGAGAAGAGTAGTAACGCACTGAATCTTCCACAAATAGAATAACCTGTACACCTACCGACTCGACATCTTCTTGTACATTCATTTTATCCTCAATCAACTTAATGATTGCTAAAAAAATATCAGAGTTACCTAACCAGCTGAAAACATAATCAATTGCACTTAAATCTTCATTTGCTATACGTTGTGAAATTTGTCTTGAGAAAGGAGTTAAGACTACAATTGGAATATGATGATAAGTTTTTTTGACCTTTTTTGCCCATTCGAAGGGATTGATGCTATCCCCACTAGGCATCGAAATAATTAATTCATAAGTTCGTTCTTGTAGTGCTTGGTTTGCTTCTTCTTCGGATGAAACCAAGGTAAATCGAGGTGGGTAGCGCAAATTAAGGGATGTGTATTCATTGAAGATTTGTTCATCTACGCGTCCATCTTCTTCAAGTGTAAAAGCATCATATTTACTAGCATAGAGCAATACATTATATACGCGGTGGCGCATCAAACTCGCAAATGAGGTGTCTTTGAAGTATAGCTTTTTGATTGAGTTTGTTTTCATACGAATAAAATTTAACTGGTAATTTCACAAATGTAATTGATACTATTAATACATCAAAATGAATTTCACAAAAATGATCGTTTTAATATTAAATGTTTCAGAAAAACAAAAGGGCAAAACAAGAATTTCTTAACTTGTTTTGCCCTTAGCATTATTGCTTTGTGCTGAATTATATTTTACAGCTTGTATACATTTTCACCACCTTCTTCAATCATGTTACGCATATCTACAATCATTTTAGCGTGCTTCTTCACAATTTCCATATCAAATACTTTGTGATTTGTAGTTAAAACGACACAATCGGCTTCAATTAAAGCTGCCTCTGTCAACTCAACTGATTCGAAAGTTCTACCTTCTGGTGTAGTTGCAGTAGGAATAAAAGGATCGTGGTACATTACAGTAGCACCTTTATGAGATACAATATCCATAATTTCTAAAGCTGGAGACTCTCTTTCATCATTAATATCAGGCTTATAAGCTACGCCCATAAATAGAACCTTACTTCCATTAACCGATTTCTTATGACGATTTAGTGCTGAAGCAATTTTAATGTACATATAATGAGGCATACGCATATTAATATGCCCTGCTGTATGTATCATGCTTAGTTCAAAATCATATTGCTTTGCAATATACTCTAAGTAGAAAGGATCTAATGGAATACAATGTCCACCTATGCCTGGCCCTGGATAAAAAGCTTGAAATCCAAATGGTTTAGTCTTGGCAGCCTCAATTACTTCCCAAATGTTAATATGCATTTTTCCTGAAAGTAACGCGAGTTCATTAATCAAGCTAATATTGATGAGACGATAGGTGTTTTCTAAAATTTTAACCATCTCGGCAACGCGAGGTGAAGAAACAGGATGCAATGTTTCAATAGCTTTACTATAAATCTTCATACCTATTTCTAAAGCATCTTCTGACAGACCGCCGATAACTTTTGGTGTGTTACGTGTGTGGAAACTTGTATTTCCTGGGTCAACACGTTCAGGTGAATATGCCATCCAAAAATCTTTTCCTGATTTCATCCCACTTTCTTTTTCAATAATTGGCAGCATAAAATCTTCGGTTGTTGTAGGATAAGTCGTACTTTCCAAACAAACAAAAGTTCCAGGTTTCATGTGTTTACCAATCTCTGTGCAAGCACTTGCGATATAGGTCATATCAGGTTTTCGAAAGCGGTCGAGAGGAGTTGGAACACATATAAGTAAAGCGTCACATTCACTAATGCGTGAAAAATCTGTTGTTGCAGATAACAATAATTTATCAATAACTACTTCGCGCAATACAGCATCGCGAATATCGCCAATGTAGTTATCACCATGATTAATCATGTTAACTTTTTCTTCATTCATGTCAAAGCCAAGTGTTTTTACACCAGCTTCAGCAAAGTTCACTGCTAATGGCAGGCCAACGTATCCTAAGCCAATTACGCCAACAATCTCTTCGTTGTTGCCTATTTTGCTTAGAATCTTCTCTTTATTGTTCATTTTGATAAATTAGTTATGGTTAAATATACAATGTGGTTAATAAGGGTGTTGAATTTTTCTTATATTATTTATATAATGTGCAAAGATACAAAAAAGAGCAATAAAATGAGTTATAATTCTTTTAAATTAGAAAAAATGGCTTTAGCAGCTTGGTAAGATGAACCATTTTCGCCCAATTCTAATTTTATTTTATCGTAGTTCTCTCTAATTGTATTTTGATAGCTTGCGTCGTTCAAAAGTTTTTCGATTTCAAGAGTCAAGTTATTGATAGTGAAGTGATGTCCTAAAAGCTCTTTTACAACTTCTTTACCAGCTAATATATTGACCAAAGAAACAAATTTTGTTTTGATTACATAAGGCTTAATCTTTAGGGCGATTCTGCTGAGTGCAACATGATACACTACTACTTGAGGCGTTCCAATCAGTGCTGTTTCAAGTGTAGCTGTTCCAGAGTTTACAACTGCGACAGATGCTTGTGTTAGTAATTCATAAGTTTGATTAAAAACAATAGCTTGCTCTCCAATTAGATCGTTATAAAAATTGATTTCATTGCCAGGTGCACCACTCACAACGATTTGATAATTTTCAAACTGTTTAGCAGCTTCAATCATTCGTGGTAAGCAGGCGGTAATTTCTTGCTTTCTGCTTCCGGGTAATAGGGCTATAATTGGTTTCTCATCCAAGTTGTTACGCTTGATGAATTGCTCAAATTTTTCATCTTGATTGGGTCTGGTAGTAATACTGTCAACAGTTGGGTTGCCTACGTATTCCACTTCATAATTATGCTTTTTGTAGAAACTGGTTTCAAAAGGGAAAATAGTGAACATTTTATCTACATATTTCTTTATTTGCTTTATTCGAAACTCTTTCCAAGCCCATAGTTTTGGCGAAATATAGTAGAAAACAGGAGTGTTAAAATTTTCTTTAACAAATCGAGCTATGCGTAAATTGAATGATGGATAATCGACAAGTATGACGACATCGGGTTGAAATTGTTCAATAGCTTCTTTGGCAAGTTTTAAGTTGTTGAGCACTTTGCCGCCATTTTTAATAACATTCCAAAATCCCATAAATGCCATTTCACGGTAATGTATTATTAATTTTCCACCTACCGCTTGCATTAAATCACCCCCCAAATAGCAAAATTCTGCATCTTTATCAATCTCTTTTAGTTGATGCATTAAATTAGAAGCGTGTAAATCGCCTGATGCTTCGCCAGCTATTATAAAGTACTTCATATTGCGTATATTCTAAAGCATAAACATGGATGTTATCAAATAAGGAATTGCTCCTACCATAATCCCGATAGCCAATCGAAAACTATCTTGTTTATAAAAAATAAACAGACCCACTAAGTTGGGTATGATGGATAAAAGTAAAATTTTACCAAGCATCACACTTGGGAATAGTCTGATAATAACTTCGTAAATAGGTAAATCAACAGGATAAAACCGAGAGATATAAGCCCAAATAAAGAGTGCGGGAATCACAATACCCGGAAAAAAACCGTATAAAAATCGATTGTGATTTCTCATTTTCACTCTATTTATCTTGTTTGCTTAAGCTTTGTTGCTGTTTTGCGTATGTTTGCTACTTTCCGTATTAAACAAAACCCCTTCTCTTGCTTCAAAATCCCAATCACGCATAGACTCTAAGTTTTCATAAGAAGTCATGTCGATAGTAGTTGGTACAATTGATACGTAACCGTTATTTAGCGCCCACTCATCTGTGTCAGCTGCTTCTGGTTCAGCGTTTTCAAAATGTCCAGTCAGCCAAAAGTAATCATATCCATAAGGGTCTGTTCTCTTTTCAAACTCTTTTACCCACATACCGTTACACTGTCGTGCCAATTTAGCACCCTTTATTTTTCCGGCAGGCGCATTTACATTTAAACAAACTCGATCAGGTAAACCATTTTTTAGAACCTCAGTTGTGATTTGATGGATATAAGGTAGCATTTCAGATAAATCTGCTCGATGGGAATGTTCTGTGAACGAAAAACCAATGGATGGAACTCCATGTTCTGTACCTTCAAATGTAGCGCCCATTGTGCCCGAATATATCACATTAATCGTTGCGTTTGATCCGTGATTAATGCCTGAAACTACTATGTCTGGACGTCTTTGCATAATTGCTTCAAATGCCAATTTTACGCAGTCAGTTGGAGTTCCTGTGCTTGAATAAATCTCTAATCCTTCACTCTTTTCCAACAATCTATAACGAATAGGTTTGCCAGCAGTAATAGCACTTGATTGGCCTGACCGTGCTCCATCTGGTGCAACCACAATAACATCTCCTATCGTTTTCATCACTTCAACTAATGCTTTAATACCTGGTGCAGCTACACCATCATCATTTGTTACTAAAATATACGGTCTCATATCTAAATAAAATTTGTTTGTTCTAATATATTAAAATTACGAATAAGCATTCTTCATCGTCATTGTTTATAATAATGCTTCACGCGATAAATAGTTGCTATTAAAAAGATAATAATTATTGATAAAAAGTAAATTATATCCCTTGAATCTAAAACTCCCCTGCTCATCGATCTATAGTGGCTATTTAATCCCAGTTTTTCAATCCTCAAAGCCGTTATGCCAGAAGTGGAAAAATCGGCTAATAAATCAAAGCCGTATAAGAGAAAAAAGATTGTAACAGCTCCTAATACAAATGCAACAACTTGATTTTGTGTTAATGAAGAAGCAAAAATAGCTATCGATCCATACACAGCAGCTAAAAATACCAAAGCAATATAGGCGCCCAAAAACTGGCCTAAATCGACATTCCCAACTGGTTGAGCTATGAAATATACCGAAATAAAATGAACGATTGCAGGCAGTAAAGCAATAAACGATACGATTGATCCAGCAAAATATTTTCCTAAAACAATATTTCTTTCTTTGATTGCTTTGCTTGATAAAATTTCCCACGTATTATTTTGCCGCTCCTCGGAGAGTGATTTCATAAAAATAGCAGGAATTAAGAATAGAAATAGCCATGGAGCAATAACAAATAGTGCATCTACAGAGGCGTATCCATTATCTAAAATATTATAAGCACCGGGTATGAACCATAAAAACAAGGCATTAATCAATAGAAACAAGCCAATAACAATGTAACCTGTTGCTGTGCTAAAAAATAATTTTAACTCCTTGTGTATGATTACAAACATGCCTACTACTTTTGGAACATTCTTTTTATTCGTAAAAAATTATACAAGTTCAAAGTTAGTGATTTTTTACTGAATTGCGAATATGTTTATATTTCCTTAGGAATTAATCTTCCAAGCTGTATAAAACAGCATCCGTTATTAGTTGTATATCGATATCGCTAATTCCATTTTGTTGAGCAAGCTCCTTTTCAGCATTTAATTGATCTATAAACTTTTCATTGCTATATTCCAAACTCTGCAAGGCTTTTATAAAGAGAGTCTTAGCCTCTTTGTTTTTATTCATTATCCAAGCAATAAAACCAGTTATTATAAAATCCGATGCAGTTGCTTTTTCAGAATCTACTAAAATTGAAGAGTAGTAATCAGCTTGTGCAATGTTTTTTGCAGCCAAAGCAGTTCGCATCGTTGCACGCAACAGCCTTGGGTTATCGCTATGCTCTTCATTTAACGTTTTTAAATTATTCAGAGCTTCTTCAAAACGCTTTAAAGCCGCAAGTGAATTCACTATTTGCAAACGTACTGAAAGATTACCTGGTTTAATATGGTCAGCATGTCTATAAGCACTTAAAGCATTTTCATTATCATCCAATAAACGGTAGCAAAGTGCAATTTTTCGGTTAGTCCAAAAATCATCAGGCTTAATTAAATCTGACTTTTTATAGGCATTCAGAGCGGCATTTATTTGCGAAGTTTGTTGGTAAGCGTAACCCATTTTTTGAAATAGTTCTGCAGTAACTTTCTCCTCTTTCTCTATTTCAGTATATAGTTCCAATGCTTGAATGTATAGCTTTTTTGAAAAATAAAATTCAGCAACAATATTTTTAATACTCATTTCGCCAGCCAAATGCTCAAACAGTTGTGTTTTATGCAGTAATAATGCTGACTTAAAAGGATTGCTGAAATCTCCTTTCTTTGGGAAAAGTTTGAAGAATCGGAATAAATCCTGAATATAATGTTTCGAAATCATCTCCGCTCTTTTTTGCGGCTCAATCATCGCTAAATCTTTACTTGCCTCTTCCAACTGCTCTGCAGCGTCGCCAAACGAATGTTTCATCATGTTGCGTTGTGACTCGGGCATTTGCATTATGCTCAAACAAAATGAATACCTATCGGAATTGCACATGGCTCCCGAATTGGCAAAAGTAGCAATCATTGAGTTGTCTGAGTCGTTAAATAGAGGACTGATGTAGGAGTTGCTCGTGTCGAAAGGTAAGAACCAGTTGGATACTTCATTAAAAAATGGAAATGATTTCAACATCGAAAAAGTACTCATATACACATCCGCACCACTCATTTCTAGTTCAGCAAATTCATGAATTATATCAGCTGCGCCACTCTCTTCAATCATCTCTTTCCATTCAGGGTTCGCTTCGCCCCATTCATCTGTACCAAATAAATTTTCATCTGTTAAGCCCTTTTCCATTAATGGCCTTAATTTCATCAATTCTGGAAATATCTCCTCGTGCATTCTCTTCGTAATCTCATCTGTTTCAGTTGTGCTTATTATTTGTAAGAGAATGTTTTTTAGACTTTCAGTATTACTACTACTGTCCATCAACAAAACTAAGCGATTTCGGATTTTTGGAAAATAATTTAGAAATCGATTATGCCGTGCTAAAATAATACTTACACCTACCAAAGCTCTTTGTTTGGCATGGATGTCATCCAGTTTTACACAATCAAATAGCATCAAAACTTTTTGCTCATTGAAGGTGCGACATAAGCTAAGTGTCAAAGCCGTTATTAATAATGATTTAAGAATAGAATCTTTGCTCTCATTGCTCATTATTTGATTAAATATACCAATCATCTGTGGTGAATCATAGTTTGATTTTAACCAAAAATATTGAAATAAGTATTGCGAAACAGCTTCGTATTCTTTTTGAATTTCTGCTACTTGATCTATATTGCTTACTCCTGCGGCTTGTATCTCGTTTAATAATAAATCTTTATTGATTTTCTTCTCAATCTCATTGGGTGTATACTGCCTACGATGTGGAAAATATCTCTTTTGAGTAAACTCAAAATTTGATGATTCAATACTTAGTAACTCATCTCTCAGTTCGGAAGCTAATTCAAATGACGATGCAATTAATTTGTTATGGATGCTTGATCGTTCAGGATCAGGTGTTCCGTCCATGAAGTATTGCAGCATGTATTTATAGTGCGTTGTCAAATTTTCAAATTGTAATTTATGTGGCTGTGAGTTTAATTTATCAATTAAAATTGAGGTTAAATCAAACGATTCTTTCAACTTTCTAAGTAGAAGTAACTTGACAATTTTTCTATATGTTTTATGAATTTCAGTTGCGGTCATTCTATATTAACTCCTTATTTTCAATAATTTATTTTTTATAGTAAAAAGATACGCAACTTATATGCCACGTATGATAATCTGCCTTTTTGTCATTGTTGAAAATAATGAATTATAACTGAGTTTTATATTAATTTTAGTGTGTGAGTTTTAAAATAGAAAAAAGGAGTAGATTCAATAGTTTTTGTGCATTGTTTAGTAAATAGTATTGCACATTTCTTTTAACCCATCTTGCTGGTTCTTGCAAGTTCTTCCATGTCAATTATTTTGATTTTCCGACCATCAACAGAAATCATCTTATCATTAACAAAACTTGTAAGGGTTCTAATCGCATTAGAGGTTGTCATATTGGATAGGTTTGCTAAATCTTCTCGTGAGAGATAGATGCCAATTGTTGCATCATCAGCCTCCAAGCCGTAGTTGTTAACTAACGAGATAAGTGCTTCAGCTAATCTACCTCGTATATGTTTTTGAGTAAGATTAACTGTGCGCTTGTCTGATTCAGCTAAATCGTAGGCTAATTCTTCTAAAAAACGATAACAAAAAGCATTGTTGTTTCGTAAAATTGCCATAAAGCTGTCTGCACTGATTGAGAATACGGTTGATTGCTCAAAAGCAATAACTGAAGTATTATTTACTTGTTGAGCAATAATAGCGCGAAAACCAAAATGCTCCCCAGCCTTAAGCATACGTACAATTTGCTGACGATTGTTAGCTCCAACTTTATAAACCTTTACACTTCCGCTTGCTAAAATCTTTAAATCAGTTGGCTTTTCGTTCTCTTGCTGTATAATTTCATTTTTTTTGTATTTGCGAATCTTATATGAATTATAAATGAAATTTCTTTCGTCAGTTGTTAGTATATCCCAAAAAGTTAAGACATCTTCCAGTTTTGGTTCGTTATTTTTATCTTTTTTTGCCATACAAAATGTTTCTCACTATGTTGAACAAACATGTTTTAGAACACAAATTTAGAATAAATATTTTACATTTCAATATTGAATGTGAAAAAACTGCTTTTATTCAAGCTAAAATGGTGATAAATAGTAAAATTATAGATTAAAATTATTTGTTTTGTGTAGATTCAAATTATATTGTGAAATTGAAAGGAAAGCAAATTGATTGATGAATTGAGCTTAATTAATTATAGTTGTTAGTAACAAATGTAATTTTAGTTTTAGCTATTGTTTACTGTTAATATATCAAAATGAAAACTTTAATGCCAAAACAAATTATCTTGCTTTATAAATCTTTACTATCTTTGAAATCTAATTGTAGAATATTATTAATGATATATTTATTATGCGACTAATCCTTCGATTGATATTGATTGCTATGCTATCAATAAGCTTTTCAGCATGCAACAGCTATCAAAAAATGGCAAAAAAAGCCCAAGCAGATAAAACACCTAAAATTGCTTTAGGATTGCAAGGAAATTCATATGTCACAGACACGCTTCCTCAAACTCGTATGCGCTGGCAGCGGAATATGCAAGCTCAAGAGTTTTCACGCAATATGATTCCAGGAAGAAAACTTTCTGTCTATTTCAAAGCAAACACCACGGGACTTATAAATGTATTTTTGGATATTGAGGCAACAGATGTGTCTCAATTAAAAGTGAGTATTTTAGATAGAAATCAAAAATTGAATCTAATCAAAAATCGTGAGAAACTTTTTGCTATATCTTATTATGTAAAGGAACCAGGCTATCAACAAATAGATATTGAGCGTATTGACACAAATGAGCAATCAGAAGTAAAATTGTTTGATGTTCTTGTAAATGGTGATGCTGCCGATAAAGAAAAATTGAATTATGTGCACGATTTTAGTACACATTTTGGTAGGCGCGGTCCTTCAGTTCATCTCAATTATGTATTACCAAAAGAGACTATCGAGTATTTTTACAATGAAGTAACAGTTACTGAAGGGAATGATGTAGTGGGTTCTTATTTTATGGCTAATGGCTTTGGAGAGGGGTATTTTGGCATGCAGGTAAATTCTACTCGTGAGCGACGCATTCTGTTTTCAGTATGGAGTCCATTTGAAACCGACCGTCCCAATGAAATCCCTGAAGACCAAAAAGTCAGATATCTTCGTCGTGGAGAGAACGTAAAAGGATCTGAATTTGGTGGCGAAGGTTCGGGTGGTCAAAGTTATATGGTTTATCCTTGGAAAGTGGGTGTTACCTACAGTTTCTTGACTCAAATTCATCCTGATGGAGAAGGAAACAGCATTTACACAGCTTATTTTTACGATCCTGAAATAGATAAATGGATGTTGATGGCAAGTTTTAGCCGTCCAAAAACAAATACTTATTATACTCGAGCACACTCATTTTTAGAAAACTTCAATGAAGAGACAGGCTGGGTTACTCGTCGTGGGCATTTTGGTAATCAATGGGTTAGAACGCTTGATGGACGTTGGTTAGAGATTACGCAGACTCGCTTTTCACACGATGCAACTGCAAGCGCTGGCATGCGACTCGATTATAAGGGAGGTGTTGAAGATGGTAAGTTTTTTATGCAAAATTGTGGCTTTTTTGATGATAATACCAAGCGCAATACTGTGTTGAATCGTGCTCCAATAGGCAAAGCGCCTGATATTGATTTAGAGGCATTAAAGAAGATAGCAAGTGTAGATAAATAGTATGTTTTAATATAAAAAAAGATGAAACAGCTACGTTTGAACCTTATTGCTATCTTTGTGATTTTGCTATCTTCCTCGCTTTTTGCGCAAGAGATAGAAATAAGCGAATCTACTCAAATTAGTTTGCTCACATGTTCACCCGGTCCTGCAGGCTACGAAAAGTTTGGACATACCGCAATTCGTGTTTTTGACCCAATGCAGTCAGTCGATTATGTAGCCAACTGGGGTTTGTTTGACTTTGAAAAGCCCAATTTTTATTACAATTTTGTAAAAGGCGAAACCTATTACTTGCTTGGTATTCATCCTACAAACGCTTTTCTTTATAGCTATGAAGAGCGGAACTCAAGCGTAACAGAGCAGGTTCTAAAGCTTAGTGATGAAGAAAAACAAGACTTGATTCAGAAAATAGTAAATAATTACCAGCCTCAGAATAGAGAATATTTATACAATTTTGTTTTTGATAATTGTGCGACACGTCCACGGGACATGATTTTGGATCTTTATGGTGGCAATTATAGATTTGAAAGCGATTATACTGCAAAAAGTTTTCGCCAATGGATTGCTCAATATTCTGGCGAAAAGTCGTGGATGATGTTTGGAATAGATTTAGTTTTTGGCCGAGATGCAGATCAATTAGCTTCAAGACACGAAGCGATGTTTCTACCCGAAGTGCTTGAAAAACAATTTCAGGGCTTAATCATTGAAAATGATACAGTTTCTTATCATCTAGTAGAAAAGCAAGAACTGTTGATTCAGAAAAGAGATGAGAAAGGGAGCTCTGTTATTTTACAATACTTGATATCTCCTTTGTTAATTATTTCACTGCTTCTTATAATTGGAGTTTTACTAACAATCTGGGAAACTAAAAAGAAAAAACGAATCAAGTTTTTTGACTTTCTACTATTTTTTATTCTTGGAATAGCAGGAATTATTGCTCTATATCTTGCATTTTTCTCCATACATCCTATGGTTAATACTAATTATAATTTAATATGGGTTAATCCGCTTTACTTGATACTTGCATTTGCATTATTAGGCAAAAGTAGAAAATTATGGAAAAGATGGTTTTTTGTCTTTATGTTAATTTGCAATATTCTTGCATTGGTTTTTGCAGTAGTAGGACCTCAAGTTCTTAATATCGCTTTTTTACCTCTAATTGCCTTAATAATCATAAGATTGTTAGTAAATATAAAGCATTAACTAATAATATTGAGTTAGGATATTTTCTTGTTTAGAACGAATGTTTTTTATGAAAAACATTCGTTCTTTTGTTGAAATGTTTATATTTGCAAAAATCAAATCGTAAAACACAATGCAAGAACTCAATAATTTCCTTATAAATCTTCACGAATATATCGGCGGACATCACTGGTTTGTCTTTTTACTTTTAGGTACTGGATTATTTTTTACCTTCTATTTGAAATTCCCTCAAATACGCTATTTTAGGCATGCTATTCGAATTGTAAGAGGAAAATACGATAAGGAAACTGACAAAGGAGATACCTCACATTTTCAAGCTTTGGCTACAGCACTTTCTGGGACAGTTGGTACTGGAAATATTGCTGGAGTAGCTTTAGCAGTGCATTTAGGTGGTCCAGCTGCTTTGTTTTGGATGTTGATGACTGCATTAGTTGGGATGAGTACAAAGTTTGTGGAGGTTACATTATCGCACAAATACCGTGAATTTGATGAAGATGGAATGATAGCCGGAGGGCCGATGTACTATATGTAAAATCGTTTAAATATCTCCTTACCAAATGGGAAAGTAATAAAGACGGGTTGGTTTTTAGGAGGTTTTTTTGCTGTTGCAACTGTCGTTTCATCTTTTGGAACGGGTAATTTACCTCAAATAAACAGTATCTCAAATTCAATGTTCGCCACATTTGGTGTTCAACATTATATTACTGGAGCAGTTTTAGCCCTGGCATTGGCTTTAGTAATTATTGGAGGAATAAAGCGTATTGCAAAAGTAACCGAAAGGCTGGTTCCCTTCATGGCAATTATCTATTTTATAGGTGCCTTGGTTGTTTTAATTTCAAATTATGAAAATTTTGTGCCCTCCTTGTTAGCTGTATTTTCTGAAGTGTTTACCGGCACTGCAGCAATAGGAGGTTTTTTAGGAGCAGGTTTTGCATTTGCTTTTAATAATGGTGTAAATCGTGGGCTTTTTTCTAATGAGCCAGGGCAGGGCTCCGCTCCAATAGCCCATGCTGCAGCTCGTGCTCACGAACCTGTTTCGGAAGGTATGGTTGCTATTTTAGAGCCTTTTGTTGATACGATTATTATCTGTATGCTTACTGGTATGGTATTGATTTCTACGGGAAGTTGGCACGAGAAACACGATAATGTGTTTCAAAATGCTGATATGCAAATATTAGCTCAGAAATACGATGAACAGCATGAGGAAGATTTGGTCAAACTAAAAAGCCATTTGAATAGAGGAGAGAAATTAGCCCTTTTTAGTGGTTTGCTAACAGTAGAAAATGGTGAAATCGTGAATGAACTTTCGGTGATACATGCACGATCATTAGCAGAGCAAATAATAGTAAAAGCAAATACAAAAGAACTGTTTTCAGGACAAATTGAAGTTGCAAATGGAACAATAAAAGAGATACCAAGTGATGTGGTTTTTACTGGTAAATCCTTACTGCATAGTGCACCTCTGACCAATGTAGCTTTTTCTAAAAGTGCTTTGGGACGCAATGGTGAATTGATTGTAACTTTTGGTTTGCTACTTTTTGCATTTTCTACTGCCATTGCCTGGTCTTACTATGGCGACCGTGCTGTAACATATCTTTTTGGTGTGAAATGGGTATTGCCTTATCGGATTATTTATGTGTTAGGATTCTTTATTGCTTCTTTTGTCGATACTACAATTGTATGGAATTTTTCAATGTTAACAATTGCTTTTATGGCTGTGCCTAATCTTATAGGGCTGCTTATCTTGCATCGCGAAATAAAATCAACCATAAAGAATTATTGGCGTGGATTAAAGAAAGAGTATCCTGATGAAAAGATTCTAAGAAAATACTGATTTTGACTTCTATTAACCATTCATGTGAATGAGATTATATGCAACAATACTGATACATCCTATTAAAATGTGTATATTTGTAACTAAAGATATTATTAACCATAAAAACAAAAGAATATGGAAACACCCTTAAAAATGACAGTTGTACCTAATGGACCTTTGAAAGTAGAAGGCGTCTTTGAAATTGTTTTAGCTGACGGAACAGTTGAGTTGAAAGAGAAATCTGCATTTATGTGCCGCTGCGGCCATTCAAGCAAAAAACCTTATTGCGATGGTTCTCACCGTAGAGAAAACTTTGTAGGATAAATTAAAAAAATAAAATAGGATTCGTGGCTTTTTACGTCTCCTATTTTTTTTTTAGAAAAATAAATTTAAAAATTAGTCAAAGATGAGAACAATTCTTACTACTATACTAATGATGTTAATAGTCGTGCCATTTTCAGCTCAATCAGTAGAAGTATTTGATTTCGAAGTTAAAGGATTGTGCGTAGAAGCACCGGTAAAAGAAGACGTTGATGCCTTCATTAATTTGATAGATGAGCAACTTGCGCCTGGAGGGCTAAATACCTTAATATTAAGGGTGGATTGGAATTATGAATATAAAAAACGCCCTGAATTGGTAGATAATCATCCTCTTTCTGAGGCAGATGTAAAGAAATTGGTCAATGCTTGCAAAAAACACAATATTCGACTTATTCCGCAAGTAAATTTATTAGGCCATCAATCGTGGGCGGGTAAAATTCATAAATTATTGGAAGTTTATCCAGAGTTTGATGAAACGCCCTCCATACAGCTACCTGAAAAATTTGAATGGCCTAATCCTGATGGATATTATTGTAAAAGTTACTGCCCACAACATCCAGATGTGCATGCAGTAGTTTTTGATATAATGGATGAAATTGTAGAAGTTTTTGAGAGCGATGCCTTCCACGCAGGTATGGATGAAGTGTTCTATATCTCACACGACGATTGTGAACGATGTCGAGGTACAGATCCAGCGGTTATTTATGCGAACGAGATAACAAAACTACGCAATCATTTAGCCGAAAAAAGCACTGAATTGTGGATATGGGGCGATAGATTCATTGATGGAAAGGCAACAGGGATTGGGCTTTGGGAAGGGAGCTACAACAATACGCATCGCGCTATTGATTGGATACCCAAAGATGTGGTAATTAATGACTGGCACTATGAAATAGCACATCCAACACCTGTGTTATTCGCTGCCAAAGGCTTGAGCGTTACTGCTTGCCCTTGGAATAAGCCAGAAGTTGCAATTAATCAATTAACAATGATGAAAATGCTGAAATCAAATGCTTCGCCTGAGATGAAAACCAAGTATAAAGGTATTCTTCATACTTTTTGGGGACCTGCACGTATGTTATTGGCAGGAATGAATGAAACCCATGAAATGGCTGCAAATGATGGATCGGTTAAGACTTTGAAAATCTTACTTGAAAAGTGGTGAAAAATCTATCTTGATAGAATCGATTGTAAAAAATAAATAAATATGGAGTTAAGTGAAATTGGAAATATTGAAATAACTTATCTGGATATTTCAGACTATGATGAGTTGAAGAAAATAATGATTGAAATTTATGGAGATTCGCCTGATGCTTATTGGACAAAAGGACAAATTCGTAAGTTAATATCATTATTCCCAGAGGGGCAAGTTGTGATTAAAGTGAATAATCAATTGGCGGCGTGCGCTTTTTCGATAATAGTTGATTATCAAAAATTTGGTGACAATCATACGTATAATAAGATAACCGGAAATTTAACTTTCAGTACACACAACCCAAAGGGAGATGTATTGTATGGTATTGAGGTGTTTACCAGCAAAGAGTTTCGTGGTCTAAGATTAGGTAGGCGACTTTATGACTATCGTAAAGAGCTTTGCGAACGACTTAATTTGAAGTCGATTGTGTTTGGTGGACGAATGCCCAACTACCATCAATATGCAGATAAGATGACTCCTCGTGAGTATATAAAGCAGGTTCGTTTGAAAGAAATTCACGATCCAGTACTTAATTTTCAAGTTTCAAACAACTTTCAGGCTACGCGAGTACTCAAGGGTTACTTAAAAGGCGATGAGGAATCGAATGAGTATGCTGTATTGATGCGTTGGAATAATATTTATTATGAAGAGCATAGCGATGATGCTGCAATTCAAAAAAGGATTGTCCGTTTGGGGCTTATTCAGTGGCAGATGCGATCCTATAAAGATTTGGATGAGATGATGCAGCAAGCCGAATTTTTTATTGATGCAGTTTCGGGCTATCAAGCAGATTTTGCACTTTTCCCAGAGTTTTTCAATGCTCCTTTAATGGCAAAATACAATCATCTAAATGAGCCAGATGCTATCAGGGAATTGGCAAAATATACCCATTTAATTGCAGACCGCATGGCTGACCTTGCCATATCGTATAATATCAATATTATTACAGGCAGTATGCCTGAAGTAATTGATGGTTTGCTATATAATGTAGGTTTCCTTTGCCGCCGAGATGGAACGCGTGAAAAATATGAAAAGCTGCATGTTACACCCGATGAGGTGCATGTTTGGGGAATGCAGGGTGGCTCTTCTTTGAAAACTTTTGATACAGACGCAGGTAAAATTGGTGTTCTGATTTGCTACGATGTTGAATTTCCAGAACTTTCCCGGCTTTTAGCTGATGAGGGAATGGATATTCTCTTTGTGCCATTTTTAACAGACACCCAAAATGGCTACTCCCGTGTTAGACATTGTGCACAAGCTCGTGCTATCGAAAATGAGTGTTATGTAGCAATAGCGGGCTGTGTTGGCAATTTGCCTAAAGTGCATAATATGGATATTCAGTATGCTCAAGCGATGGTTTTTACTCCTTGTGATTTTTCATTTCCTACCAATGGTGTTAAAGCTGAAGCTACCCCTAATACAGAGATGATATTAATAGCAGATGCAGATTTGGATTTATTACGTGAATTGAATCAATTTGGCAGTGTCCGAAATTTGAAAGATAGAAGGAAAGATATTTTTAGATTATATCGTTCGTGATATAATTTGATTTATAAAAATAAAAAACCTGCTTACTTATTGAAAGTAAGCAGGTTTTTTTATAACTGTAAAAAATTGCTTAAACGATTTCGCAAAGCATTGCAGATGTATTCAAAATATTGTCTGCTATAGGACAACGTCTTTCAATTTCATGAAGAAATGCAAGCTTCTCTTCGTCACTTAGGTCAGCATCAATTTTCACTTTACTTCTAATTTGAGTAAAACCTGCGCGTCCTTCATTTGTCATGCCCATTAAGAAGTCTTTATCAATATCGCCTTCTACTTCGGCTTCAATGCTTCTTAATTTTATTTTTTGTTGCATTGCCACAATTTTACCAATGGTGCAAATACAAGCTGATAAACTTGAAAGAAATACTTCCAAAGGGTTAGGACCTTCGTTTTTACCGCCTGCAGCTACTGGCTGATCAATAACAAATGGATTTGAACATGCAACATCTACTTTGAATTTTTTTTCAATTTTTGAGCTAACTTTTACTTGTGAAATAGCCATGATTCTAAATTTTAAGTTGTGAATTATGTGAATAATGGTTTAGCATAAACACTTCAAAGTTTTGAGTATATATGTAAAACCACTACAATATTAGAGAATAATATAGATATAAAAAAAGATTTTCTCACTTATTTGAGAAAATCTTTTAAATTCGGCAAATTGTTAACATGCTTGTTATTCTACAATTTGTTTAAACAAATTTTTCATGTTCACTTTTTCATGAATAATATTGTCAAGCTCACTAATTTTAACACGCTCTTGTTCCATGCTGTCGCGATGACGAACAGTAACAGTTTCATCTTCTAAGGTTTGATGATCTACCGTAATACAAAATGGAGTACCAATTGCATCTTGGCGGCGGTAGCGCTTACCAATACTATCTTTTTCGTCATAATCACATTTGAAGTTAAATTTCAAATCATCCATTATTTCACGAGCTTTTTCTGGCAAACCATCTTTTCTTAATAGTGGAAGTATTGCAGCTTTTACAGGACTTAATACAGCTGGAAGCCTTAATACAACGCGTGTTTCACCATTTTCTAAGACTTCTTCATCGTACGAACCACTTAAAATTGACAAGAACATACGATCAATACCTATTGAAGTTTCCACAACATAAGGAACATAGGATTCGTTTAGTTCAGGATCAAAATACTTAATGTTTTTACCCGTAAATTTCTCATGTTGAGCTAAATCATAGTCAGTACGTGAGTGAATTCCTTCAACTTCTTTAAATCCAAATGGCATTTCAAATTCAATGTCAGTTGCGGCGTTAGCGTAGTGTGCCAATTTAACATGATCGTGAAAACGATATTTATCATTACCTAAGCCCAAAGCTTGGTGCCAGCGTAAACGAATTTTTTTCCAATGTTCGTACCACTTCATTTCTTCGCCTGGGCGCACAAAGAATTGCATCTCCATCTGTTCAAATTCGCGCATACGGAAAATAAACTGGCGTGCTACAATTTCATTACGAAAAGCTTTACCTATTTGTGCGATTCCAAATGGAATTCTCATACGACCTGTTTTTTGAACATTCAAGTAGTTTACAAAAATACCTTGAGCCGTTTCAGGACGAAGATACACTTTCATAGCACCATCCGATGAAGCTCCCATTTCGGTAGAGAACATCAAGTTGAATTGACGCACGTCGGTCCAATTGCGAGTGCCGCTTACAGGACAAGCAATTTCATAATCTTCAATAATCGCTTTTAGTTCGGCAAAATTTTCTTCATTCAGCGCATTTGAAAAACGCTCATGTATTTCATCGCGTATAGCTTTATTTTCCAATACTCGAGGATTGGTTTCACGATACATTTTTTCATCAAATGAATCACCAAAACGTTTGGCTGCTTTTTCTACCTCTTTATCAATTTTGTCATCGTATTTTGCCAATAATTCTTCGATAAGAACATCAGCACGATAGCGTTTTTTACTATCTTTATTGTCAATCAAAGGATCATTGAATGCGTCAACGTGTCCAGAAGCCTTCCAAATTGTGGGGTGCATAAAGATAGCAGAGTCAATCCCAACAATGTTTTCATTGAGTAAGACCATGCTGTCCCACCAATATTTTTTTAAGTTGTTTTTTAATTCAACACCATTTTGCCCGTAGTCATATACTGCAGCTAATCCATCGTATATTTCACTGGATGGAAAAACAAAACCATACTCTTTAGAATGAGCAATTAACTTTTTAAAAACATCACTTTGTGGAGCCATAAAATTATCATATAAACCCAAAATAATATTGGGAAATTAATAGTTTACTTTTAGTTCAATAATTAATAAAAGAGTACAAATAAACGACAAACTACTCGTTATTTGAAAAAGTTCACAAAGATACATAAAATTATTGAGATTAAGAACTGCGACTTTAAGTGTTGTTAATCAGTAATGTTGGATGATGAAATTGCTCTTTTTTTAATAAGAATAACTTACCCCTATTTTGATGCCATTGTCAAGAATCCTACTATGGGCTTTCCAAGAAGAAAAAGGAGCTAATGAATGTAGCTTGAAATTAGGATTAATGAAAAGAGCTATGCCGTTTGAGAAAGGGTATTGAACACCTAATGTGGCAATAAGTCCAACTCCGCTTTGTTTGTTTATAATGGCAGAAGTATTTGTATCAAATCCAAGTAGAACGCCCCCTGAGATGTATAAATAAGGATTGAAATTATAACGTAAGGCTATGGGAACTTGAATAAGAGTTAAGTTATTTGTAATAGGTAATCTCTCATTCCCAGGCTCAGATAATAATTGAGATTGAATTTTAAATAAAGAATAATCAATTCCTGTTTCAAATTCTAAGTTTGTTGCTATCGTATTGAGGTATTGTAGGGAGAAGCTACTTGATCCAATCAGCTTATTAGTGAATCTACTCGCTTGTTGTTTCTCAATGATTGTGCCTGAGTTAATAGGACTAAATCCAACAGCAACTTTGCTTTGTGAAAATGAGACGCTTGTATAAAACATTAATGTGAAAAGTAGAAATACTTTTGTTTTATTCATATGCTTTATGTTATTTATGTTGATAAATCCTAACAAAGTTACTAATTAATTTGAATAATATTCTATAACTTTGTATATTGTGAATTAATATATTTAGATAAAAATGATTTTTTATGTCAAAAGATGATGATTTAATAGAGAAAGAAGGGCAGTTTGCACCGGATGATGGAGAACGTAATTTTGAAAATGATGATGATGTTCTTGATAATGAGAATGATAAAAGTCAGTCGAAATATTTGATGCCAAAAATACCAGGAGAATTTGTTAACAAACACCACCTTTCTGGTATGTATCAAACTTGGTTTTTGGATTATGCATCGTACGTAATTTTAGAACGTGCTGTGCCTAATGTGTATGATGGTTTGAAACCTGTACAACGTCGGATTTTACATTCAATGAAGCTATTGGACGATGGACGCTACAATAAGGTAGCCAATATTGTTGGTCATACTATGCAATTTCATCCGCACGGCGATGCCTCTATTGGTGATGCTTTGGTACAACTTGGGCAAAAAGATTTGCTGATTGATACTCAGGGAAACTGGGGAAACATACTCACAGGCGATGGTGCAGCCGCTCCGCGTTATATTGAGGCAAGATTGTCAAAGTTTGCACTTGAAACTGTATTTAATCCTAAAACAACTGAATGGGTAGCTTCATATGATGGGCGAAATAAAGAGCCTGTTACCTTACCTATAAAATTCCCACTCTTGCTTGCGCAAGGAGTTGAAGGTATTGCCGTTGGGTTGAACTCTAAAATATTACCTCACAATTTCAATGAGCTGATAGATGCATCTATTGCCTATTTGAATGGCGATGATTATGAGCTTTATCCCGACTTTCAAACAGGGGGAAGTATCGATGTGAGTCGATATAATGATGGAGAGAGAGGTGGTTCTGTGAAGGTGCGTGCTAAGATTGAAAAGTTAGATAATAGAACATTAGCAATACGAGAGTTACCTTTTGGCACCGATACCTCTAAGCTGATAGATACTATTATTAGAGCAAATGAAAGGGGTAAGATAAGGATTCGTAAAGTAGATGATAATACAGCACAAGATGTAGAGGTTTTAGTTCACCTTGCTCCGGGCACCTCGTCGGATAAAATGATAGATGCACTTTATGCGTTTACAGGCTGTGAGGTAAGTATTTCTCCAAATTGTTGTGTAATTCATGATAAAAAACCGCGATTTATTACAGTAAGTGAATTATTGGAAGTAAGTACGGATTATACCAAAGATTTGCTGAAATTAGAGCTTGAAATAGAGCGTGATGAGCTGTTGGAGCAACTTTTCTTTATTACTTTAGAACGAATCTTTATTGAAAACAGAATTTATAAAGACAAAGAATTCGAAGATAGTAAAAGTAAAGAAGAGGCAGTAAAACATATTGATAAGCGTATTGAACCCTTTAAAAAGAACTTTATAAGGGAAGTTACCGAAGAGGACATTCTCAAACTACTCGAAATAAAAATGATGCGGATTACTCGATTCGATAGTCAAAAGGCTGATGATGCGATTGTCAGCATTGAAGAGAAATTGGAAGTGGTAAAGAATCATCTTGATAATTTAGTGACTTATACAATCGATTGGTTTAAAAAATTGCAAGATAAATATGGTAAAAACTATCCACGACGAACAGAAATTCGTAGTTTTGATACCATTGTAGCAACTAAAGTAGTTGAAGCAAACGAGAAATTGTATGTAAACTATGAAGAGGGCTTTATTGGTACTGGGCTTAGAAAAGATGAATTTGTGTGCAATTGTTCAAGTATAGATGATATCATCGTGTTTTTCAAAGATGGTACCTATAAAGTTGTAAAAGTTGCTGATAAGCTTTTTGTTGGAAAGAATATATTGTTTCTTGATGTGTTTAAACGTAACGATAAGCGTACGGTTTACAATGCCGTTTATAGACACGGAAAATCAGGTCCTTACTACATAAAACGTTTTGCTGTTACCTCTGTAACGCGGGATAGGGAATATGATTTAACGCAGGGTGAAAAAGAATCGCGTGTTCTATATTTCACAGCAAATCCAAATGCTGAAGCTGAAGTGATACGCGTTACTCTGAAGCCAAAACCACGTTTACGAAACTTGCAATTTGATGTTGATTTTAGTGAAGTGGCTATTAGAGGTCGTCAAACTAAAGGAAATATTTTAACTAAAAATGCAGTTCAACGTATTTCCCTTAAACAGAAGGGTGGTTCTACCCTTGGAGGTCGAAAAGTGTGGTTTGATCGCGATGTAAAACGATTGAATCATGATAAACGAGGTGATTATTTAGGTGAATTCCATAGTGATGATTTGATTTTGGTTGTAACGAAGTCGGGTCAGTTCCGAACTACTGATTTTGATGTGAGTAATCACTTTGAATCAGATGTCTTAATTTTGGAAAAATTTGACTCAGAAAAAGTTTGGACGCTTGCTTTTTGGGAAGACAGTCTGAAATATTACTATCTAAAGCGTTTTACTTTTGAAGTTTCTGAAAAGTTAAGCTCACTTATTGGTGATGAAGAGACGTCAAAGATGGTGTTCATTTCGGCCGAAACTGCTCCTTTGGTGGAGGTCGTATTTGGAGGAAATGATGAGCATCGCGAAAAACTTGAAATTGATGCAGAAGAGTTTATTGGTGTGAAAAGCTATCGTGCGCGAGGTAAGCGTCTTACAACTTTTGAAGTGGCTGAAATTAATGAATTAAAACCATTGAATAAAGAGATAGATTCAGACTCAAACAACGAAGATGATGACGAGGATAATGAAGACAGCGATGAGCCAAAGCCAAGTCAAGAAAAGCAGATTGAAGAAACAGATGATTCCATTGATGATGAAGATATAAAATATGAAGATGATGAGGATTCGCAGATGTCGCTCTTTTAGTTCGTCTAAAATAGAATAGAATTCATAAAAAAACCATCCATGTTTACTAATCGTAAAATATGGATGGTTTTTTCTATCTAATTTATTGAGCCTAAATAAGACCTCTCTTCACCATTTCGAAGAAATCATTTCCTTTATTGTCAACAAGGATGAACGCTGGGAAATCCTCTACTTCAATTTTCCAAATGGCCTCCATACCTAACTCTGGATACTCCAAACACTCCACGTTTTTGATACTTTGCTCTGCTAAAATTGCAGCGGGACCACCAACCGAACCTAAATAGAAGCCACCATGTTTTTTACATGCATCTGTAACCTGTTGGCTACGATTCCCTTTTGCAAGCATCACCAAGCTTCCTCCATTCGATTGAAGCAAGTCCACATAGCTATCCATTCTTCCAGCTGTAGTAGGTCCAAATGATCCTGAAGGTAGGCCTTTTGGGGTTTTTGCTGGTCCAGCGTAGTAGATTGGATGGTCTTTAATGTATTGTGGTAGTCCTTCGCCGTTATCGATACGCTCTTTTAGTTTGGCGTGAGCAATGTCGCGTCCAACGATTATGGTACCAGATAGTGATAATCGAGTTGAAACGGGATACTGGCTCAATGTTTTCAAAATCTCCGACATCGGTTGATTCAAGTCAATTTTTACAACATCGCCTTCGTTTTGATTACGGTACTCTTCAGGTATGTATTGTCCTGGATTATCCTCAAGTTTCTCAACCCAGATTCCTTCTCTATTTATTTTTGCTTTAATATTTCTATCAGCCGAGCAAGATACAGCCATGCCAACAAATACTGATGCACCATGTCGCGACAAGCGTACTATGCGAAGGTCGTGTGCATAGTGTTTCCCACCAAATTGCGCTCCATAACCTAATTTTTGAGAAGCTTTTAGAATCTTCTCTTCCAATTCTACATCGCGAAAAGCTCTTCCTAATTCATTACCAGTTGTTGGCAGCTCATCGTAATATTTCGTTGAAGCTAACTTAACTGTTTTCATTGTAGCATCAGGAGATGTGCCTCCAATAACAAATGATATATGATAGGGTGGGCAAGCCGTTGTTCCAAGAGTTTGCATTTTCTCTATTAAGTACTTTTCCAAAGTGTTTTCACTTAATACCGCTTTTGTTTCAACGAAAAGTGCCGATTTATTGGCCGAACCACCACCTTTTGCCATGAATAAAAATTTATATTCATCGCCTTGGCTGGCTACTAAATCAATTTGAGCGGGTAGGTTAGTGCCTGTATTCACTTCATCATACATATCCAATGCAGCATTTTGTGAATAGCGAAGATTTTCTTCGGTATAGGTTTGATAAATACCTTTTGAAATTGCTTCTTCGTCTGTGCCATCCGTCCAAACGTTATTCCCTTTTTTTGCATAGACAGTTGCCGTACCCGTATCTTGGCAGAAGGGTAGTACGCCTTTAGCAGAAATCTCAGCATTTCGCAATAAAGTTACAGCAACAAACTTGTCATTTTCACTTGCTTCTGGATCGGCTAAGATAGATGCAACTTGTTTTTGATGGTCTGGGCGCAATAAAAAATTACAATCGCGCATAGCAGTGCGAGCGAGTAGTGTTATCCCTTCTGGATCAACTTTTAGAATTTCTTTGTCGCCAAGTTTTTCTACACTTACATAATCTTTTGTAAGCAAATAATACTCCGTATTTTCTTTCCCCATTTCGAATGGGTCTTGATAAATGAAAGGTTTTGTTCCCATAAATTTATAAATAAGAGATGAGTTTATTAGTGAATTATTTCTTTAATGGGACAAAGATACATATTATTATGGTATTAGCAAAAACAAACAATCCCAAAATCTCTGATTTTGGGATTGTTTAATAATGTGATATCAAAACTTATTATTTCTTCTTCTTTTTGAAGCCAGCAATAACATTTGTATAAGTTTCAATTGCTTTTTTATCGTCTTTTCCAGTTGCAATCTTCAATGCTTTTTGTGCATTCTTTATGGCTGCTTTCTTTTTGCCTGAAGCAAACAGCAAGTTTGCGTATGTATCAAGAATTGCATCATTCTCTGGAGCTAATTTTGTTGCTTTTTCAGCCCATGAAAGAGCATTTTTTAGCATCGCAACATCCTCAAACTTTTTGTAGTTTTCAAACACAAGCCATGCATATTGATTTAGTGCTTCAGGGCTACTCTCCTTCTCTACGAAAGGTGTAAGTGCTTTAGCAAAACTATCCCATGCTGTTTTGTCCTCTTTATTACGCATAAATGCGGAGTATGTTCGAGACATATCCACTTGTGTTTTAGCAGATTCGAAAATCTCAGAGTCAATTTTCTTTAACTCTTCCGCTTTGTCAGGGTTGCGGTAATAAGCTTGCGCTATAACAGAAGTGATTTTGTTTGTTACCTTTTCATGACCAACAAAATTTGCAACCTCGCCTCTATTATTCAAAAATCGTTTGAAAATTGCTGATTCGTAATTGCTTACATGTTTGTTAAATAGCTCCCAGTTCTCTTCAGTCAATATCTCTTCGTCAGAAATGCCTCCAAAATAGTCATCAAGCAAACCGTCTATATTATCGCTATATGGATTTTGTGAAATATAACTATTTATGGTAGCTAAGCTTCTGTCACCTTTTTCAATTTTTTTATTCAAAGCCATAAAGTTGTTTTCGCTATCTGTTGCAGTTTTTGCAACATCTATGAATTTGTCAGCAGGCATTGAACCCAAAGATTTATGAACAAGCTCTCCCTCGCTATCTAAAAACAGATAGGTAGGATAGGCACGTACTTCGTATTTTTTTGCAATGTAGGTGTTGTTTGGCTTTTCCATATCCAACTTCAAGTTTACAAAATGTTCGTTGAAGAACTCTCCTACTTCTGCTTGTGGAAAAATAGCACGCGCCATCACCTTGCAAGGACCGCACCACTCAGCGTAGGCATCGATAAATACCAATTTATTCTCAGCTTTAGCTTTTTCTAAAGCTACATTTAAATCTTCATTCTCTTCAAAAAAGATCCCTTGTGCAGATACACTTAAAGTAAGTAGAGCTACAAGTGATAATAGAAATAATTTTTTCATGTTTATTACTTAATTAAATATGTTGTTGTTTTCTCAATGAGTTTATAAATGGCAAACATAGAAAATAAATTTGTTTTATAGATATACTAAGACAAACAATTCTTTTTTTTTAACCTGATTTTTG
>CAYFTO010000018.1:0-8165 GCA_964346125.1 uncultured Paludibacter sp.
ACAGAGTTATCCTCAAATATCAAATATTGTCCTCTGATTCCCATCAATTTTCCACTAAAATCACCCGATTTATCCAGATTGATTGCTTTCACTCGTGTGGGATACTCAATAACGGGATATTTGATATGGGTTACTTCATCATCATCAGAAATGTATGCTGCAATATCGGCAGGAAGAACTTGTTCTAATTCATGTTTGACCTCCAAAAGGTCGATGCTATCGTCGGTCTCATTTTTAAGCATTCGCTGCCAGCTTGTTTTGTCAGTAAAAATATCTTTCAGTGCCACTTCAATATAGCCTGCTAAATAGCGATTGGGTGTTTCTGCCAATTTAATAGCGGCATTTGCACCCTGATCTATCCATCGTGTAGGCACTTGATGATCGCGTGTTACGCCAACTTTAACCTTGTCGGTAGCGGCTAGATATACATAATGCGGTTTGTTGTGGTGGGTTTCTTCCCATTCCGGATCGCGTCCTTCACCCAAATGAGCACGGCAAAGTTCGGGACGAATAATACATTCAGAGTTTTCTGGTGCATCCTTAAAACAAGGATAGCAGAAGCCTTGAGCAAAAGATGTTTTGGTTTTTCGCCCACATTTTATACAATATATATTGCCTTCATAGTGCAGAGAAATGTTTTTCCCGATTAATTCATTCATTGCAATCGCTTGTTCCTGATGTGTGCTAGTGTCGTGTAGCAAAATTTGATATTCTACCTTGTTTTCAGCATTCAGCACAACCGGCATTTTTCTTAATTCTCCTTTGTATGTCATTTTTTCTCTTTGTTATTATTTTTGCATTTCAATTAAACTGCCTCTTTCGGCATCTTTGCTTATATTTAAAATTACTGGCATCCGCTCTTTGAGCTCTTCTACGTGTGAGATGATGCCTACTATTTTATTCTCTTTGTTGAGATTTAGCAGTGTTTCAAATACAATATTGACCGATTCTAAATCTTGAGTGCCGAAGCCTTCATCGATGAAAAAGAAGTTTTTGTCGGCTTTTGCATTGCTTTGCACACTTTCGGCTAAAGCAAGAGCAAGCGATAGGGATACTTGGAAGGACTGTCCGCCTGATAAAGTTTTTACACTGCGGCTACGACCCTCATTCAGATAATCTACAATCTCAAAATCATTGCTCTCGTTTATTTGTAGGCTTAACTGATTGCGTGTCATTCGGCGAAATCGTTCATTGGCATGGTCGCAAAGCTGCGCCAGATAAATCGATGAAACATATTGAACAAAGCCTTGCCCTCTAAATAGATTGTACATCAAGTTTAGGTTTTCAGCACGCTTGCTCAATTTCTCATGCTCTACCGTTAATTCAGCTTTCTCCTTCAATCTTTTATTTAGATTTTCAAGTTCCACACGCAATTCAACAAACTTATTGTTTTGCGCTTCAAGTTTCTCTTTCGATAGTTTCCATTCTGCCTCGTATTTTTCAAATAGAGCATCGTCGTATGACATTTTTTTCAGTTCCTCTTCGAAAGTAAATATTCTATCTTTTACAACACCAAGTTGCGTGTTGAAGTGCTGAATCTCCTCTCTAATTTTATTCACATCAAGCCTGATTGCAAGAATCTCCTCTACTCGCTTTAAATCTTCATAGCCTTCAGTGGCAAGTTGTTTGTTAATTTCATCATTCAAGACCTTCAACTCCTGGGTGATGCCTTCTAATTGTTTATCCAAGTTGTCTAACTGAGTTTTACTAATCACAGTGTGTTTGTCCAATTCTGCAATGTTCTTGTTTAGAAGATTATAGTCAGCCTCAACTTTGTCGTTCTCCTTTTTCAATTGTGTAGTTTGCGTTTCAAGCATCTCAACTGTATGATTGCTAAAATTATCAGCACTCAAAATCTTCAAGAGCGATTGATTTGTTTCAGCTTTTACCCTAAATGCATCTTCATCGCTTTTCAATTTGTCCAATGCTTTTGTATATGTGTCAAGCTTATTGCGATGTTTAATTTCTTCATCTCTCAACTTACTAAGTGACTTGTTCTTTTCTGTTATCTCTTTCTCAATATCAAAAGATTGCCTCTTTTTCTCTTCAAAATCAGCTCTGTCATCAGCACTAAAGTCGTACCAAATAAATTTCTCTTTATGTTCTTTTATAGACTCTACTTCAATAGTCACGCTCTTTTCAGCTTCAAGAGTTTCAAGTTTTAGGCGTTGCATATTTTCTATTAATCGAACAGCCTCAGTGTGTTGTTTGTGAAGCTGGTCACGCTCCTGAGCAATCTTTTGAAATTCATCACTAAGCTTTTCTAAATGTTGCGATACATCCTCAGTATCTGCAATATGTGGATGTTCGGTTGAACCGCAGAGAGGACAAGCCACGCCATCGTGCAGGGAAGTAGCATAGTCGGTCATCTTTTGTTTCAATTCAAAGTTTGTCCTCTGCTCGTTTGCTTTATCCTCCTTCTCTTTTAGCTGTTTGATGGCATCATGATATTGAGTTTCAAATTGTTCAGCATCAATTTTATTAACCGACATCTCTTTCGCTATCTCTTCAAGCTCTTTCTGCTTTTGTAGAAGTGCTTTCTGGCTTTGCTCCATCTGTTTTTTATGATTATCCATCTTGACAAACCAGTTATCAAGTTCCAGTAGAAGCTTTGAGTCGTATTTCTTATTCGAAAGCGTTTTCAGCTCATCGTCTAATTCTTTTATCTTGTCAACTATTTCTTTCAGCTCCTTGTCTGCCTCTGCCACAATTGAAGTGCCATTCTGTTGACGTTGTTTAAGACTCGCGATTTCGTTTCTATATATTATAATTTGTGAAATCAAAGCAAGGTCAGCCTCTTCTTTTCTTCTATCAACAAGATTGTCATACAGCGGCTTAATCTTATCAAGCTCTTCGCCTCTCTTTTTTAGTTCGTCAGCAAGTAAGTTGTGTTTTTTTGATGACTCTTTGTGTTCTTCACTAAGCGAAGTGATATTATTGCTTAAGCGATTGTAGTCAGCAATTAGTCGATCAAATTTAGAAAACAAACGTTCGTATGTTTGCAGCTGCTTTTGCTTATTCTCAATATCGGGTAGTTGCTTTTGCATCTTGTCAAACTCAAGTTTGTTTGCTTGTAGCTTTGTGTAGCTATCTTTCAGCCCTTGCCATTGTTGATACTTCTCATTGAGTATTTGATGCTCTTTTGTAGCAAGTTCAACTTGCTCTTTTAGAGTTTTTAGTAGTTCAGCTTTAGCCTCAATTTCCTCTTCTTTCACACTCTCAAACTCCATAAGTCTGCCCGAAATTTGGTCGAGATTGCTTTTGTTTGTAGCTCGAAGGCTTGCTACTCTGTCTTGTAAATCATATCGATGAAGTTGAAATATCTCCTTCATCATATTTGTTCTGTCGGTGGGTCGTAGCTCTAAAAACTCTTTGAATTGTCCTTGCGGAATGATGATAGTACGGCTAAAGTTTTGATAGCTCAATCCCACAATCTCCTCCGCATTTGAGTGTTCCAATGGTTCCCATTGATTGTTTTTTAGCTCGTAAAACTGCACAATAGGTGTTCTGATATCATCAAATCGTTTGCTATTTCTCTTTATCTCGCGCGTAGCGCGGAAGCTCTTGTTTTCATAATTCAAGAAGTCGAACTCGATATACATTTTGTCCGACTTCAAGTTCATCATGTTGTAACTTCTCTTGTCGTTATTGCCCAATCTATTTGTTTGTCCATAAAGTGCATAGGTAATGGCTTCGAGGATAGAAGATTTGCCGGAACCAACGCCGCCTAAAATTCCAAATAAGCCAGAGTCAGTGAGCGTGCTAAAGTCAATTGTTTGTCGTTCTTGATACGAATATATTCCTTCTAAAGTCAATTTTAATGGTATCATATCAGTTATTTAGTATTTCGTTAAACAGATCCATAATCTCTTTGTTGGGTTCTTGACCGTTATTTTTAGACTTGAAAAAATCAACAAATAATTCATCTACTTCTTGCTCTAAATTAATGCTTTTAGTACTTGTAGATTGACTTTCAAGGTTTTTTACTTTCGGTATCAAATGTATGATTCCATCGTGGTTTTGGTATAGCATTTTACGGTCGTCAGCTTTAAGAAACTCATCGGTTTCCATGCTTAGCTCAATCAATGTATAAGGGTTTGCTTGGAGCCATTCAACAGCGTCGTCCGTGTTTTGAAATGTTTTACGATGCAAACTGCGACCTGAGTGCAATTCTATTTTTTCAAATTTAGCTTTAGCGTTTGGCTCGATATCAATTATCGAAACAAATTTCTTTTGTCCTGCTTCGGCAAATGAGTAGGAAAGGGGAGAACCGCTATAAATGACGGGTTGATGTACGCCTACATCCTGGAATCGGTGTAAATGTCCCAAAGCTGTGTACTGAATTTCTTTGGGAATAGCGTTAGAGTCAATCAAATCAGCATTACCAATATTGAGAGGTTTTTCTCCTTCGGGTTCATCGGGTAGGACTTCGCCGCGTTTCGAAACAAATAGATGCGTTGTTAAAAGATTAACTCCTTTGTTGTCTGCATATTTGCTCGCAAGTTCACTCCATTTTTCACTAAGGCTCTCTTGCAGTGAGTGTTGTTTATCTTCTCCAAAAAACTCTTTTAGTCGAGCTTCATTAGCAAAGGCGGTGTGAAAAATACGTACAGGATAATCGTAATGAGCTAACTCGATTTCAAAAAAGCCAATTTCAGAATTAGTAAGTCGAAATCCGTCCTCAAGCTCAAAAACTGGTACAGTGTCCGTAGGGTGTCCGATAAAGATTATTCCGTTTTCGCGTGCTAAAACATCGGCTACATTTACACGGTAGGGTGAATCGTGATTCCCAGCAATAGCAATAACGGGTACTTTGCCATTTTTTGCCAAACGTTTTAATGTTTTGTATAGCAACTCTGTCGATTCAATAGGTGGATTGAAAGTGTCAAATAAATCGCCAGCTACAATGATTAAATCAGCTTTTTGTTCTTCGGCAATTTCGCAAATCTCATTCATTACAGCAATTTGCTCTTCGTGTCGGCTGTAAAAATCCAAACGTTTTCCTAAGTGCCAGTCTGAAGTGTGTAGTATGCGCATGTTCTTTTTCTCAGTTTTATTTTGGATTACAATATTAGTGAAAAATAATGGAGTAAAGTAATTTTAAATAAAAATGACAAAGTATTTTGAGTGTTAATACTTTGTCATCTTTTTATTTCTAAACAAGAAAAAACCTTTTGTGTTTAGTTGCTAATTTCTTTAGTCGATTGAAGCAATTCGACTGAGAAAATGTTTTGAAATTCACTTTCTATCTTTTTTGTAACTTCATAAAAATCAATTTCTTTACCAAGTTCTTTCTGCATCGAAGTTGTTTGTTTGTCCGTAAATCCACAAGGATTGATGTAGTTGAAATAATTTAAGTCTGTATTTATATTTAGAGCTAAGCCGTGCATCGTAACAAATCGACTTACCCTTACACCAACAGCACAGATTTTACGTGCTTTCAGAGGATCTTTTGCATCGAGCCACACGCCCATTGCTTTTTCATCCTTTTCGGCATGGATACCGTATTGAGACAATACGTTTATCACTACATCTTCGAGCATACTGATGTATTTTTTAATGCCTATTTTATGTCTTTCTAAATCAATAATAGGATAGACAACTAATTGACCAGGTCCATGGTAGGTGATATCGCCGCCTCTATCAATTAAGAAATACTCAATATTTTTAGTTTCTCGCATATATTCTGTTAAAAGTAGATTTTCTTCATTTCCACTTTTTCCCAAAGTATATACTGGCTCATGTTCGCATAATAGTAGATACTGCTTAGGCTCTATTTCGCTATTCGTTTTTGAAGCTAAAACTTGCTTGAAAATATGTTCTTGATATTCCCATGCCTTTTTATAACGAATGCGTCCTAAGTTTTCCGAGATTATAGTCTCTTTCATAGCAATCAAAATATTATACGTGTCTCTCTGCGTAATATGAGGAACGTACAAGAGGGCCACTTTCGATAAATTCGAAACCTTTCTCTAAGCCCACTTTTTTGTATTTCTCAAATTGTTCTAAAGTTACGTACTCTACTACTTGCAGTTGTTTTCTTGTAGGTTGTAGGTATTGTCCAATAGTAAGAATCTTGCATCCCGCAGCTAATATATCATCCATTGTTTCAAATACTTCTTCTTCTTTTTCGCCTAAACCAACCATCAGACCGGTTTTAGCTTTCACAACACCACTGTCAGCTATGTGCTTTAATGTTTTTAGACTCACTTCATATTTAGCTCGGCTTCTAACTTGTGGAGTAAGTCTTCTAACAGTCTCCATATTATGTGAAACTATATTAGGGCGTTCTGCTATAACAATGTCAATTAGCTCTCCTTTTCCGTCAAAATCAGGAATTAAAGTTTCTAAGGTAGTATTTGGGTTCTCTTTTTTTACTTCTCGTATAGTTTTGGCCCAAAAGCTTGCACCGCCATCGCGCAAATCATCTCTATCGACACTTGTAATCACGCAGTGGCGTAAATTCATTTGCTTGATAGAGTCTGCTAATCGCTTGGGTTCTTCATAATCCACAGCAAGTGGTTTGCCTGATTTTACAGAGCAGAACTTGCAAGCTCGCGTGCATATATCTCCTAAAATCATAAAAGTAGCGGTACCTCTCCCCCAACATTCAGCTAAATTAGGGCAACGGCCACTTTCACATATGGTATGTAGTTTATTACCCTTTGCTAAACCTCGTATTTTTCGATATTCTTCACCCTGTGGTAATGATATTTTTAACCAATCGGGCTTTCTTGTCATTTGGCTCATTATAAATGATTTGAATTTTAGTTATTAAATTTAGAGTTTAATATTGCTTACAACATATTTGTTTGAATAATGTTTTGTAAGTGAAAGATAAAGTTGCTATTTGCAATGTTCTTGAAAAGAATTTTGGACTATAAAAAAGCAGCTTTGATAAATTTTTATCAAAGCTGCTAATAGTTTAATTAGAGAATTACAATCCAGTGTATATTGATTTTAAAAATTTAATTTACGTATCATTTCACCTCTAACGTCATCATTAAGTATGTTTTTACCAGGCTTGTCAAGCATAGAACTGGAGCCTTTTACGACTTTCATCTTCACAGAGGAACTAAACTGAGGTGATTTTTGGGGTGAAGCATAAATTGTTTGGCCATCATTAATCAAAGTAAGTGCTTTGTTGAGCATTTTGTCTTGTGTATCGCCAAACTCATATAGAAAAAGAGTGTTGTCAATTTCAGAAACAGGATGATTGGGTATAAAGCCCGCAGTGAAATCAGATTCACCATTCTTGTTGAAAAACTTAGCAATAATAGGCTGCATTCCCCATTTGTTTTTAGGGTCATCTTCTTCGTAAAAACTTGTTGAACCAACATTTTTCCCAACCGTTGTTTCTCCGATTAAAACAATATTATCCCCAAAATAGGGTTTCAGGCCGTTTATAACCATCTCGCTTGCTGATGCAGACCATCTTGATACTAAAATATAGAGTTTGCTTAAGTTCAAATTAGGTATTGGATACGAGCTTGAGCTGCTTAGTTTTATTTCATCTATAAAATAATCTTTATTAAAATCATCCCCATTTTGGCGCTTTAATGCTTCATGAACAAGTGGATTGTACTCTACATAAGAAAAGAGATCTTGGCTGTTTCTGTTTGGAGCTAAAGCACTGGCTAAAGCAGCTGCTGATGCTACTGATCCACCACCGTTGTAGCGTAGGTCGAGAATGAAATCTTGCATGTTGCCAGCATTATTGATTCTTTCAATAGCTTTCATCAAATCAATATCATATTTGCGAGTTTTATCTCCGCTATCATTAGCAAAAAAATTGTAAACTAAATAGCCTGCTTTTTTACCGTTAGGCATAGTGTAAACGGTATCTAAATATACAGGGTGTTCTGCATAGTTTTTATGCATTGATATATCTATTATTTGAGTGGTTTTTAGAGCGTATTTATTCTCTTCAGCTAAAACCCATTCTGCAATTTCAAGCTTACGATTGCCCGATCCATTGACTAAGTTACTGTAGTTGTCATCCGTGATATCTTGATCGTTTATTTGAACTACAAACTGACCTTTTCTAACACCATTTGCTTCAGCACTTGTACCTTTTTTGGGGTATATAACTAATAGATAGTATTGTGTGGGGGTTCTTTCGCTTACAGCAACTCTCACAAACTCAAATCCGATTTCATCGGATG
>CAYFTO010000018.1:8265-28984 GCA_964346125.1 uncultured Paludibacter sp.
TCACAAGCCGTAGAAAAGAGTAGTGAAAAAAGCAAAATAAAAACTAAGTTGAATTGTTTCATGTCGGTTATTTGTCTGATTGTTTATCTATAATTAAAACTTAGCTTGTAAAAAGTACAATAATTAAGCCAAAGCTTCATTTAGCGTAAATGTTTTATCTACCTTATATCTCCCATTTTCAAGTGTTATAGTGCAACATTCGTTGTAATTATCATGCTCGAAAAAGAGTGTTTGCTTCTTTTCGTAAGCCTCTTTAAGCATTCTTGTTTTTTCTTCCATCGAAATAATGGGGTAGGTGTCATAAGCAGAAACCCAGGCAATCGGAATGGCTGCAACAAATGGGATTACATCGCCAGTATAAACCAAAGTCTTATCTTTATAATGAATGTATGCTGACAATTGTCCAACAGTGTGTCCACTGTAAAGACGGAGTTCAATATCGGGAGTAAGGAAAAAATCTTTATCAACCAATTTTAGTAAACCTGCTTTTTCGATGGGCATCATGTTTTCCATAAAAAATGAATCACCTTCACGTATGTTTGGATTTAGAAAGTTTTCCCATTGCTCTTTTCCAACCCAGTAGGTGGCATTTGGAAATGCCGGAATTATTTCAGTTTTATCTTCGTTGAAAATGGTGCATGCTCCGCAATGATCGAAATGTAAGTGCGTCAACACCACGTCTGTAATGTCATTGGACGAATATCCTAATTTTAGAAGTTCTTCTTCATAAGAAATTAGGCCTTCGATGCCATAATACTTTAAATAATCCATCTGTTTGTTCCCAACACCGGTGTCAATAAGAATAAGGCGACCGTTGGTTTCGATGAGAAGGCTACGCATAGCAAGTCGGCAATAGTTATTTTCATCAGCAGGGTATCGTTTTTGCCAAACAACTTTTGGTACCACACCAAACATGGCACCACCATCTACTAAAAATGTTCCCGATTCGATTTTTGTTAATTTCATTGTTATTTAACGTGTTTAATCTAATTTTCTTATTAATTTTGTATACTTCTGAAATTAGAGCGTTATTATCAAGTGATATGTACATGATTTTTGTCACTTTTCAGAACTTAGATTTACAAATATACGAAAAAACAAAACACATTCAATATGTATAGAGTTCATTTTATTGCAATTGGTGGCTCGGCAATGCACAATTTGGCCATTGAGTTAAGCAGTAAGCACGATTATGTTGTTACAGGTTCGGATGATGTGATTTTTGACCCTGCTTATAGCAGGTTGAAAGAGCATCGGATATTGCCTAAAGAGACGGGTTGGTTTCCTGAGAAAATTCACAAGCAGTTGGATGCAGTTATATTAGGAATGCATGCACGAGAAGATAATCCTGAGCTATTACGTGCACAAGAGTTAGGCTTGAATATTTATTCGTTTCCCGAATACCTTTTTCAGCGTACCCGTAGTAAAACACGTATTGTGATAGGTGGAAGTCATGGAAAAACAACGACAACGGCTATGATTTTGCATGTGTTGAAGAAACTCAATATGAGAGCTGATTATATGGTAGGGGCGCAGATTGATGGTTTTGATAATATGGTGAGCTTAAATGATAATACTCGGATAGCGGTTTTTGAGGGAGATGAATATCTGTCTTCGTCGTTAGATCTTCGCTCTAAATTCATACTTTATCAAGCACATATTGCGGTAATAACTGGTATTGCTTGGGATCATATCAATGTTTTTCCAAGTTTTGACTTGTATAAAGATCAGTTTCGTCAATTTGTTGAGTCGATGGATGTGCAAGGCCGTTTGATCTATTTTTCAGAAGATAATGAAGTGAAAGCAATTGCAAAAAATAATTCGCGAACGGATATTGTGAGTTTTCCCTATAAAACACCTAAGTACGAAGTTCGAAATGGAGTAACTTATGTGAAAACAGCTAAAGGTGAGGTGCAATTGAGCTTTTTTGGAGAGCACAATTTACAAAACATGGAGGCGGCGCGTATGGTTTGTCGCCAAATAGGTGTATGGGACGATAAGTTTTATGAAGCAATAGCAGATTTCAAAGGAGCTTCTAATCGTATGCAAAAAATTGTAGAGAAAGCTGATCGTGTTGCTTTCAAAGACTTTGCTCATGCACCTTCCAAGTTAGAGGCTACTGTGAAAGCAGCTCGTTTGCAATATCCTGAAAGAAAAATTATAGCTTGTATGGAGCTACATACATTTAGTAGTTTGACGGATGAGTTTTTACCTCAATATAAAGATACGATGAAATTGGCAGACAAAGCATTTGTCTATTTTAACCCTGAGGTTGTAAAACATAAACAACTGAAAGCGTTGAATGCCGAACGTGTAAAAGAGGCTTTTGGAACTGATAATGTGGAGGTTTTTACTGATACCGTTTTATTCCAGGAAAATTTACAAGAACTAAAGTTCGATAACTCTGTTTTATTGCTTATGACTTCGGGTAATTTTAACGGGGTTAATTTAATAGAATTTGCTAAACAAGTTTTGAAATAAGAAAAGAGATATGGAAAATAAAGAAAAACAGTTGCTGTTAGATAATCGCTATATGCGTATGGCGCGAGTTTGGGCTGAAAATTCATATTGTAAGCGACGTCAAGTAGGTGCACTTTTGGTAAAAGATAAAATGATTATCTCTGATGGCTACAACGGAACTCCTTCTGGCTTTGAAAACAATTGTGAAGATGAGAATAATGTTTCGAAACCTTACGTGCTACACGCAGAGGCTAACGCCATAACAAAAGTGGCTCGCTCCAACAACAGCAGCGATGGCTCAACACTATATGTAACTGCTTCGCCATGCTTAGAGTGTTCTAAGTTGATAATCCAATCGGGTATTAAGCGAGTGGTGTATGGTGAGGAGTATCGCATAATGGATGGTGTTGACTTGCTTCAACGTGCAGGGATAGAGGTTTTGTTTTTGGATGATAGAAAAGAATAAAGAACAAAGAGCAAGGAGCAAAGAATAAAGAGTTTAAATTTCTATAGAAATTGTTGTTTTAGAAGTATGAAAAAGAATATTTGGATAATTATATATATCGTATTAACGGGAGTTGTAGGGCTATTGTTGGGAAATGCTTTGGCGGATCGGGTTAGTAAAAAAGAGAAGCTAAATGACAAGGCATTTATGGATATTTTCAAAAATATGTCGAAAACAGGCGATAGTAAAATCAATACATTGATGACACTTTTAGAAAATGAATATGTGGATAATCTGCCTATTGATAGCATTACCGATGAGTTGATGGTTGATATTCTTTCTAAATTAGATCCCCATTCGGTTTATATTCCAGCGAAGGATTTAGAAAATGTAAATAGTGAATTGGAAGGAAGTTTTAGTGGAGTAGGTATTCAATTCAATATCCAAAGAGACACGTTGGTTGTTATTTCTGTAATAAGTGGAGGACCTTCGGAGCGTGCAGGTTTGCTTGCAGGTGATCGGCTTGTGAAAGTGAATGATTCACTCTTTGTAGGCAAAGAGCTGGTATCGAATGAAAAAGCAATGCGTAAACTTCGTGGTAAAAAAGGAACTGAAGTAAAACTTAGCTTGAAACGAAGTGGCACACCTGAGCTGTTGGATTTTACTGTGGAGCGTGGCGATATTCCTGTTCATACTGTAACGGTTTCGTATTTGATAGCTCCCGATGTAGGGTTTATTGGGCTAAATAATAACTTTGGCGGCAAAACTTACGATGAGTTTATTCGCGCAATAGCTGAATTGAAAGCTCAAGGTGCGAAAAAGTTTATAGTTGACTTACGTGAAAATAGTGGTGGATTAATGGATGTTGCAGTTAAGATGATTAATGAGTTTTTGGACAAAGGCGAACTGATTGTTTATTCAGAAGGCAAAGCTTATCCTCGTGCAGAGGCGCATGCTAATGGAGTAGGTACTTGCATTGATAATCCATTGGTGGTGCTGATAGATGAGTTTAGTGCTTCGGCAAGCGAGATTTTTGCAGGCGCCATTCAAGATAATGATAGAGGCACAATTGTAGGTCGTCGTTCATTCGGAAAGGGTTTGGTGCAATCTCAAATACCATTTAGAGATGGTTCGGCGGTTCGACTTACTGTGGCTCGCTACTACACCCCATCAGGAAGAAGTATTCAGAAACCCTATACTTTTGGTAAAGCTACAGATTATGAAATGGATATTTTGAATCGCTTTCAGCATGGAGAACTTGATAATTTGGATAGCATCCAGATGAATGATACGATTAAATACCAAACAGCTAAAGGGCGTGTTGTATATGGTGGTGGCGGTATAATGCCTGATGTGTTTGTGCCGCGTGATACGATTGATACTACCCCTTATTTTCTAACAGTTTCAAACTACGGGCATACTTACCAGTTTGCTTTTGATTATACAGATAAGCATAGAGCTGTGCTTAAGTCCTTTAAAACATGGAAAGAGATTGAAAGCTATTTAAATAAACAAAATATACTGAATGAATTCTCAGCATATGCTACTGCAAAGGGTGTAACAATGAATCAACGAGAGTTTAATATTTCAAGAAATAAAATAGAGCAGCAAATCAACGGATATATTATTCGAAATATTTTGGGTGATAATGATTTTTTCCAATACCGATATAAATATGATAAAACCGTACATAAAGCTATAGAGGAGGTGAATAAATTATAGATTGCTTGTTTTTTATTTAGCTTTTAGAGGGGAAATATTTTTATTGATAAAAAAGATAAACAGACAAAAGAAACATAAGAATCATTCTAAGAAAACACATTAAATAATAAATAGAAATAATAAGTATAGCTTAAAAAAACTATAGTCTTAGGATTTGGATGTCACTAAGCAAAATGTCAAAGCTGTCTTGTTATTTTCCTTAATCACAGCCTTTAGTCTCTCGAAAAACTAAAGGCAAACCATAAAAAACAAATTAAATATGTCTGCAAAAGGAATAGACACTTTTTTCTATGGTGAAGATTTTCTTACCATAAAAATAGCACTTAAATTGGCAGATGGTGAAATTAAAGGCAAACTGTCTGATTCAACCATTCAGCGTGTGAATGCTAACCAGCAAGTAGTTAAGAATATCGTAGCGAGTAACAAAATTGTTTATGGGATAAATACAGGTTTTGGACCTTTATGCACTACACTTATAAGCGAAGAAGAAACAGCGCAATTGCAGCATAATTTGCTGATGAGTCATAGTGTAGGAGTAGGGAATCCAATTGCTCCACGTATTGCCAAATTGATGATGATACTAAAAGTTCATGCTCTTTGTAAAGGCTATTCAGGCGTGTCATTAGCAACTATTGAACGAATAATTTGGCATATTGAGAATGATATAATATCATGCGTCCCAGAGCAAGGCTCGGTAGGTGCTTCTGGCGATTTAGCTCCCTTGTCGCATCTCTTTTTACCTTTGATAGGCTTAGGTGAAGTATGGAAAGATGGAAAACCGACTCCAACGATGCAAGTTTTAGAGGAACTTAATGTATTGCCTCACAAACTTGGACCCAAAGAGGGATTGGGGCTTATAAATGGAACACAGTTTATGGCAGCTCACGGCATTGTGCTTTTAGAAAAGTTACAAAACTGCTTAGACCACGCAGATATTATTGCCGCGATGAATTTGGAAGCAATGATGGGATCGTCATCTCCTTTTGATGAGGAGTTGCATGCTCTTCGGCCACATTCAGGCGCTCGCTATGTAGCATTACGAATGCGCACCCTACTCGACCATTCAGAAATAATGAAATCGCATGCAGCTTGTGATAGAGTGCAAGACCCTTATTCACTTCGTTGTATTCCACAGGTTCATGGTGCTTCACGCAATGCATGGTTGCATTTGAAAGAGACACTTTTGGTTGAAATAAATTCGGTAACTGACAATCCCATTGTTTTTTCAGAAGAGAAAACAATCAGTGGCGGACATTTTCACGGACAGCCTATTGCACTGCCGCTTGATTATGCTGGATTGGCAGCAGCTGAAGTTGGGAATATATCCGATCGTCGAATCTATCTTTCATTGACAGAAACTGTACCCAGTTTGCCAAAGCTTTTGATGAAACACACAGGATTAAATTCTGGTTTTATGATATTGCAATACAGTACAGCTGCGTTGGTAAGTGAAAATAAATCACTCTGTTTCCCTGCAAGTGCAGATAGCATCCCCACTTCTTTGGGGCAAGAAGACCACGTGAGTATGGGCTCCATATCGGCGCGTAAAAGCTTGCGTATTGTAGAGAATTTAGAGAAGATATTGGGAATTGAGATGATGTGTGCTGCGCAAGGTTTTGATTTTCGCAAGCCTCTCAAGTCCAATGTTTTTTTGGATGAAATGCACAATCTGATTCGAGAGCACATTAGCTTTGCCGATGAAGATCGGGTATTTTATGAAGATATTGATGCTGCGATAAAGTTGATTCAGTCAAAATCAATCACAAGAAAGTTTAAGGAAGTAGCCAAAAGGCATAAAGTCAAATTTATGAATGAAGAGGACAAGGTATTTGGCTTGTAGAGAAAGGTTTTTTCTTGTTTCGATAAAGTAAATCAAGTTCTAAGGGAAGGTTAAATTAATTTTAATAGCTTTACTTATTTATAAAACTTGAAATTAGAACCCTTAAACGCAATTAAAACGACAAATAATAAAAACAATACAATATGAATTACACAGAATTTATGGAGAAGTATGCTTCTCATCCACATTACAAAGCACCCCAAGGTAATCAATTGCATGCCAAATCCTGGCAAACAGAGGCTCCGCTTCGGATGTTGTTGAATAATTTAGACAAAGAAGTGGCTGAGGATCCAGCTAATTTAATTGTTTATGGAGGTACAGGGCAGGCGGCTCGTAATGTAGAATCTTTAAGAGAAATTATACGTATTTTATTAGAATTAGATGAAAATCATTCTCTGCTTGTTCAGTCTGGAAAGCCTGTTGGAGTTGTGCGGACGCATCCACAAGCGCCTCGAGTGTTGATAGCCAATAGCAACTTGGTGCCAGCCTGGGCTACTTGGGAGCATTTTGAGGAGTTAAAAGAGCGTGGATTGATGATGTACGGACAGATGACAGCTGGAAGTTGGATTTACATTGGGTCGCAAGGCATTTTGCAAGGAACCTATGAAACATTTGTTGAAGCCGGTAAGCAACATTTTAATGGAAATCTAAAGCACAAGTGGGTTTGTACGGCTGGTTTAGGCGGAATGGGCGGTGCTCAGCCATTGGCGGCAACGCTTGCTGGTGCTGCATTTTTAGGAGCAGATATCGACCCCGAGAGAATTAAAAAACGCCTTGAGACTAAGTACATTGATAAAATGACCTATGATTATGATGAGGCTGTTGCTTGGTTGAAAGAGGCGCTTGAAAAAGGAGAAGCTATTTCTATCGGTTTGGTGAGCGATGCAGGTGATATGCTTGAAAAATTGTTGAAAGACGATATGATTCCTAATTTATTAACTGACCAAACTTCAGCTCATGACCCACTTCACGGATATATACCACATGGAATAAGCTTAGAAGAGGCGCTTGAGTTACGCAAAACAGATCCTGAATCCTATCAAAAACAGTCGATAAATTCAATGGCACGCCATGTCAAATTGATGTTGGAAATGCAAGAACGCGGAGCTATCACTTTTGATTATGGTAATAATATTCGAGAATTTGCTCGACAAGGTGGTTGCGAAAATGCATTTGGCTTTGATGGTTTTGTACCCAAGTTTATTCGACCACAATTCTGCGATGGTAAAGGGCCTTTCCGTTGGGTAGCACTCTCGGGTGATCCTGAAGATATTTACACTACAGATAGGGCATTGATGGAGTTGTTCCCTGAAAATAAACATATGATTCATTGGCTAACAGAGGCGAAAGAGAAGGTAGCGTTTCAAGGCTTGCCAAGTCGTATTTGTTGGCTGGGAATGGGGGAGCGAGAAAAAGCTGGTTTGCTTTTTAATCAATTGGTGCGTGAAGGCAAAGTAAAAGCGCCGATTGTAATTGGGCGCGACCATTTGGATTGCGGTTCGGTAGCATCGCCAAATCGCGAGACAGAGGGAATGAAAGATGGTTCAGATGCCGTGTCGGATTGGGCTCTGCTTAACTTAATGTCAAACACAGCAGGAGGTGCTACTTGGGTCTCTTTTCATCATGGTGGCGGAGTAGGAATAGGCTATTCGCAACATGCAGGTATGGTAGTTGTGGCTGATGGAAGTGAAATTGCTGAAGCAAATTTGCGCCGTGTACTATTTAACGACCCTGCTATGGGTGTTTATCGTCATGCAGATGCGGGCTATGATGAAGCTAAAAAGCATTTACCATTGATATAATTTGAGATAATGAACTTGCAATGCGGTTTTATGTTGATATTCGCATTGCAAGTTTAAGCTTCTTTTAAAGATATGGAACATGTAGTCGAGTAAGCATGCAAAAACATTCCTCTTGTAAAAATTGTTCCAAACATATGGGAATATAATGTTCGCTAAATAATTACTTTAATAAATAAGCAAGAAATATGAAAAAACTTATAATCTTTCTTTCCGTATTTCTACTATTAATCTCTTGTAGCACATCACGTTTTGTTAGTTCGGGTGTTAATATGGAAGAGATTCAATCTATGTTAAAGTTTGATCCATTGGCTTCTGTTCAACTGATACAAGACGGTGATGTCGGTCATTTTGACGAACTTGTCTCTATGGCTGCGGTTGAAACTTTAGATGAGTCGCTGGCTGTTTTTAGTGATAAATTAAGGCTTTCGCACAAAGAGATAAATTTAGACAATGAATCGGATGAGATTCGTTTAAAAGTAGAAATGCTGCGACTTTTGAGAGCCTTTATAGAAGGTTATAATATTCAGGAAGTAGCTATTACACCTTTGATAGACTCAATATTAGTTGCAAATAATGAGCGTTTCGGTCTTATAGTGTATCAAAATGGATATTTAAGAACAAGATTAAATTACAAAGAAGCTGTGCTAAAGCGAATGATTACGGATAATAATGGTATTCGAAACTTTGATTTACCACCTTCAAGCGCAAGTTCGGTTGTTCATGTTTTGATCGTTGATAGTGAAAAAAAGAATGTAGCATTCTACAATAGTAATGAACGAAAAGATGCTGAATCCATAGATAAAAAAGGAGTTATTAAACAATTAGAAGTTTTGTTTGCTGATTATTTTTGATTTTATTCATGCCATTTGTATTAGAATTTGAAAATAATTCTAAGCTTATTTTTTGAAAATTTATTTGTAGTGCTTATTTTTGCCTAATTTTCTTATTGTCTTCCATGTAAATAGATGTTGAGATGAAAGAAAAATAGAGATAAAAAGAGTTTTTCAAACTTAATAAAGAGAAATTTGTTGTAGTAGGCAATTTAGGCTAAATAGTTTTAATTTATTAAGCATAACTTTTAATTTTAATATAATACTTCCTATGAATAATTCAAGAGAATTTAATTTTCCATTTATAAAAAGAGACTTTAATAAGTCAATCTATTTGCTGGCAGAGATAATCGGTATTGCACTATTGTTATTAGGTACTTATTATTTTATAAATCAAGAGTATAATGAAATTTCAGACCATTGGGCGGTGATTTTGCCAGTAGGCTTTGGGCTTAGTCTTTTACTTTTTGCAACAATTTATCATTTTGGTGAAGCCTATACAACCGTTAATGACACACACATTATCTATAAACCTTATATTTACAGAAAAGAGCAATATATAAAATGGGATGATGTAATGTTGGTGCGTACGAGATTGCAAAGTATTGAGTTTATAACAAAAACTAATAACGTTTTTCGTATCGATATGTCCAAGACAAATTATGAAGTTACAGAAGAGTTAGAAGATTTTGTTTATGCGATGGCAGAAGAAAAATCAATTAGCACATACAGGTATGTGGAGGAAAATCCAAGAGACCACGATACTGCCGTTACAGAAATGTATTTTGATACAAGAGCGAAGATAAAATCCTACTCTATGTTCAATGCCGTGTTTGGTTTGTTTATTATTTTTACATCTACAACAATGATTATTGTACAAGAAAATAAAACTACACTTGACATCGCCTTTATAGTTTTAATGTATGTTTACGGAGCTTATGCTTTGATTCACTCCATACTTCATGAAAAAAGAAAATCATATTTTGCAGTAAACTCAGATCGAATTGCAGTTAAGTCAAAAGAATTAAATAGAGAAGAAAACTTGTATTGGGATTCTGTTCAGGCAATAAGCGTTCAGTCAAATAAAATTAATGTACAATTAATTGATGGCTCTGTTAAAATGATTGATTTAGCAACAATTAATTATAATCCAAAGCAAAATATAGAGGATTTTATGATATCAGCAGCAAAGCTAAAATCTATCTATAAAGAGTAGAAATAAAATTCATGAAAACACACACTGAACTAAATATCAACTTGTACATAGATCAGACGAATAGAAGGAAGTCATTAATTTTTAATGGATTAATTGGCATTCTTCTTATGACTGTTGCTATTGTTCGCTTGGTGAAAGATGTTGAAGATGAGGCGTTTAATAGAAGTTTGGTCGTGTTTCTTTTTGGATACGGGCTTTTTAATGTTATTCAAGCCGCTGTTTCTAATGTCGGGAAAGCATATATTGCTGTTGATTCAGAGCAAATAAAAATCAAACCTAAAATCAGTAAGAAAGAGCAGAGTTTTGAATGGACAAGAATTGAAAATATCGAGTTCAAACTCAATAATATTATTGTTTCGTTAAGAGATAAATCAATTGAAACAATCAATTTGTCTTCTATAGATTATCGCCCCAGAAAAGAGTTGACAGGCTTCATTATAGATGCTGCTAAGGAGAAGGGAATTCACATAATGTCTTAAAACAATGGATATGGTTAATATACAATCACTTAAACTTATAGGTCCATTCTCACAAATAGTGACGATGGATAAATTAGCACCACGAGGTAAAATAAAAGATGAATCTTTAGAAATACTTGCTAATGGAGGGATTCTGATTTCAGAAAGTAAAATAGCTGATGTGGGTGATTATGATGTGTTGAAAGCAAAATATCCACAGGCAGACTTGGATATAATCAATCAGCCGACTGTCTGTTTGCCAGGCTTAATTGATATGCACACCCATATTTGCTGGGCAGGTACGCGTGCCAATGATTATGCCATGCGTCTGAATGGAAAAAGCTATTTGGAAATAGCGGAAGCGGGTGGTGGTATCTGGAGTACGGTGCTAAATACGCGGAAAGCAAGTTTAGAAGAGTTGACGGAACGCACAATCAAGCATGCAGAAGAGTTGTACGCACAAGGAATTACAACAATAGAAGTAAAAAGCGGGTATGGCTTAACGGTTGAGGATGAGTTGAAAATGCTACGGGCAATTAAAGAAGCCAATAAGCAGACCGCTACCGAACTTATACCCACCTGCCTGGCTGCTCATATGAAACCACTTGATTTTGATGGTACTGATCGAGATTATTTAGAGCATATTATTGAGAATCTTTTACCCAAAGTGAAAGAGGAAGGCTTGGCTAAACGCGTTGATATTTTTACAGAGAAAACAGCATTTTCTGTTGAAGATTCACACTATTATTTGTCAAAAGCGAAAGAGATGGGGTTTGAGATTACCATACATGGTGATCAGTTCTCTAACAATGCAGCTTCATTGGCCGTAGAATTGGGTGCGTTATCGATAGACCATTTGGAATATGCGGATGAAAAAGAGATTGAAATTCTATCAAAAGGAAATACAGTTGCAGTAGCTCTGCCTGGTGCTTCCATAGGTTTAGGTGATCGTTTCACACCTGCAAGAAAGCTATTAGATGCCGGATGTCCACTCGCTATCGCGAGCGATTGGAATCCGGGAAGTGCACCGATGGGCAATCTACTGACACAAGCCGCAATACTTGGAACGATGGAGAAATTATCAATGGCTGAAACTTGGGCGGCTTTGACTGTTAGAGCTGCAAATGCACTTGGTAGAGACGATATTGGCGTAATTGCCGTCGGGAAAAAGGCTGATTTAGCCATCTTCCCAACGGAAAATTTTCGAGATATTCTCTACAAACAAGGGCAATTACAGCCGTGTAGAGTGATTAAAAGTAATTAAATACTTATCAAAAATTTCGTAGTTATCTTATTTTTTACCGTGTTCTATCTATCGTTTAAAATCGTGGTTCAGCTTGTCTATTTTTATCAAAAGGATTGAAGTAATAGATCTTTGATTTATTATAAAGTGGCAGTTGTAGTTTCAATCGCTCTAAATAAGCCTCATAATCGTTGTTTTGCCCCCATGCAGCTTCTGCCAGTGCACTAATGCGAGGATAAATCATAAAATCCAAACGTTGCTCGGTGCCGACAGTTTCTGTCCATAAATTAGCTTGAATGCCTAATACTTGATTTTTATTATTCTCATTAACTAAGTTTTCAACTTTGAAATTATAGACTTTTTCTAAATTGCTGAATGCACCACCAGCCCATCTTCTGCCTGTTTTGTGTGATTCATCTTGCACAAAATCAAAATAATAGGGAATACGAGGACAGATTACTACCGAATAGTTTCTGTCCAGTGCCTTTTGTAGTTGGTCTTTCCTATCGTGTCGCCACCAAAAAACGATGCTCTTATCCGTAGGAAAACTCATCTCTGCTATTTCATCCCAGCCAAGTAATTTATTGTTCATAGCAAACAATGAGTCAGCCATGCGCTGCATAAAATACTTTTCAACTTCAACTAAGTTTTTTAAGTTTTCACGCTCCATAAGAGCCTTAACGCCCTCATTGTGATTCCAAGCTTCATTGCCGTAATGCACCTCATCGCCACCAAGGTGAATCATTTCAGAAGGGAAAAGCATATTTACCTCCTTCAATATGTCAGTTAGGTATTGGTAGGTCTTCTCATTTCCTGGGTCGAATGTAAATTCAGGATGTCTTTCAGAGCCACCGCCGCTATATTCAGGGTAGGCACGATTGGCAGCACGAGCATGCCCCGGCATATCAATTTCTGGAATAATCTCTATTTTACGTTCACTTGCATAAGCTACTATCTCTTTTATCTCCTCTTGTGTATAGTATTGAGACGCTGTAAATGGGTTTGTGTAAGTTCCAACGCCACCTGTGTAGGCGAGCATTGGGTATTTTTTGATTTCAATTCGCCAGCCTGGTTCATCGGTCAAGTGCCAATGAAAGCGATTCAGTTTATACAAAGCCATGTAGTCTAAAAGCTGCTTTACTTTCTCTTTTCCAAAAAAGTGACGCGACTCATCGAGCATAAAACCACGCCATGGGTAAAGTGGTGCATCGCTTATCTCCCAACAAAGCAATTTGTCGGATGAACTTGCAATCAATTGCAAAAGGGAGGCGATACCGTTAAAAATACCTATGTCGTTACTTGCTTCAATTTGAATGCGACTCTTATTCATGCTTATTGCATAGGCACCTTCCACATGTTTTTTGCTTTGTTTCTTCACTAAAAGAATATCAGCCTTTTTACTATCCTTTTCAAATGTGCTTGTAAGGTTTTTGAGCGAAAAGAGTTGTTTTTGCAGATAATATGCCTCTTGGTCAAAGCTATCGTCGAAAGCAATTTTTAAAGTTCTATTTAAATCAAAACTTTCGTTTACTTCTTTGTACTCCTTTGGCAAAGGGATAATTGATATATTATTTTGAGCTGTTGCTATTTGCATCAAAAAAGCAAATAGCAAGAGGTATTTGAATCGTTTCATTTAGATTTTATATTTATTTTAGAAGAGTGAGAACATAATATGTTTTCGCTCTTCCCTTTGTTCTTTCTATGTTCTTTATTCCTAATTCTTTACTCTAAAAAAACACTTACAGATCCATGCCAATGCCTTTGTCTGTCTCTTTTTTCAGAATATATTTCATGTAATCCACTATGAAAGGATTTTCATCAGCAACATTGTCAAATTCGCCACGGTCGATGCGCATGTCATAAAGTTGCTCGTTTTTATTATTTCCTAATTCCGTATTGGTTACATATTGATAGGTGGCTCCTTTGCTTGGAGTAATGTATTTCCAATCATTCGTAAGTAGCGTAAGTGAGCCTGCCGCCCCAATTACATAATCGCGTCCTTTTTTATCCTTTCCAAGCCAAGCATCTAATTGATTTTGGCTGTCTATGTTTTCTCTACCTTCCATCGATACGCCTGTTAGAGCAGCAAAACTACTCATCATATCTATTTGAGAAACCAAGGCATTGGAAACACCTTTGTCCACTTTGTTAGGCCAATGTACAATAAATGGCACACGCGTACCAGCCTCAAAACTACTGTATTTGCCACCTCGTAGTGGTCCCCAAGGTTTGTGATTCATCAGTTTTTCAACCGCTTCGTCAATGTATCCATCATCAACCACTGGTCCGTTGTCGCTTGAGATTATGATTAAAGTGTTTTCAAACTGACCAGCCTCTTTCAAGGCTTTAACCACTTCTCCAACCGCCCAGTCGAATTGTAAAAGAGCATCGCCACGCAATCCTAAAGCGGACTTACCGCGAAAACGATTGTGGGGATAGCGCGGAACGTGAATATCATTTGTTCCAAAATAGAGGAAGAAAGGCTTTTCGCGTTTCTGTTTTATAAAATCTACAGCGTGTTTTGTAATGCTATCCGCAATATTTTCATCTTCCCAGCGTGCAGCATGCCCTCCTTTCATAAATCCAATGCGTGAAATACCGTTTACAATGGTCATATCATGTCCATGACTTGGTTTTAGCTTGGTAAGCAATTCTGGATTATCTTTTCCTGTAGGTTCGCCCGGAAAGTTTTTCTCGTAGCTTACCTCTATTGGGTCGTTTTTATCAAGTCCAACAGCCATTTGATTCTCCATGAAAACGCAAGGAACACGGTCGGCAGTGGCCGCCATAATGTAAGAGTAGTCAAATCCAATCTCATTAGGACCTGGGGAAACGCGCTTGTTCCAATCTTGTGTGGCGGTAACAGCTCCCATGCCTAAGTGCCATTTCCCTACAGCAGCAGTTTCATATCCAGCTTCTTGCAAAATTTTGGGAACAGTTTCACGATGTGGCTTTATGATTAAAGCGGCATTACCTGCAGCAATTCCCGTACCTTTTCTTCTCCATGGATATTCACCGGTGAAGAGTCCGTAGCGTGAAGGAGTGCTTGTGGCGGCAGCAGAGTGAGCATTTGAAAAACGCATACCATTAGTGGCAATTTCATCCACATTGGGTGTTTCGATGCGGGTAGCACCGTAGCATGAAAAGTCGCCGTAGCCAATATCATCAGCATAGATTAAAACAATGTTAGGCAAGTCTTTTTCTTGAGCTAACAGTACTGACGATAGAGACGCACCTGCTAATATTGCGATGTTTTTTATGTGTTTCATTCTATTAGTTTTTTATAAACAAAGCAAGTTTGTGCCTTGCTTTGTTTATCTGAGATTAAAAGTAGCTTACTTCTGTGCCTCTTATTGAGCTTAATAGTTTGTTTGCTAAGCTGCTTGCCCCAATTCGGAAGTAGCTATTGTTAAGCCACTCGTCACCCAATATCTCTTTAACTAAAGTGTAGTGTTTCACTGCATCTTCAGTAGTGGCGATACCGCCTGCAGGCTTGTAACCCACTTTTACACCTGTTTTTTCGTGCCAGTCTTTGATTGCGTGACACATTATGTAGGTAGCTTCCAACGTTGCGGCAACAGGGATTTTACCGGTTGAAGTTTTGATAAAATCAGCTCCAGATTGCATGGCTAAGATAGAAGCTTTTCTTATTTGTAGAGCAGATTTCAAAGCTCCAGTCTCTAAAATAACTTTCAAGTGAGCATCGCGGCAAGCTGATTTGATTTCACTGAGCTCTTCAAATGCCTCTTCGTATCTCCCTTCTAAAAACTTACCTACTGAGATAACAACATCAATTTCGCTTGCACCTTCAAGTACACACATGGATGTTTCGGCTACTTTAATTTCTGTAAATGTTTGAGAAGCAGGAAAACCAGCTGCAACCGATGCTATACCCATCTCTTCAGTAAGTGTAGATTTTACAGTAGCTACCATAGAGGGGAAAACGCAGATAGCGCCCACTTTGGGTACTTCGGGAAAATGTTCGTCAAACTGATTTACTTTTTCTATCATTGAAGTAATGCTTGCTTCCGTGTCAGTTTCTTTCAATGAAGTGAGGTCAATAAAGCTAAAGCACTTTTTATAGACATCAAGTGTATTGTTTTCATCAAAATGTTTATCGATGATCTTTGCAACATCTTGCATCACTTGTTCATCATTCCACTTATCGCACTGGTAGGTGTTGAATAGGTCTAAAAATCTATTATCACTCATGTTTCTTCTATTTTATTTTAATTTCGGATTTTCTTTATGACGTGTATTATCACGTTTAGTTTTCTTTTTCAAATTCTTTTCAAAAGCCTCAGCCAAATTTACACCAGTTTGGTTGGCCAGGCTAATCAATACCCACAAAACATCAGCCATTTCATCGGCTAAATCATACTCTTTGTCGCTCTCTTTGAAAGATTGCTCCCCAAACTTGCGTGCCATGATGCGTGCCAGCTCTCCCACCTCTTCAGTTAAGATAGCCAAGTTGGTCAATTCGCTGAAATAACGAACGCCATACTCTTTTATCCATTTATCTACTTGTATTTGAGCCTCTTCTATTGTCATGTACTTAATCGTTTAATCGAGCAATTATTGTTTCATTCCCCGTGGTTGATTCTCCAATAGTTACAAAAATTTCAGCATCTTTTGGTAGAAAGAGGTCGACGCGTGAGCCAAATTTGATAAAACCAATTTGCTCATTGAGGTGGTAGGATTTGCCCTCATGTGCGTAAGTAACAATACGACGAGCCAAAGCGCCCGCAATTTGTCGCATCAATATATGAGTTTTAGAAGGGATATCTGCTTCAATTACAATTGTAGAGCGCTCATTGTCAACGCTTGCTTTGGGTGAATAGGCAACGCGGTGATTCCCATCGTGATGTATCGCTTTTATGACTTTCCCACCAATGGGTACCCAGTTGGCGTGCACATTAAAAACCGACATGAAAATCGATATTTGAATACGTTCATCGCCAAAATACTCATGTTCTTCAGTTGGTTCAACTACCACAACAGTGCCATCAGCTGGCGCCACAATCAAGTTTGGGTCATCTATTTCGACAATTCTACTTGGATTGCGAAAGAAGAACATTACAAAAACAAAAAGCAAAGCTGATATTATAACATTAACTGCTAAAATAGGACGTGGAAATTGTAGATATACAATCATGTTGATAACAAAAAGCAACATCAATGTGATACCAATAATCCATTTTCCCTCTTTGTGTATTTTTATATATCTCATAATTGTCTTTGAATGAATGAAATATGTGTTATGCTGTTTCTAATAAAATCTTAGATTTCTTAAATGAAGAACATGAAATAATATCAAACAAAAATACGGTTTTAAATTAATAGCTACAAGCATATAGGGTTTATTTCTCATTTTCTTAAAATGTATTACCTTTGTACATTAAATTTTATCATTTGACAAAAGATTAAAAAATTAGATAGTATGCAACTTACTTCACTCAATGCCATCGGTCCAGTTGATGGGCGTTATGCTTCAAGAACAAATGTTTATGCTCGCTATTTTTCAGAATTTGGTTTGATACGTTACCGAGTTTTGCTTGAAATAGAGTATCTAATCGCACTGTGCGAAATCCCTTTGCCTCAATTGAAGGCGTTTCCAAAGGATAAACACACAGATTTGAGAGCTATTTATGAAAACTTCACAGAGAAAGATGCAGAGCGAGTAAAAGAGATAGAGTCTGTAACAAATCATGATGTGAAAGCGGTTGAATATTTGTTGAAAGAGAAGTTTGATGAACTTGGATTGGAGGCATTTAAAGAGTTTATTCACTTCGGATTGACTTCGCAGGATGTGAACAATACTGCTGTTCCGATGTCGATACGTGAGGCTCTTGAGAATGAGTATTATCCTGAAATGGAAAAATTGCTTGCAGCGATGAAGGCAAAAGTAGAGGAGTGGAAGGATGTATCCATGCTTGCTAAAACACACGGTCAACCCGCTTCTCCTACACGTTTAGGCAAAGAGATTGCTGTTTTTGTGTATCGTATTGAAGAGCAATTAAAACTGTTGAAAGCTGTTCCTCATGCCGCTAAATTTGGGGGCGCAACAGGTAATTTCAATGCTCACCATGTTGCTTATCCAGAGGTTGATTGGGCTGAGTTTGGAGCTAATTTCTTATCAAAGCATTTGGGATTGAATAGAGAGAAGATAACAACTCAGATATCTAACTATGATCATCTTGCTGCGCAATTTGATGCAATGGCTCGTATTAATACAATTTTAATCGACTTCAGCCGAGATATTTGGAGCTATGTATCGTCGGAGTATTTTAAGCAAAAGATTAAAGCAGGTGAGGTGGGTTCATCGGCTATGCCGCATAAAGTGAATCCGATTGACTTTGAAAATGCGGAAGGAAACTTAGGCATGGCAAATGCGATTTTCCACTTCCTAACAGAAAAATTGCCTATTTCGCGCTTGCAGCGTGACTTGACAGATAGTACAGTGCTTAGAAATGTAGGTGTTCCATTTGCACATACACGCATTGCTACTCAAAGTTTACTTCGTGGTATTGATAAATTATTACTTAATGAGGCTGCTTTGCAAAAAGAGTTGGATAATACTTGGGCAGTAGTCGCAGAGGGAATTCAAACCATCTTGCGTAGAGAAAACTACCCAAATCCTTACGAAGCATTAAAAGAATTGACGCGTACTAACGAAGGAATTACAGAGAATACAATCAAGCAATTTGTGGAAACTTTGAATGTGAGTGAGTCTGTAAAAGAGGAGCTACGACGTATTACGCCAAGTAATTACACTGGAATTTAAGATAAGAAGGGAAACTTATGCACGATATAAAACATATCCTTAAACGCTTTATTCCACCCTACAAGAAATATGTGTTTCTTAGTTTGCTGGCCAATTTAGTTTCGACTATTTTTAGCCTATTCTCTTTTGCAGCTATTATTCCTATACTTCAAATTTTATTTGGAGTGAGTAAATCAAATGCTGTGTATCAACCGTGGACGTGGAGCGATGGTGTTATTTCAATAGGGAGTGCATTAAAAAACAATATATTTTACTGGATTGAACAAACCGTAATTCAGCAGGGAGCAAGCATGGCGCTTGTCTATATTGCTCTTTTTTTGATTGTGATGACGCTTTTCAAAGTGGGGACAGGCTATTTGGGCTCAGCCTATGTTATTCCCATTCGTACAGGCGTTTTACGTGATTTGCGCGATCAACTTTATCGAAAAATAGTCTCCTTACCTATCGGTTTTTTCTCGGATGAGCGTAAAGGGGATATCATGTCGCGTATGACGAGCGATGTGGTTGAAGTGGAAGCATCCGTAATCAGTTCAATCGATATGATTCTGAAAAATCCGCTTATTATTATTATTTACCTTGCCGTAATGTTGATAATGAGTTGGCAGTTAACGCTGTTTGTCTTTTTGTTGCTTCCTTTTAGTGTGTGGACAATTGGTGTGATTGGAGGTTCTTTAAAAAAACGCTCTCAATTAGGGCAGGAGCAAACGGGTGAATTATTATCGCAAATTGATGAAACTTTGGGAGGTTTGCGAGTGGTAAAGGCATTCAACGCAGAAGAGAAGTTGACCGATCGTTTTCAACTATTAAATAATACAATTCGCAAGACTTTCAATCGGATTCATCGCCGATATCTGTTGGCGCACCCTGTTAGTGAGTTTTTTGGCACAGCTGTTATTGCTGCTTTGATGTGGTTTGGTGGATATTTGATATTGAATGAAAACAGTCCTATTGGTGCTGCTGAATTTATATATTATCTGATCATTTTTTACCTGATTGTGCCACCTGCAAAAGAGCTTTCTCGTGCTTCATACGGTATCAGAAAGGGGATGGCTTCTTTGGAGCGAATTGATAAGATATTAAACGAAGAGAATAGTATTGTCAATCCGGAGCGACCACGCTTGATACCTGAAAAGATAGATCAAATAGAGTTTCGCAATATCAATTTCAAATATGAAACTGAGTGGGTTTTGAAAGATATTAATTTGACAATTCCTTTTGGAAAGCGTGTGGCTTTGGTAGGGCAGTCGGGTTCGGGAAAATCTACCTTGGTTGATTTACTGCCTCGCTTTTATGACCCTATAGAAGGCGAAATTTTACTGAATGGAATCAATGTCAAAGATTTTACCACGAAAGATTTACGTGGTTTAATGGGTAATGTCAATCAAGAAGCCATTCTATTTAATGATACGTTTTTTAATAATATTACTTTTGGTGTAGATGATGCAACTGAAGAGATGGTCATTCAGGCGGCAAAAATAGCCAACGCACATGAATTTATCATGGCAACTGAGGAGCAGTATCAAACTACCATCGGCGATAGAGGAAACAAGCTGTCTGGCGGTCAGCGTCAGCGATTGAGTATTGCACGAGCTGTGCTTAAAAACCCGCCTATCCTTATTCTGGATGAAGCTACATCGGCTTTAGACACCGAATCAGAACAAATGGTGCAGGAGGCTTTGGATAAATTGATGGAGAACCGCACAAGCATTGTTATTGCGCACCGCCTATCAACGATTAAAAGTGCTGATCTTATCTGTGTGCTTCACGAAGGTGAAATTGTGGAGCGTGGTGTGCACGATGAGTTGTTGGCTCTCAATGGACACTATAAAAAGTTAGTTGATATGCAGAGTTTCTAATGTGAAAAGTGATTAGAACATAGATAAAAACAAAAAGGATGCTGTTTGGCATCCTTTTTTGTT
>CAYFTO010000019.1:0-24833 GCA_964346125.1 uncultured Paludibacter sp.
ACTGTTACTTTTGCAGTTTTACTAATCAAACCATCAGTAGAAGCATAAGTAATTGTAGCTTCACCAATTCGTTTTGGAGTAACCTCACCAAAACCGCCTGTTACAACTTTTACTGAAGCAATAGAATCAGCGTTTGAAGACCAAGCATAAGTTTTATCTTTAGCAATACCTGTTTCACTATAAATTGGCTTAATAGTGAATGTTTGACCAAAAGTTACTTGTTTTTCACTTGGATCTAAAAGAACTGAGCCTAAATCTGGTTCTTTTTTACATGAAACAAATGCTAGCGAAGCGATTAAAAGAACGCTTAGAGATAATGTTTTAATTTTCATTTTATTAATTTTGTTTGTTATTATTAGTTTATAGTTTGTCTCTTTATGTAGAAATAAATTAAGAAAATGCTTAAATCTTTATTTCAGTATAATGATTTTTTGCACAGATATTATCATATCAAAAATCGAGCCATTTAATCATTTTCAGATTAAATATCGTTATTTTCTAAGGCTTTATAAAATCCGTCAACAGCATCTTCCAACAGATCAATCACCAATTCAAAACCTTCAGGTCCACCATAATAAGGATCTGGTATAATATCAGACTCCATATTTTGTAAAAAATCAGCCATTCTGAATATCTTTGCTCGATGCTCCTCATTTTTAGCTAATCCGTTTAAGCCCTTTATATTATCCTCGTCCATTCCAACAATATAATCAAATCGATCAAAATCTTCTATTCTTACTGGACGCGAACGATGCGTTACGTTATATCCATGTTTTTCGGCGTGTGCACGTGTGCGATGATCAGCTTTATTGCCTTCATGATAATCAATAAGACCAGCCGCATCCGCTTTATAATGATCTGATTTATTATTATCGGCTACTATTTTTTCAAAAACCGTCAGCGCCATAGGCGAACGACATATATTTCCTAAACACACAAATAATACTGATTTTTTCGTCATTTTTCTATTTTCTTTATTTTTTGTAATATATTAAAAAACATAATTCAGTTATAAAAACATGTTTTATAACTGAATTACCATGTTACTGATTGTCTAATTACACAATCAATTTTATAAATCTCGTAAAATCTTGATTAGTTTCAAATTGATAGTACATGCAGTATATCCATCAACTTTTCATCTACAGTTTTAATTTCTTTCGTTGCCTTTGAGAAAGGTACATGTACAATTTGATTATTAACAACTCCAATCATAATGCTTCTTTGTTCATCTAAAAGAGCTTCAACAGCTGCATGTCCCATTCTACTAGCCAAAATACGATCAAAAGCAGTAGGCGAACCTCCTCGCTGAATATGACCAAGAATAGTAACACGTACATCATAATCTGGATATTCTTGACGCATACGCTCAGCCAATCCATTCGCACCGCCTGTTACTTCACTTTCAGCTACTAAAACAATACTACTATTTTTTGATTTACGAAATCCGTTTTCAATCAACTCAGCTAATTGGTCAGTCTTTGTCTCCAACTCAGGGATTATAGCTGATTCTGCACCCGAAGCTAATGCACTATTTAGGGCTAAGAAACCTGCATCACGTCCCATTACCTCTATGAAAAAAAGACGCTCATGCGAAGATGCTGTATCTCGAATTTTATCTACTGCATCCATAATGGTATTAAGAGCGGTATCGTAACCAATCGTTTCATCCGTTCCATAAAGGTCATTATCAATTGTACCTGGAACTCCAATAACAGGAATATTAAACTCTTGTGCTAAAACACGAGCTCCATTCAAAGTTCCATCGCCCCCAATTACTACAAGAGCATCAATGCCTGCAGCCTTCATATTTTCATATGCTTTCATACGTCCTTCGTAGGTTTGAAAATCTTCACTACGGGCAGTTTTTAATATTGTACCTCCTTTTTGTACGATATTACTTACATCTTGCGTACGAAACTCTTTAATTTCGCCTGTCATTAAACCGTGATAACCACGATAAATAGCTTTTACTTTAATCCCATTGAATATTGCTGAACGTGTTACCGCCCGTATAGCAGCATTCATGCCGGGTGCATCACCACCCGATGTTAAAACTCCAATACAATTAATTTTATACTCCATGTCACAATTAAATAGCTAAAGCCTTCATTTGCTCCAATCGCTCTGCTACTGCCTCCATCAACCATCTTGGCGTAGAAGTTGCTCCACAAATTCCGATGCTTTTGCTTAAGTCAATATTATAATTATCCAATTCTTTAGGGTTTGAAACAAAATAGGTGTTTGGATTAATACTTTTGGCATGCTCATAGAGAACTTTACCATTTGAACTTTTCTTACCAGCTACAAACAACACTATCTCATTTTTCTCTGCAAAGATAGCAATATTTGGCATTCTATTCGAAACTTGACGACAAATTGTATCCGTATGCTCAAATACAACATCAGGAGCCATTCTTTCCGACATTGTTTTAACCAATTTGTTAAAACCATCCAATGATTTTGTTGTTTGTGAAAAAAGTTTGGTGTTTTTTGTAAAATCTACTTTATCCAAGTCTGCTTCACTCTCAACTACAATAGCATTTCCACCTACTTGTCCTAAAATACCAATCACCTCGGCATGTCCAGGTTTTCCATAAATCACGATTTGCTTTTCACCATCTTCTTCTACATCGTAAGCGTTTTTAACACGTTTTTGAAGTTTTAAAACTACTGGGCAGCTTGCATCGATTAGTTCAATATTATTTTGTACTGCAAGTTCATACGTAGAAGGTGGCTCACCATGAGCACGAAACATGACTTTAGCATTGTGCAAATCTTTTAAATCATCATGAGTAATAGTGATAAGGCCCATTTTTTCTAAACGCTGAACTTCTTTTTCATTGTGTACTATATCACCCAAGCAATACAATGGACCGCCTTTAGCCAATTCTTCCTCAGCTTTATCAATAGCTCTGACTACCCCAAAGCAAAAACCCGATTTTGCATCAATTTCTATATTTGACATACCTATTTGATTTTTAATTAAATAATTTCATTCAAATACTCACTTTTAATAAAGTTCTTATTTGAATATTTCGAACCTAGTAAGGCAAACAAATCTTATTCTATTAGGTTCAATTAAATTATGCTAATTGATGTTTTTTAGCATTAATTTGTACTGATTCTTTCTCTAAATAAAGATCTCAACAGTTCGTTTTGCTCTTCTATATTGATGTTTGTGTTATCAATTTCAACAGCATCTTCTGCCTTGCGAAGTGGGCTTTCTTTTCTGTTCGAATCACGCTCGTCGCGCTCAAGAACATTAGCCAAAACATCTTCAAACGTAGCTTCTTCACCCTTCATTTGCAATTCTAAAAGTCTTCTTTCGGCTCTCACTTGCGGCGAACCTGTAACGAATACTTTTAACTCAGCCTGCGGAAAAACTACTGTTCCAATATCGCGACCATCCATTACTACGCCTTTCGCTTCGCCCATTGCTTGCTGCTGACGCACCAACTCTTCACGCACAAAACCAATAGCACTCACACGACTTGCACTATTACCAACCTCTAAACTTCGAATCTCTTTTTCAACATTTTCTCCATTTAAATAGGTATCTTGCGTACCAAGATCATTCGATTTGAACTCAATTTTAATATTGCTTATCTCTTTTCGCAAAGCTTCTTCATCAATATTATCATCCGTAATCCAAGCATTTTGCATAGCAAAAAGTGCAACTGCACGATACATAGCTCCTGTATCTACATAGATATATCCTGCGTATTTGGCTAAATCTTTTGCCATGGTGCTTTTTCCACACGATGAAAAACCATCTATTGCTACTATTATTTTTTTCATTATTCTTAGAATTTTGATATAGTTTTAGATAAATACTTTATCCCCTTTCTCAAAAACTTATAAATTCATTCAAGTTTGTACTGATTGAAAATAGGTATGCATTGTTTTTAACCTGATATTGTACGGCTGAGAATCCCACATGAAATTTATAAAGTTTGATACCCGCTCCAACTGAGAATCCTGCCATGCTCTTAAAGTCTTCCATTATCATCTCCTTGTGGCGCTTGTGGTTATATCCTGCTGCTATATAAAAATTATTGCTTGGCATAAATTCAACTCCAAACACTAAGTGCCTAAAAGCCATATCAATAAATGAAACCGACTTATACTCAATAGTTCCATCTAAATTTACTTTTTGACCAGCATTAGTATCAAAACCGACTACATCCCAGCGATGCAAATTATGAGCCGTAGCTGAAATACGTAAAGGAGCATGTTCGAACTTTTTACTCACACCCAATTGCAAATCAAAAGGAAGCGGCTCGCGATGTTGGCCATCTTCATCTTTGTAATATCCTTTTAGCTGTGCACCGGCATTTTTCATCACCAAACCAGCACTAAATAATTCATTGGAGTAGTTTATCCCCAAATCCATCGCTAAACCTATACTGCTGTATCGTTCATAAACCGAATATATCGGCTTTAATGTTGCACCCATGGTAAAATGATCACTCAATTGGCGTGCATAGCTTATGTAAAGAGCCATGTCTTGTGCGGTAAAATCTTGTTGGTAAACCCCAAACTCATCATAGCCCTCAAATATACCATAGTCGATGTACTGCATACCCAACATGAATAAATTATTTTCACCAATATTATGACTGTATAGGGCGGTTCCAAACTTAATTCCTGTCAAATAATTAGCCATATTCAAACCCAACACCCCATGAGTTTCTTCGGTTAAAAGTGCTGGATTCATCATAGCAAAATTCACATCATTATCACGTAATGAGATATTGTATCCACCCAAAGCACCAGCTCGCGACGAAACAGGTAATTCTAAAAAACGGTAAACGCCCTTACCTGCTTGTGGATAAATTGCAGAAAATTGGAATAGGATAAGTATGAATAGTATATATTTCTTTAATTGCATCGATTTGATTCTCTTCTTCAATAATTCATTTGACATACGTCAAGTTTTATAACGTAAAAAAACGATTCGAATTGTATTTTAGAAAAATATTGAACTACAGCAAAATCACTCAATAATAAATTCCAATGCAGTTCAAAAAGAGAAAGACTTATAAATTGATTCTTCTTTCTGCGCATTCTATCTTAGAAAATACAAAAGTAATCAGAATTTTTCGTATTTTTGTCGTATAATCAGACTTTAGACTCAATGCTTATTTGCTTTTTGTATCTTTATTCTCAAAAATCTGTTATTTTGAATAAGTTGCATATAGAAGTTTGATTTTATTTATAGATAGGAAGAAGAAAGAATGATTGATAAAAACGAATTAAAAAAATCAAATTTAACAAATACCACTGCTTTATTGGTAGGGTTAATAACAGCCGAACAACCTGAAAACAAATCTATTGAATATTTAGAAGAGTTGGAGTTTTTAGCTGAAACAGCTGGCGCGGTAACAAAAAAGAAAATTATTCAACGTTTGGATTATCCACATCCCAACACATTTGTAGGCCCTGGTAAATTAAAAGAGATTCGAGACTATATTGAAGAGCATGAAATTGGCATTGTTATTTTCGATGATGAATTATCTCCTCGTCAATTAAGAAATATTGAGAAAGAGCTTGTTGATCAAAGCCCAAATGCAGAAGACCAAGCGCGTATCTTAGATAGAACAAACTTAATTCTTGATATTTTTGCTAAGCGAGCTCAAACCGCAAGTGCAAAAGCACAGGTAGAATTAGCTCAATATCAATACATTTTACCTCGTCTTACGCGTATGTGGACTCACTTGGAGCGTCAGCGTGGTGGTGGAATTGGGCGATATGGACCCGGTGAAAAACAGCTTGAAACGGACAGACGTATTATTCTGAAAAAAATCAGTTTGCTAAAGGACAATCTGAAATTGATTGACAAGCAAATGGCAACGCAGCGTAAAAACCGAGGTGAATTGGTGCGTGTTGCATTGGTAGGATATACCAATGTGGGCAAATCAACCATTATGAATTTGCTAAGCAAATCTGAATTATTTGCCGAAAATAAGCTCTTTGCAACCTTGGATACAACAGTGCGTAAAGTAGTGATAGAGAACTTACCCTTTTTGCTTTCCGATACGGTTGGTTTTATTCGCAAACTTCCTCACAATCTGATTGAATCATTCAAATCAACCTTGGATGAAGTGCGTGAAGCCGATTTACTACTTCATGTAGTGGATATTTCACATCCAAATTTTGAAGAACAAATGGAGGTTGTGAACAACACTTTGCGTGAAATCAGCAAAGAGGAAAAACCGATGATTCTTATTTTTAACAAGATTGATGCATTCAGTTATGTGCCAAAAGAGGAGGATGACTTAACGCCAATTTCGCGTGAAAATATCAGTTTGGAAGAGTTGGAAAATACTTGGATGGCCAAATTACATGATAATTGCCTATTTATTTCGGCGCGAGAAAAAGACAATGTTGATTTGATGCGCAACAAACTCTATGAAGCTATTAAAGCGATTCATGTAGAGCGATATCCTTACAATGACTTTCTGTTTGAACGATACGACGATATAGAATAATATCAGCATTTGAAATTTCAAAAAGAGGCAAGCTCACTTATAGTTTGCCTCTTTTTTATTTCTGATGCGTGAGTTATCTCTCCTTTAGTTTCTTCAACAAGTCAAGGCGGTTCATCCTTTTCAAATCGTTCTCAATTTCGCGACGATTTTCTTTTTTATACCAGAAGAAATATTTACGTTGTGCCAATTTCTCTTCTTTGCTAATGGCCGTATAAACAGGCTCTAAAGTGTAGGGATGATAACCTGAATAATAGATTTCGGTTGCTACAGTCATAGGAGTGGGTGTAAAATCTTGTATTTGCTCCAATCTAAAATTCAAATCTTTGGTTTTAGCGGCCAATTCTGCCATATCTTCATTGTGACAAGCCGGGTGACTTGAAATAAAATAGGGAATCAATTGCTGTTTCAAACCCGCTTCTTGATTGATTTCATCAAAAAGATTCTTGAATTGATAAAAATAATCGAAGGATTGCTTTCGCATCAATTTCAACACACGATCCGAAGTGTGCTCCGGCGCTACTTTCAATCTGCCCGAAACGTGCTTTGTAATCAATTCGCGAGCGTATTCTTTTTGACTGCGGCTTGTGGCTGCATCTTTTTTATCGTGAAGCAGCATATCATACCTGACGCCACTTCCTATAAATGAGCGTTTTATACCAGGAAGTTTATCTACTGATTTATAAATATCGGTCAAAGCGCTGTGGTTAATATCTAAATTGAAACAGATGTTGGGATGCACACAAGATGGACGCTTGCATTTTTCACAAATTGATAAATCTTTTCCTTGCATGGCGTACATGTTGGCTGATGGACCGCCCAAATCACTGATATTTCCTTTGAAACCGTGCTGCTTGCTAATCTCTTTCACCTCATCCAAAACAGACTCTTTACTTCGCGATACGATAAATTTACCTTGATGTGCTGAGATGGTGCAAAAAGAGCAACCTCCAAAACAACCTCGGTGTAAATTGACCGAAAACTTAATCATCTCAAAGGCAGGAATAAGCTTGTTTTTATATTTTGGATGCGGTTGGCGCGTGAAAGGCAATTTATAGACTGCGTCTAATTCATCCGATTTCCAAGGCGGATAAAGCGGATTGATAACAACATATCTGCTACCCGTTTTTTGAACAATGCGTGCTCCATTCATTCGATTACTCTCTGTCTCTACGATTTTGAAATTGGAAGCATATTTCTTCTTATCCTTTAAACAGACTTCGTGCGAAATCAATTCTACCGTATCTATTTCGCTTGCCGGTATTTCTTTTGACAAATAAGCAGTTTGTGGAATATCTCTAATCTCTGAAAAACTTTTACCCGATTGAAGCTCTTGAATCAATTCTTTCAAAGACTTTTCAGCCATCCCATAAATAAGCATATCCGCTTTGCTATCCACTAAAATACTGGGCATCAATTTATCAGACCAATAGTCGTAGTGCGTAACACGACGTAGTGAAGCTTCAATGCCACCAATCAGAATAGGCGCTTCGGGATAGAGTTTTCTTAAAATATTGCAGTAAGTTATTGTTGCATAATCGGGTCGCTTGTGCGATTCGCCGCCTGCCGTGTAAGCATCGTTTGAGCGCAGACGATTGTTAGCGGTATAATGATTGACCATGCTATCCATATTGCCGGCAGTAACTGCAAAAAAGAGGCGCGGCACGCCCATTTTCTTAAAATCTCGCAAATCATCTTGCCAATTGGGTTGAGGAACCAATGCTACTTTCAACCCCAATGACTCCATTAAGCGACTAATAACAGCTGCCCCAAAGGAGGGATGATCCACATAAGCATCGCCACTGAAAAGCACCACATCCACTTCATCCCACCCGCGAAGCTTCATCTCTTTCTGAGTGGTGGGCAGAAAATCTGTCAATTGATATTTACGTTTTTCTTGCATTGCACAAAGATAATATTTATAAATTAAAAAGCATAATTTAGTTAATTATTAAAGCTTCGATTCTTTAGCTGTTTTATAATTTCAATATAAATACGACTAATTTATTTATAAATTAATTCATCTTTATTATCGTTTTATTTATTCATATAAATAGTTTATATTTGTAGTTGATAAGATGAATAGAATCGAAAGTTTTGTAAAAAATGGAAATTATTATTTCCTCTCTTTCGGGTAAATATTGAATCTACAAAGTTTAATCAGTATAAATTTATCTTTACATTTTAAGAAAGATAATTTATAGATTTACATTCAAGATTCAATGTACTTGATAATAACTTTCTCTAAGTGAAGTTTAAACCAATTACACATTTTTTATGTAAATAAAGAGTATATCTATTCAGCTATAGAACCTAATATTTCAATTTCAGTTAGATAAAAAATGAAGATTTTAGTAACATGTGCAATCATTGAAGATAAAAGGCGAGTGCTTGTTGTGCAAAGAAGTAAAGACATGAAATTACCTCTAAAATGGGAATTTCCAGGTGGTAAAATAGAAGAAGGGGAATCTGAACAAGATTGTTTAAAACGAGAAATTAGAGAAGAATTAAATCTTGAAATTGAAATTATAAAAAGATTAACGCCGTCACCTTATGATTATCCAAATGTTTCTATTGAATTAATTCCTTTTGTAGCCAAACAAATTGGAGGAAAATTGAGATTAAATGAGCATTCTGATTATAAGTATTGCCATAAGAAAGAATTATTAAAGTTAGATTGGGCAGAAGCTGATGTTCCGATTGTAAAAGAATATTTAAATTTATGACAGAAGGAATTTATGAAGAATTAGTAACACAATTAGTTACTCAAAAGCTTAAAAAAATTGATGCTAATGTATTCTACATTAATAAATCCCTATTAGATAAAGAAGAAGCATCTTCTGTGTTATCAAAGCATTTAGCGCATACTATTAAAAATGCACTAAACATTCTAAAAGGAGAAAATCAAATAGAGCTACAAATAGAAATCGCCAATAAAATCATTCTGTTTTTAAAAGAAGAGCTAAAAAAGGAAGAATTTGACAACGATTTAATTGATGTTCAAGGTGAAATACTGAAAGCTGTCTTTTCTAAAGTAGACGCCCATTTTTCTGATTTTAATTTGCATTTAAAAGAAATAACTCCCTATACTCGGCTAACACATAGTGAATTATTTACAGGTGGAAATGTAGGCTTATCATTAGAAAGTGAGTTAAAAAAAGAAATTTTATCATCTGACAAAATAGATTTATTAGTTTCCTTCATAAAATTTAAAGGAATCATCATACTTGAAAGAGAATTAAAAGAATTTACACAGAGAGGCGGTCAACTAAGAGTAATCACCACCACCTATATGGGTGCATCAGATTATAAAGCCATTCAACTTCTCTCTAAACTTGAAAATACTCAAGTCAAAATTTCATACAATTCAGGAAATGAAAGGCTCCATGCTAAAGCATATTTGTTCAAAAGAAATACAGGATTTGATACAGGTTATATTGGCTCATCAAACTTTTCTCGTTCTGCCTTGACTGATGGATTAGAGTGGAATTTAAAAATTACGACTAAAGAGGTTAGCCACATTATCGACAAATTTCAGAAAACTTTTGATTCGTATTGGCAAAGTGATGATTTTGAATTATTTGATGATTCTAAACATAAAGAAAAGCTGACTCAAGCTTTAAATGAAGGAAAATCAGGAAAATTCACAGGTTTAAATACTACATTCTTTGATATAAAACCATATCCATTTCAGTTAGAAATTTTGGAAAAATTAGAAGTAGAACGAACGGTTCATAATAGAAATAAGAACTTGATTGTAGCTGCCACGGGAACAGGTAAAACAGTTATTTCTGCTTTTGACTACAAAAGATTTAAAACTGAAAACAAATCAGCTAAGCTACTATTCCTTGCTCATAGAAAAGAAATTTTATTGCAATCTATGGGGTCTTTTCAAGGAATATTGAAAGATAATAATTTTGGAGAATTGTGGGTCGACGGTTATGTTCCTGATAATTATGAATACGTCTTCGCTTCGGTACAAACATTAAATAATCGTTTAAATGATATTCATTTATCTCATGAATATTTCGACTTTATCATTATCGATGAATGCCATCATTTGACAGCAAATAGTTATCGAGGAATATTAGAATATTTTAATCCGAAAATACTATTAGGTTTGACCGCTACTCCTGAAAGAATGGATGGTGGAGATATTCAAGAAGACTTTCACAATAGAATTGCGGCAGAAATTAGATTGCCAGAAGCACTGAATAGAAAGCTTTTATGCCCTTTTCAATATTTTGGAATAACAGATAGCATTGATCTTTCTAATGTGGGTTGGGAACGAGGTCGTTATATTGCAAGTGAATTATCTTCTATTTATACAGCAAATGATAGAAGAGTAAGAGAAATTATTGATTCTTTAGAGAAGTATACTAAAGATATAAATGATGTTCGAGCTTTAGGATTCTGCGTAACTATAGAACATGCTAAATATATGGCAGAAAAATTTAGTCTGGCAGGATTAAAAGCAGACTATCTCACAAGTGCAAATAGTCAAAATCGAGACAAAGTTAGAAACAGTTTATTAAACAAGGAAATTAACTACTTGTTTGTTGTGGATATCTTTAATGAAGGAGTTGATATACCTGAAATTGACACGGTTTTATTTCTAAGACCTACAGAAAGTTTAACCATTTTTCTTCAACAATTAGGACGAGGCCTAAGATTAGCAGAAAACAAAGATTGCTTAACAGTCTTGGATTTCGTTGGCAATTCAAGACCTGAATATAATTTTGAAAATAAATTCAGAGCTTTAATTGGCAAAACAACAACAACCGTAAAAAAGGAAATAGAAGATAATTTTCCTCATATGCCACTTGGCTGTTCTATTGTTTTAGAGAAGAAAGCAAAGCAAACTATATTAGAAAATATTAGTGCAGCAACTTCACTAAATAGAAATCAATTAATTCAAAAAATTCAGAACTTCCAACATCAGACGAGTTTGGAATTGAATCTAAAAAACTTTGCTGCTTTTTACAATATACCCTTACAGTTAATTTATAAACGTGGTGGGTGGAGAAGATTATGCAAAGAGGCAGGAAAGCAGAAGAAATTTGATAACATAAATGAAAAAGAAATAATCAAAGCGATTTCCAATAAATGGTTATCGTGTAGTTCAAATAGTTACTTTAAATTTATTTTGAGCCTTGCAAAGAAAAATTTCCAAATTTCTACTGCAGAACTTAATGAACAGGAATTGCAAATGTGCTTGATGCTTCACTATGATATTTGGCAAGTGGCAGGGGATTTTGAATCTCTTGAACTAAGTATACAAGAAATAGGAAAAAACACAATATTAGTTGAAGAAATAATTGAAGTCCTTGAAATTTTGATAGATGAAATAGATTTTAAAGAAATAGAAATTAATCTCCCTTATATCCAACCTCTAAAAGTCCATGCTCGATACACAAGAGACCAGATTTTAGTCGCATTTGGTCTGAGTACCTTTGAGCGAAAATCATCAAGTAGAGAAGGTGTAGCATGGAACCCTGATTTAAATACAGAGCTACTTTTTATTAATTTAATTAAATCAGAAGAAGATTTTTCTCCTACAACCATGTATGATGATTATGCTATTAATGAAAGTCTATTTCATTGGCAAAGTCAGAATTCTGCTGGACCTGAAACACCAAAAGGTCGTTCATACATTAATCATGAAGCTAATGAAAAGAAGATTTTACTGTTTGTTCGAGAAAAAAACAAAGATAGATTTGGAAATACTACGGGATATGTATTTGTGGGAGAAGGATTTTTAAAAGATTATTATGGAACTAAACCCATGAGTATTAAATGGGAGCTAAATGAACCCTTGCCTCATTATTTATGGAAAGATGCTGCAAAATTAGTGGCTGGATAGTCCAATAATATATTTTTATAGAACTTAAAAAACTATATGTTTTTTGACGAAAACAAAATTCACCCAAACAAAATAAAGCAAATAATTTCTATTCAAATACCCAAAACTCTCTTAAAAAATAACTATCTTTGTAAGATTTATAAATTTGGATAAACAATTGAGTTTTTCCATTTATTATTATATGCAAGCAATTGAGAGTATATATCTCATTTTAACAATAAAACAAAACAGAAAGATACTATATGGGATTTATTGATGTATTAAAGAAAATCATGGGGAACAAAGCCCAACGCGACATGAAAGAGGTGTCGCCTGAAGTTGAAAAAATTAAAGCAGCTTACGAAGCAATAAAAACTTTAAGCAACGACGATTTACGTGCAAAGTCGGATGAGCTAAAGGCTAAAATCGAAAATGCTGTAAGCCAAGAAAAAGAGAGAATAGCTGAGCTTAAAGCAAGTGTAGAAGAGACAGAATTGCACCTTCGTGAGAATATTTACAAAGAGGTAGATAAACTTGAAAAAGATATAACCGATAAAATAGAAGATGTTTTATCAGATATTTTGCCCGATGCATTCGCTATTGTAAAAGAGACTGCACGCCGATTTACCGAAAATGAAGAGACAGTAGTTACTGCCACTGATTTTGACCGTGATTTGGCGGCAAAATTTGATTTTGTACGTATCGAAGATGATAAAGCGATTTACAAAAACGAATGGACAGCCGGCGGAACGCTTATAAAATGGCAAATGGTGCACTACGATGTGCAGTTATTTGGTGGAGTTGTATTGCATAGAGGGAAAATTGCTGAGATGGCCACAGGAGAGGGTAAAACATTGGTTGCTACCCTACCCGTTTTCTTAAATGCGCTGACTCATAGAGGAGTGCACGTAGTTACAGTGAACGATTACCTGTCAAAACGTGACTCGGAATGGATGGGACCTCTTTACATGTTCCACGGATTGTCTGTAGATTGTATTGACAAACACCGCCCCAATTCAGAAGAACGTCGCCAAGCTTATTTAGCTGACATTACTTTTGGTACAAATAACGAATTTGGTTTCGACTACCTACGTGATAATATGGCTACCTCGCCAATTGACTTGGTGCAACGTTCTCATAATTATGCCATTGTCGATGAGGTTGACTCGGTATTGATTGACGATGCTCGTACGCCTTTGATTATTTCTGGTCCTGTACCCAAGGGAGAAGATCAACTGTTCGAAGAACTTCGTCCAAAAGTAGAACGATTAGTTGCCACACAACGCCAACTAACTACAAAATATTTAGCAGAAGCTCGTAACTTAATGAAATCGGAAGATGAAAAAGTGCGAGAAGAAGGTAATTTAGCTCTTTTCCGTTCATTCAAAGGTATGCCGCGCAATAATGCGCTGATTAAATTCTTGAGTGAGCCAGGTGTAAAAACTTCTATGCTTAAAACAGAAGAGATTTACATGGAACAGAACAACCGACGCATGCCGGAAGCTACTGACCCACTCTATTTTGTTATTGATGAGAAAAACAATTCAGTCGATATGACTGATAAGGGTATTGACTTGATTACGGGTAATTCGGATGATCCAAATTTCTTTGTTCTGCCAAACATTGGCGAAGAAATGGCTGATTTAGAAAGAGATACTTCATTAAGCGAAGAAGAAAAACAGATAAAAAAAGACGAACTTCTTCAAAATTACTCCGTTAAATCAGAGCGAGTTCACACCATCAATCAACTACTGAAAGCCTACACCATGTTTGAACGAGATGTAGAATATGTAGTGATGGATAATCAGGTGAAAATCGTGGATGAGCAGACAGGACGTATCATGGATGGGCGTCGCTACTCGGATGGTTTACACCAAGCTATTGAAGCTAAAGAGAATGTAAAAGTTGAGGCAGCAACGCAAACTTTTGCCACCATAACGCTTCAAAACTATTTCCGTATGTATAAAAAACTATCCGGTATGACCGGTACGGCGGAAACAGAAGCGGGCGAGCTTTGGGATATTTACAAATTAGATGTTGTAGTAATTCCTACCAACAGACCCATTGCACGTAACGACATGGAGGACCGTGTATATCGTACGAAGCGCGAAAAATACCAAGCTGTAATTGATGAAGTTGAAGCATTGATAGCAGCAGGAAGACCGGTACTTGTTGGTACAACTTCGGTTGAGATTTCGGAGCTTTTAGGCAGAATGCTTACAAGCAAAAAGATAGAGCACAATGTATTGAACGCCAAACTGCACCAGCGAGAAGCTGATATTGTTGCAGAAGCAGGTCGCAAGGGCATTGTTACCATTGCTACGAATATGGCTGGTCGTGGTACGGACATTAAATTATCTGACGAGGTGAAAGCAGCAGGAGGTTTAGCCATAATTGGTACTGAACGCCACGAAAGCCGCCGTGTTGATAGACAGTTACGTGGACGTGCCGGACGACAAGGAGACCCAGGATCATCTGTATTTTTTGTATCGCTTGAAGATGATTTAATGCGTCTGTTTGGTTCAGAGCGAATAGCCGGAATGATGGATAGAATGGGCTTCAAAGAGGGCGAAGTAATTGAGCACAATATGATTTCTAAATCAATTGAACGTGCGCAGAAAAAGGTTGAGGAGAATAACTTCGGTATTCGTAAACGACTATTAGAGTATGACGACGTAATGAATGCTCAGCGTGAAGTAGTTTATACAAGAAGACGAAATGCTTTGATGGGTGAACGAATTGGGGTAGATATTTCAAACATGATTTACGACGGTGCTGAAGCTATCGTAGAAGAAGCCAAAAGAGCTGAAGATTACGTTGGACTTGAAATGGATTTAATGAAAGTCTATGCAATGGATTCACCAATAGATGAAGATACTTTCAGAAGTACAAGAGTGCCTGATTTAACAGAAACTATTGTTGAAGAGGCTCACAAAGCATTTAAACGCAAAACAACAAGAATGTGCGAAATTGCAAATCCTGTTATAAAAAGCATTTACGAAACTAAGGCCGATCAGTATGAGAGTATTTTAATTCCAATAACAGATGGAAAACGAATGTTCAATATTACTACCAATTTGAAAAACGCATATGATAATGAAGGAAAAGAGGTAATTCGTGATTTTCAAAAACAAACGCTGCTTTATGTAATTGATGACGAATGGAAAGAGCATTTACGTCAATTAGATGATTTGCGTCAATCGGTTCAAGCGGCAAGTTATGAACAGAAAGACCCATTGCTTATTTACAAGTTGGAATCATTTGGCTTATTTAAAAGCATGATGAATAATGTAAACAGAAATGTACTTTCTATTTTGATGCGTGGTCAAATTCCTACTCGCGATCCACAAGAAGTAAGACAGGGAACAAAACAAGAGCGCTCGGATTATAGTAAATACCGCACTGAGAAAAGCGAGGTTTCATCCGGTGCATCATCTGACCCTACAAAACAAGATACTCGTGAGAGACAAAAACCAGAGCCTGTTCGAGTGGAAAAGAAAGTAGGTAGAAATGAGCCATGTCCTTGCGGTAGTGGTAAGAAATACAAAAACTGCCACGGATAGTAGTATCAAAACTTTTGAAATATGAAAAAGGAGTTACATTAAATTTGTAACTCCTTTTCTGTTATAGTCGAATGATATAATTTTGTATCGTAAAAATTCACTACAAAAGAAAGATAGCTTTTGCTTCTATATTTTGGAATTTCAGCTTATGAAACCCAACAAAAACTGCCGCATTGAGGTAACGATTACCTATTCCATAACCAAACTCAGTATAAGACATTAGCAAAGGTGTATAAAGCTGGCTTAAATAAATCCGTTCTGTATTCATTAACATACTCATTATTGGCAAACGATTGAACAATAATTTTGATGAATCATACATTAAATGAGCTTGTATATATTTTTCAGAAGCATTAAATTGATGAGTTCGCAATACGTTGAAGCTTCCTCCTATGCCATCACCCCATGTTTCGGGGAAATGAGTGCGTGCAAAATAACTAAAATCATTGAAGTACTCATCCGATTGATTGAAAAACATACCCAAGCCTGTATGTAAATTTAAACTACTTAAACTTCCAAATCGAATTTGTTGGTTTACATCAAATTCCGCCCGAGCATAAGATGACTCATTATTCAATACACCCGTTAAACTTTTTGCTAATTCTATTTTAAAAGTAGGATAGTTTGAACGAACATATGTTTTTTGATTTCTTTCTAATACATAGTATTGTTCTGGTGTCCAACTTAAGCTTACTAAAGGTACAAAGTCATATTGTGTCTTAAAAATATTCTGATCATCTGCGTTTTCTAAATCTCTTACAATACCCGGTATTGGTAAAGCATCCATATAAGGTTGGCGAATATGATAATCAATGCCTGTACCCAGTTGCAAACCATTAGCTAACTCAATACTGTTATACAATTTAGCATAATAATCCTTGAAATAATATTTACTTGCTTTATTTAGTGTATAAAGTGAATCATTTAATTGATGAAGAAAGCGTGAGCTATAAACAGGATTTCCTCGCCCAATATCTAATTTTAAGTAACCTAACTTAAACGGCTCATAGTTCCAAACGGTCTTAACTCCATAATTAAATTGTTTTCGCCCAAACAAATAACTTCCTGAAAGATTGATATTTATTCGCTGTTGGCGTGGCAGATTAAAATGAAAACGAGCTTTTTGTTGATACGTAATTCCATCGCGGGTTGAGTATCCAAACATCAATGGATTGAGTAAGCCACTGTACTGAAAGTCACCAGATTTATACCTGTATTTTGTATTAACAACTACATTCTTGACTAATTTATTACTACTTTTTTTAGGACTTTTGCTATTCGATGAATCACTCTGCTCTTGTATTATTTTATTTTTTTCTTTTTCATAGTAATCATCTAAGATTGATTTCTCCTTACTTGTTAGAGGCACACGCCTTATGCTATCCCATAAACTAACATCCATTTTCAATGGAACGGAATCCAAACGCATCTGAAACTTATTACCTAAATTATAATTTTTTTCGCGTTCTGATGATACTTTATAAACAATGTTTACATAATCCAAATTGGCTTGATACCTATTTAAAACCCTATTACCAAGATAATTATAAGTCTCTTTGATGTCAAATTTAACTGGAAAATATCTGTTCTTTTCATCTTCACCCATAAGAATCAAAAAAGAAAAATCAAAAAATAGATCGTTTCCTTTTCCATAAAAATTAAGCACACGCCACGAGCCTTCTTCAACGGTAAAGTTGCCACTAATCAGTTGAGGATTGATATATTTGGGAAGATATGCAATGATATATTTATGTTTATTTTGCGATTTATCAATATAAATTATCTCATAATCATAATATTTTGATGTCGAAAAATGAAGTGGAAGGAAGAAAGTTTCACCATGTGCACTCTCTTTATAAACATCCATACTAATAAAACGAAAAGGAAGTCGTGCAATATCTTGTTTCTTGGTAAGTGTGCCATTCACATATTTAATATCTTGAGAGTATGTAAATGGAGCTGTAAACTTTATTTTGCTAAAAGATTCAATAATTGCACTATCATTGTTGGGATCGTGAATTACAAAATCTGGTATTAGATTGGTATATTTATAAAGAAAATTTTTCTTTTGAGTTTCTACAGTTGTTTTCATATAAACTTCTGCTTCATAACTTTCTGCTATGCTGCCATATTCTAAAGACGCACGCATAATTTCATTCATTATGCTATCTATATTATTTGAATCGTCAGCAGTGGTATTTTGAAAAATAAATAGGAAAATAAAAAACAAAAAAGTATATTTAGAATAAACGAGTAAATTTGAAATTAAATACAAAAATCCAGGTATAAAACAAGATTTACCAAGTCTTACATAATTTCTTAATAGATCGTTCTTAATATTTTTCTTATTTGTTATCATTCCTATTCATTGTCAATCATCATCTTTTGTTTGTGCTGCCTCTTCATTTTCTCGTAAAAGCTGATCGATATTACTTAACTCACTAAATTTCTTATGCCTTTTTAGATAAAACTCACTCAAGATACTTTCAAGGTACATTGTTTTTGCTGTAGAAGTAACTGAATTAAGGATATTTTCGCGCCTCTTATCTGCAAATTGATTTTGAATGGTTCTGAATTCAGTACGAGCATCTGCAATCGCACGCATATGCTTAGGTTTGAATTGTAGCATCATAGCAGCGGCTGCTAAGTTATCCAAATAAAAACGCTTATCAAATGTTTTTTTTAAATATTTTTGAGGTAGATTCTTATAAAGCATTAATAGATTATTCCTATAGTTTAAGAATGTTTTCTTAGGATTATCACTTGATAAACTTTCACCCCCTACATGAAATACAACGCTATTTGGATTGCATACAATGCGTTTTCCACTACTATTTAAACGCCAACATAAATCTATCTCTTCCATATGAGCGAAAAACTCAGAATCTAATCCACCAGCATTCCAATATTCTTCACTTCTTATCATCATACATGCACCTGATGCCCAAAACACATCTCGAATATCATCATACTGTCCTTTATCCTCCTCCACGACATTAAAAATGCGACCACGGCAAAAAGGGTAACCATATTTATCAATATAACCGCCAGCTGCACCTGCGTATTCAAAGTAGTTGGGCTGTTTATACGATAGAATTTTTGGTTGGCAAGCAGCTACACTTGGATTATTCTCCATATACTGCCATAAAATTTGCAACCAATCTTTACTAACTTTTACATCCGAATTGAGTAAAATATAATATTTTGTGTCAATATATTTCAATGCAAGATTATAGCCTTCAGCAAAACCAAAGTTTTTCTCAAGCATTATTATTTTTACTTTGTCTGCATATTTTTCTCTAAGGAATGCAACAGATTGGTCTTTAGAGCCATTATCAGCTACAATTATCTGAGCCTGTGGCATCTCTTCAATACTTTCAACCAACGATGGAAGGAATTTTTCCAGTAGCCCCATCCCATTCCAATTTAAAATTACAATTGATACTGACATACTTTATAAGTTTTACTTTTCTTAGCCTTAATTATTTCGTGTTATTTTCCATCGGTTATGAGACCAAAGCCAATAAGCAGGATCATTGATAATATCCTCTTCGAGAAGCCGCATATACTTTTCGCTTATTTCAAAATCATCAAGCTCTTTTGGAGAAAGAGTTATTGGAATATATTCGCAAGTATAATAACCTCTTTTTATTTTATTCATTCTTGTGTAAAAAACAGGATAATCAAACTTCTTCGATATTTGTTCAGTACCTGTAATTACAGCTGTGTTTTGATTCAGAAACTGCGTATGATAATGAATACTTGAACGACCAGGCGATTGATCTGAAAGCAAAGCAAAAATTCCATTTTGTCCTTTATTTTTCATCCTCACCATTTCACGAAGTAAACTTTTCATTTCAATATTTACACCTCCAAATTTTGTACGAATCCCTGCAATTAATCTATCTACAGAATCATTTGATTGTCTTTTATAAATCTGATATAAAGATTTATCAGTAGAAAAATAAATCGACAAAGCCGATTGCCATTCCCAGTTGCAATAATGCGATGAATATAGCATTACACTTTTCCCTTCATCAATCAGAGATTGTAGCTGTTCATATCCAGCAAACTTAACATGTTTATTAACTTGCTTTTCATTCATTCCTGATAATTTTAGACCTTCAAAAAGTAAGTCAGTAAAATGTCGGTAAAATTCCTTCTCTATTTTTTTCAGTTCTTTAGCTGACTTGTTGGGAAAAGAATAGATTAGATTTTTACGTACAAGTTTCTTTCGGTAAGCGAATACGTAATAGATTAAAAAATAATGAATATCAGAAATCCAGTAAAGAATTGTAAACGGTAATAGAGCTATAAATCTAACCCACAAATATAATATATAATACAAATTTCTTTAATAATAAGATAATAACACCTCATCAAAGCTTGAAAAGGTGTTATTAATAGGTTTATACAATAAAATTATTCGTTATCGAAGTAAATACCGAGTGTTTTTCCATACTCGTACTCACCTTCAAGAATTTCGATAATCTCTTCTTCGCTTAATAATACGTCTTCTTTTTCGGCAGTCTTTACAACAAAGTCAAGCATTTCTTCTTCATCAATGCTTGCTTCTTCTGTCGACTCTTCATTTATTAAACCTTTTTGTTCAAAAAACTCATACAGCAAATCCAAAATGTAATTTATTGAATCAGCCGTAATGTTTTCGCGCATTTCATCAGGTATATTTTTTAATATAAACTCGACTGCTGCGTCGTCGTCATAAACCAATAGGTCATCTTCTTTTTTCATAAAGTGTGTTATTTAGTATTACAATAAAAATATTTTAACTTCATTCATAAGAATATTAATACTCAGTATATAACTTCAAAGATAATTATATTTTTTGAAAATTGAATGTTTTATTAATAAAATCTTAATTCAGATATTGATTTAAGTAATTATTTATTCTTTTTGTATCAAATATTAAAATCTTTGTTTCAAAAATGGATATTCATTAATCATTTTTTGCTTTGTTTCTTCTATATGAAGCAAAAATTGTTCATACTCTTTAGTCTCGCGATGTAAGGGTCGATGATCAATAGATGATTTAAGCTTTTCAATACGATTAATCAAGTTATTCGTATCTTCTGAAAAAAATGAATCAGTAAAACGATTCCAAATAAATTGAACTGCATCATCACTGGGATGAAGCATATCGCTTGCATAAAAACGGTAATCACGCAACTCATCCATCATAATTTCAAAAGCAGGAAAGTAACTTACATATTCTAACTTTGATTGTAGCTCAGCAACAGCTAAATGCAAAGTGGATTTACTAATGGTGTTTTCGTGTGCACCATCTTTCCAATGACGGATTGGACTGACTGTTAATAAAATCTGAAGTTGTGGGTTTTGTTTTTTTAATTCAACAAAGACTTCATTCAGCTCTGTAACAATCTCTTCTACACTTAATCGACGACGTAAAAACTGATTTGAAGGTATTTTGTGGCAATTAGAAACCACCTCCCTACTCGACTTCAATTCATATATCCAAGCTGTACCAAATGTAATTACCAGCACATCCATCTCTTGCATAAAGTATCGCGCTGCTACGAGACGTGAATTTATGTTTTGCAAAGTTTCAGTCACTGATGTTGAAGAAAAAGCCGAGCTATGAGAAAAACTACTCCATAATGAGCCTTGTTTGAATAAATCTTTCTCTTCAAACATATCCTTCCCCATCAATCTACGTAAACTTGAAGCAAGCGACAAAGGATTATACAAAACACCAAAAGGATTTACCAAGCTAAGTAATAAAGCGCGTTGCAATTTAGCGCCTATATTATCAACAAAACAAGAGCCAAGTAATAAGATTTTCTTTTGATAATCTAATTCAAATTTAGCCTTATTGATAGAAACAGGTGTTGTAAATTTCATTTTCATTGAATTAAAAAAACGAACTAATTGCAAATAGAAGAGCAAATATTAGCGTACCTAATGATATTATTTTCATATGTTTATCCAAAGCTTTATCACTGCTTTTGAATACATAAAGCAAATGATAAATGAAAATTGGAGCACTGAGTAAAAACAGATAGGCTCTTAGATCATTATTCATGAATAAAAACACAAATAGCGACATGAACAAAAAAGCTAAAAGGATAAGCAAAAGATGGTAAATACGAGCGTGCTGAATACCCATCCTAACAACCACAGTCTTTTTCTTAAAAACTTCATCGTTCTTAATATCGCGCATGTTATTTTGGTTAAGCATAGCAGTTGATAATAATCCGATTGCCGAAGCTGGCAGCAAAAGAGAGCTGTTTATAGTTTTTGTCATCAAGTAATAAACACCTATAACAGCTACCAAACCAAAAAACAGAAAAACAAAAACATCACCTAATCCAATATAGCCGTATGCCTTATTTCCAAAAGTGTATTTCACAGAGGCTATCATGGCAAAAGCTCCTAAAATAAGCATTGTGATACCCTCTCGAGAAAACAAGGAATCAAAAGAAAAGTAAACCAAAATTAAGCCGACTACTGCTGAAATACCCAGAAATAGGTATAAAAAATTCAAAACGTTTTTATACGTTAAGTTTCCTCTTTGTACACTTCTAATAGGTCCTTGCCTAAACTCATTATCTGTGCCTTTTTCTAAATCACCGAGTTCGTTTGCAATATTAGATACTATTTGCAATGAAATAGCTGTAAGCAAAGCTAAAATAAAAATTGATAATTGAAATGAATGCGAATAGGCAGCAAGCGCAGCACCTACAATGACGCCAGAAACTGCCAATGGTAGCGTACGCAATCGCATACTTTCTATATAGTATTTTAATTTTGGAAACATGTAAAATTATTATTTCTATTTTTAATTACACAAAGATATTAATTAGTTTTCACTGCTTAAAATCATAAATCTATATTATTTTATTATTTTAATAGAATAATTAGAGGGTTAAAAGTTTATACCTTTAACCCTCTGATACATTACGAATTACTACCAAATAGATAGTTTATTACTTGAATTTTTCTTCTAATTTCAAAGCTTTTTTAGCTCTTTTCATCTCTAAGTTTACCTGCTTTTTCTCTAATTTCAACTGCTTTTGCTTGAGTGTTAGTTGATTTGCATATCCATCAAGTTCTCTTTTTCGATTGTTCAATTCAACATCTTTTTCGCGAATTTCATTCTCTACTTCAACCAAGCTTGTCATATCGTATTTCAGTCGATCTTGCTTTTGTATCCAAACATCATTTGCATATTGTAATCTATTTTCACGATTACTGATATTAATTAGGTATTCATCCATTTGATAGCTTGAATAGTCTTTGGAGTTTTTTCTCAATTCTTTACGCTCTTTACGAAGCATTTTCAACTCCTTATCTCTCATTTTCTTCTCCTTTTTAAGCATCTTCTCTTCATCTTTGAAGTAACGGCGTCTTTCTTTTGCATTTTTTTTATCATTCGAAAGTGCTTTTTGTAGCTCTTTCAATTCGGATTGATAGCGCTTCAATTCTGTTTTGTTTTTTGATAAGATTGTTTCAAGAAGAGATATTTCTGATAGATAAGCCTCATGCTCACTCTTAGTTTTTTGTAATGCATCAATATCAATATCATCAAAAACAGGTTTTACCCATCTATAGTATTTTGTAGAATAATCGCTATATAACGGATTGTCATCTTGTTGAAATGTATTATTTACATTATTAATATAAATAGAGTCATCAACAATTTGAGCATAACTCAATTGACCCATAAGAAATAAGGAAACAATCAATAATTTTATAATTCGCATTTTTTGATTTTTTAAATATATTATCATTAGTATCATAAATCCTTGCAAATATACTAAAGTTTCTATCTAATTTAAAATTTACACATAAAATAATATTAAAACTTATATATTATAAATTTGAATTCAATTGTTAGTTTTTTCTAACTTAAATCAATTTTCTGTATCTTTGCAAACTAATTTGCTTACAAATTCTTATATATATGTCAGAATTCAGATTTCGTGCAGTTGAAGAGGCTAATAAACGTGGTTCAATTTCTGTAGCTACCCCCGATAAAAGATCACCAGAATACTTTGGTAAAAATGTTTTTAATAGAAAACAGATGACAAAGTATTTATCAAGAGAAGAACTCAAAGTTTTAACAGATGCAATTGATAAAGGTAAGACTTTGTCACGCGAATATGCAGACTTAATTGCCAAAGGAATGAAACGTTGGGCGATCGAAATGGGTGCAACTCATTATACGCACTGGTTTCAACCATTAAATGATAGTACGGCCGAAAAACATGATTCTTTTATAGAGTATGCTGGCAAACCTGGAGAAGATATTATAGAAAGTTTTTCTGGCAAAGTATTAGCACAACAAGAACCTGATGCTTCAAGTTTCCCAAGTGGTGGGATACGAAATACTTTCGAAGCACGTGGCTATACAGCTTGGGATCCTTCATCACCTGCATTTATTGTTGATGATACGCTCTGTATTCCTACTGTTTTTATCTCATTTACAGGCGAAGCATTGGATTATAAAACACCTTTACTGCGCTCTTTAGCGGCATTGAATAAAGCGGCTGTAGATGTGTGCAATTATTTTGATCCCAAAGTTAAGAAAGTAACTACTTACCTCGGATGGGAGCAAGAGTTCTTTTTAGTCGATTTAGCTCTCTATCATACTCGTCCTGACTTAAAATTAACAGGCCGAACTCTGATGGGACATGAAAGTGCTAAAAACCAACAACTTGAAGATCATTATTTTGGTTCTGTGCCGCCACGTGTTGTTGCATTTATACGTGAAGTAGAATTTGAAGCCTATAAATACGGTATTCCTCTTAAAACAAGACACAACGAAGTAGCTCCAAATCAATTTGAGATTGCACCTATTTATGGTGAAATTAATTTGGCAAATGACCAAAACTTGCTAATAATGTCTTTGATGGATCGAATTGCAATCAAACATCACTTCAAATTATTACTTCATGA
>CAYFTO010000019.1:24933-27031 GCA_964346125.1 uncultured Paludibacter sp.
AATCGTTTTGAGTTTCGAGCTGTTGGGTCATCTGCAAATTGTGCTTCTGCACTTATCGTACTGAATACAGTGATGGCCAAGCAATTAAGTGACTTCAAAAAAGAAGTAGATAGTAAAATTGAGAGTGGAAAAAGCCAAGAAGAAGCCTTATATAGCATCATAAGAAAGTATATCAAAAAGAGTAAAGATATACGATTTGACGGGAATGGATATAGTAAAGAGTGGATTGATGAAGCTATAAAAAGAGGCTTAGATTGTGAAACTAGCGTTCCGCTTATTTATGATTGCTATTTGGAAGATAAGAGTATTGAAATGTTTGAAGAAACCAATGTCCTTAACAAGCGTGAGTTGGAAGCTAGAAATGAGGTGAAATGGGAAATTTACACTAAGAAAACCCAAATAGAAGCGCGTGTATTAGGAGATATTTCGATGAATCATATAATCCCTGTTGCTACTAAGTATCAAACTGTATTACTTGAAAATGTGTATAAACTTGGGTTGGTATTTGATAAAGAGAAAGCCAAAACACTCAATGAACACGATATAGCACTGATTGAAGAGATAGCCGTACATATTTCGGGTATCAAATCAAATGTAGATGCCATGGTAGCAGCAAGAAAAAAAGCAAACATTATCGAAAATATTCGTGATAAAGCAATTTTATACCACGATACAGTCTATCCATTCTTTGAAATAATCAGAAATCACATCGATAAGTTAGAGCTTATTGTTGACAATGAAATCTGGCCTCTACCAAAGTATCGTGAATTATTATTCATTAGTTAGCAAAAAAACGTATCTTTGCAAAAATATTTTCACCCACAGTAGCTTTCTTTAGAGAAGATACTGAAAAGAGAAAATTAATTATTAATTAATCCACTTCGTAAATAGTATAACGAAGTATAAATTTTAGAAAAATGGGAAATATAGTTGCAATAGTTGGAAGACCCAATGTTGGTAAATCTACACTATTTAATAGACTCACCAAAACCAGACGAGCAATAGTAAACGAACAAGCTGGTACCACACGTGACCGTCAATATGGAAAAAGCGAGTGGAACGGACAAGAGTTTTCAATCATTGACACAGGCGGTTGGGTTGTCAATTCATCTGATATTTTTGAAGAAGAAATAAAGCGTCAAGTGCTTTTAGCTATTGATGAATCCGATGTTATTCTTTTTGTTGTTGATACACAAACTGGTATAACCGATATGGATGATTTGGTTGCGCAAATTTTAAGACGAAGTAACAAACCAGTAATTTTAGTTGCAAATAAGGCAGATACATTTGATATGGAGTATCAAACTGCTGAATTTTATAAACTTGGCTTGGATCATCCTTTTATGATTAGCTCCATCAATGGACTTGGCAGTGGTGATCTTTTAGACAAACTGGTGAGTTATTTCAAGCCTACTGAAAAAGAAGAGGACTTAGATGACTTACCTCGTATTGCTGTAGTTGGTAGACCAAATGCTGGTAAATCATCTTTCATCAATACTCTATTAGAAGAAGAGCGTACAATCGTTACTGATATTGCAGGTACAACACGTGATTCTATCTATTTAGAATACAACAAATATGGACACCATTTTTATTTGGTAGATACTGCTGGTATTCGTAAAAAATCAAAGGTACACGAAGATTTGGAGTATTATTCTGTGGTAAGAGCCGTTAGGGCCATCGAAAATTCGGATGTTTGTATTCTGATGGTTGACGCAACACGTGGCATTGAAAATCAGGATTTAAGCATATTTTCGTTAATTCAAAAAAACAGAAAAGGCTTGGTTGTAGTTGTAAATAAATGGGATTTAATCGAAAATAAGGGAGTAAACGATATTAAGAATATTGAAAAAGAGATCCGCGAACGATTTGCTCCTTTTGTTGATTTTCCGATTGTTTTTACCTCTGTTCCTAATAAGCAAAGAATTCTAAAAGTATTGGATCATGCTAAAGAAGTTTACATCAATAAAGAGCGTAAAATTCCGACAAGAAAATTGAACGAAGCGCTGTTGCCTGAAATTGAAAATTTTCCTCCACCAGCTACCAAAGGTAAATACATTAAAATAAAATACATCACTCAATTACCAAACACTTCGGT
>CAYFTO010000020.1:0-26725 GCA_964346125.1 uncultured Paludibacter sp.
CAGAGTTTATAGAGTTAGGCCCTGGTGATGTTTTGAAAGGTTTGGTAAAGGAAATTGACTCAACAGTTTCTGTGGGTTAGGAGAGTTGATTTAATCAATATTATAAAGGATAAATAGAGTTATCAATAAGGATTCTCTTTTTATCCTTTTTTTATACTCGGTCCCCAAGCCCCAAAGGGGGAGTTGATACGATTTTATAGTAATTTATTGGTACTATTCTTTATAGTTTATATCATTAATAATAAGTTGAGAATAATTTATAGACAATACGGATTACTTTAGGTTGGTTGTGTAGTTAGTCTTTTATGATCCTATATGAATATATTTAAATTTTATCGAACAAGACTAATAATATATATGTTTAATTATAATGCAGGAGTTTTTATTAAAAATGTTGTAAATTTGTATTTCAAACAGATATAAAAATCAAATTCTTTTTGATAGATATTGAAGAGTTTGATTGGCTTGAATTGTAAGATAAGATAGGAAAAACTATAATAAATAAATATAAAATGAAACAAAAAGCAGACATAGGCTTAATTGGTTTAGCCGTAATGGGTGAGAATTTGGTTCTCAACATGGAAAGTAAAGGTTATACGGTAGCCGTATTTAACCGTACAGTAGAAAAGGTAGAAAACTTTGTAAATGGACGTGGTGCCGGCAAAAATTTTATTGGAGCCGCTTCGTTGGAAGAGTTGGTAAACTCTTTGGAGAGCCCACGTAAAGTGATGATGCTTGTGAAAGCAGGAAAGCCAGTTGATGATTTTATCGAAAATCTCTTGCCTTTACTTGAGCCAGGGGATATTATTATCGATGGAGGTAATAGTCATTATCCAGATACGGTACGTCGCACAGCATATGTAGAAAGTAAAGGTTTGCTTTATGTAGGTACTGGTGTTTCGGGTGGAGAAGAGGGAGCCTTAAATGGTCCTTCAATGATGCCGGGTGGTTCTGCTAAAGCTTGGCCTTTTGTAAAGGATATTTTTCAATCTATCTCAGCTAAAGTAGAAGATGGGGCTCCTTGCTGCGACTGGGTTGGTGCCGATGGAGCAGGGCATTATGTGAAAATGGTGCATAATGGTATTGAATATGGAGATATGCAAATTATCAATGAAGCGTATCATATTATGAAAGACTTGTTGGGAATGGATGCTTTTGAACAGCATGAAATTTTCAAAAAATGGAATGAAGGGAAGTTAGATTCTTATCTGATTGAAATTACCCGCGATATTTTAGCTTTCAAAGATGAAGATGGCAGTCCCTTGGTAGAAAAGATATTGGATACAGCTGGTCAGAAAGGAACAGGTAAATGGACAGCTACTTCGGCTTTAGACATAGGTATTCCATTGACTTTGATTGCTGAGTCTGTATTCTCGCGTACTTTGTCGGCTCAAAAAGATTTAAGAGTAGAAGCTTCAAAAGTACTTTCAGGCCCAACTCCTAATTTCAAAGGAGATAAAGAGCAATTTATCAAAGATTTGGAAGAAGCTATTTATGCGTCAAAAATCGTTTCCTATGCGCAAGGTTATAACCTGCTGATGGAAGCAGCCAAAGAGCATAATTGGGATTTGGATTACGGTTCAATAGCGCTTATGTGGCGTGGTGGTTGTATTATTCGTTCCGTATTTTTGAAAGATATAAAAGTAGCATTTGAAAAGAATCCTTCTTTGCCTAATTTACTGTTAGATCCATTTTTCAAAGAAGAGGTGGAGAAAGCGCAAGCGGGTTGGCGTAGAGTAGCAGCAACAGCTATGGAGAATGGTATTCCAATTCCGGCTATAACTGCAGCATTAAACTATTTCGATGGTTTCCGCACAGAGCGTTTGCCAGCAAACTTACTTCAAGCACAGCGTGATTACTTTGGTGCTCATATGTATGAACGCGTTGATAAACCACGTGGAGAATACTTCCATACCAACTGGACCGGACACGGAGGAGATACTGCCTCTACTACTTACGATGTATAATAGATAACAAATGTATTAAACACAAAAAACGGATTATTAAGTTCTAAACCTAATAATCCGTTTTTTTGTATATATAGTTTTTGATTATAGAAAAACTATTTCCTATTTGACTTCATCATCGTAGTAGTGTAGATATTGTTTCGCGTCACGTTTTCTACCATAATATCCATAACCATATCCGTAGTTGTATCCATATCCTTTACTGTATTTTCCATAAAGAGTGTTTTCAAAGTCAACATCATTAAGAATACAATAAAAGTTATCTAATTTATCTGAATTTAATTGGTTATTCAAGCTTTTGAAGTTCGACTTATTAGTCTTGTTACTTCTAGCTATGAGAAGAGACACATCTACTTGCATTGATATTGGATAAGCATCTGCAACTAATCCGATAGGGCTAGTATCAATAATAATAAAGGTATATTGAGAGCGAAGCTCAAGCAACATTTGTTTCAGTTTTTCGGAGCTAATCAATTCTCCAGGATTTGGAGGAATGCTTCCTGCTGGTAAAATATCAAATTTATATTTTTCATCACGAATAATTAATTCGTCCAAAGTTTTGCTACCAATTAGATAATCGGTTACACCTTCATTATCTTCAAATCCTAAGCGCGTATGAACGTTAGGTTTTCGGATATCCATATCGATTAAAAGTGTTTTTTGTCCACTCATTGCATATGTTGCTGCTAAGTTGATGTTGAAAAACGTTTTACCATCGCCCGATTCAGCAGAAGTACTCATTATAACAATATCTCTCTTACGCTGAACGATAAACTCAATGCGAGTTCGAATAACCCTAAATATCTCAGCAAATGAAGATCTAGGTCTTGTTGCTGCAAATACTGGATCGGTAGATTTTGTTTTTTTCACAGTTCCAATTAATTGGTAGTTGCTTGTTTTTTCAATATCTCGCGCATCTCGTATTGTTGAGTTGAAAAGCTCTTTCAATATAATGAAAATTGCAGGAATTAATAAACCTAATAAGATATAAGTACTTAATGTTTTGGATTTAGTTCCACTATTTGTCAGTGCCGTAATTCTTGCTTTATCTAACACAAAGTTGTCGGGACTGTTAGATGCTTTTTGGATAGCAGCTTCCGCTTTTTTCTGTAAAAAGAATGAGTAGTAGCTATCATCAACTCGATACTTTCTCTCAATTCCTACTAATTGCATCTCTTTAACGGGTAGAGCACTAATTTCTCTATCTACTGAAGCTAACTTCCCTTTTAAGTCGCTACGCTCAATATTCATTGTAGCTTGGATATTCTTAATAACCTCATTAATAGAGTTCTTTAAGCTTTCAATATCACGTTCATAGCGTGCATATAGAGGGTTTTTCTCGTTTGTTTCTAACTTCTTAGTTAAAACTTCATTAAATTGCTGTACTAAACTCATTAGCATAGGTTCATTTAAGCCTAAGCTAGATGGCGCAACGATACTTCCAGACTCAATGTTCGTTTGTAAATAATTTGTTAGATAATTTAAGTATGTTTCGCGCAATTGAAGTTGAGAAAGTTGTTCATCATATTGTGACGCTTTTCCAAGCACCTTAGATGAATGGCTGGATAAATCAACTAACTGATTACTTCTTCTAAAGTTGGTCATTGCACCTTCAGATACAGATAATGATTTGGAAACTGTATCTAGCTGATGATCAATAAAGCTAATTGTTTTTGAAGCCGCATCATTTTTTCTTTCTAAATTTTCTGAAATAAAGACTTCCATTAAAGTATTGATAAAGTCGATATCTCTTGATGGCGTTTGACTAACCAATGAAATACCAAGTATTGATGAACCTTCTGTAACAAAAGAAGTTTGAAGCCTGCTCATGAATTCTGAAATTAAAGATTCTTTAGAGCGAAATCGGAAATAAAATGTTCGATTAGAGATGGGGTTATTTGTTCGTTCAACAGTTAAGAAAAATAAATTATGTTGAATAGGAATTCCTAATCTTCCATTAATCTCCATACTTTTGTCAAATCTGCCATCTTCATCGCTTATAATGTATGTTCCATCTGGGTTTATTTCAATCTTAAATAATATCCCATAAGCTCTAGGATCAATAAAATCAGTTAAAACTACAAAGGGTGTATTCTCATATAGATTTCGAGTTTTAAAATTACCTTTAGTGATATAATCGACTTGTAGAAATGGAATACTATCAACAACTCGATTTATCAAATCGTATGAAGAAAGCATGATTACTTGATTCTCTATATTCCTGTATCCTGATTGAACTCCAAAACCTTGCATAAAAGCTTGTTGTTGACTGCCACTATACCGACCTTCTTCTAAAATAATTGTCCCAGTTGATTTATAACTCTCAATCCAGGTTCTATTTTTAAGATATGCTAATCCAATAGCAATTCCCACAAATATTACAAATAAATACCAATAGTGAAGAAACAGCATGAGCCATTCCATTATGCTAAAGTTTGATTCTTCGTTTTCATCAAATTTTTGTGTATAATTCTTGTTTTCCTCCATAGTCAATGATAAAATAAATTATTTTTACTTAATTTGGATATATAATATATCCCTATCTAGGATTGATGAGTGTTATATAATAAACAGTAGTAAAAAAAGAAATTGAAGAACTAATTAATCCTAAAAGGGAACCGTAATTATTTACCTTATAAAAACTGGATGAGTCTCTCTGTACGTAAATAATATCGTTTGGGTAAATATAATAGTATTTAGACTTAATCACTGAGTTTGGTCTAATATCGAATTCTAAAATTTTAGGATGACCTTCAAATTCTCTAATAATTTTCACATGTTTTCTATCTCCAGTCAAAGCTATTTCTCCAGATTGAGCTAAAGCTTGATATATATTAAGTTTTTCTTTATAAATAGGGAAAATTCCTGTTCCAGCTTCTCCAACTACTGTATAGCTTTTATTTGCTAAAGTAAGTTTTACTTCCGCATCAGGTATAATTTGAATAAACTTTCTTTGGATAGCTTGTGCAGCTTCTTGCAATGTTTTACCTGCTACAAAGATAGAGTCAATAAACGGCATATCAATTGTTCCATCAGGAAATACACGATAAGTTATGGCATTTTGTTGACTTACGCTACTACCAGAGCTAATCAAATTAATGAATTCTTCATCAGTACTGGTTATTCTAAATAAAAGTTCATCATTGACTCTAATTAGATATTCTTCGTAATTGACTTCTTCGTATTTTGGTAAGTTTTTAGATGTTTGAAGTAATCTTTTGTCTTTTTGAGTATAGCATGAATTAAACAGGAAAGCCAAGATAATGCTAAATAATAGATAGACAAAAAGCTTAAAGTGTATAGATTTTAATTTATTCATAGCTATTAATCAATTATATCAGGATTGTTTTCTGACGGCTTTTTGCTTACAGGTTTAGTTAAATTGTAAACAAGCATACCAAATGAAACTGTTGAAAAGACTGTTGTAAATACATTACCAACGTTTGTTACAGAAAAAAACTGAGTCTTAACTTCCTGTACGTAAATTACATCATTAGGTTGAATATAATAAAATTCAGAGTTAATAATATCTTTACTTCTAACATCAAAAACTTTAATTTGGTGTCCAGAAGGAGTTTCTCGCAATATTTTGATTTCTTGTCTATCACTTGTCTCCGCTAAATCGCCAGCCATAGCAATCGCCTGAAAAATATTCATCTTTTCGCGCAAAATAGGATATTTACCATTTACATTACCTCCAATTATACTAAAATATCTACCTACTGTTCGTAAATCAATTGAGCACTCATCAATCATGATAGTTTGGATGGATTCTTCTATAATTTTTTTAGCTTCCCTCACATATAATCCAGCAATTTTGACATCTCCTATCATGGGCAACTTAATATTACCATTTTCTGAAATAGTATAAGTAAACAAGTCGGAATAATCGGACGTGCCGCTCATCATAGCCGACATTTGGTTGTTATTGCCATTGAAAAGGATATTGATATCTTTATTAGGTGAATATACTTTCAAGAATACTTTATCATAAGGTGCCAATACATATTCCTCATAGCCTATATCTGCATTATAGCTAGGAATGGGTCCTTTTGGTTCTTGAAGGTAGTTAATGTTTTTAGACGTAATACACGAGCTAAAAAAGATAACTACAACTGATACCAATAAAATATAACTAGGTTTTATCTTATGAAAGCTGAACATTTAAAATTAAAGTTTAAGTAATTGGCACAAAGATATTGATAATTAATACAAGTACAAAAATATAATTTGTTTATATGATAGTTTATATCAAAAACAATACATTTAAACGCAAAATTCAATTTATTATTGTTTTAGTTTATTTATTTATAAATGAATACCAATTAACCAGTAAGCTATTGCAGCTACTAATGCGCTAATAGGTATCGTAATTATCCATGCAACGACAAGTTTCTGAGTAACTCCCCATCTAACAGCTGATAATCTCTTTAGCGAGCCAACTCCAACTATAGAACCTGTAACTACATGTGTAGTACTAACAGGTACGTGGAATAGAGTAACAAAAAACAGAGTAAAAGCACTTGAAACTTGAGCAGCAAAACCCTCCACAGGTGTTATTTTAGTAATACTACTACCCATAGTTTTTATGATTTTCCAGCCTCCTGTGAGGGTGCCTAAGGCAATGAAGCTAAAACATGCAAGCGGTACCCAGGTATGTATATTATCAATATTATCTAAATAAAGCCAAGCAGGTACATCTTTATAGGTGCTTGAGTAACTAATTAAGGCAGCAGCTATAATGCCCATCACTTTTTGCGAGTCGTTTAAACCTTGTCCAAGTGCTAATAAGCCCGATGAACCTAACTGTAAACGTTTGAACCAAGTGACAGCACGGCTGGGATGGCTGTTTTTAGCAATATGCAAAGTGATAGAAGAGAAAATTACTCCAGAAATCATCCCAATAAGAGGCGCAACTACAATGAATAGGGATATTATAATAATAGTTTCGCTATTAACTGAATTAAAACCATGGGCAGCTATGGCAGCACCTGCAAAAGCCCCAATCAAAGCATGTGATGAAGAGGATGGAATACCAAACCACCAGGTGAGTAAGTTCCAAAAAATAGAGCCGATTAATCCTGAAAAAATAATAGGTAGAGTTATATATTCAGTAAATACGGTTTTAGATACAGTGTTGGCAATCCCAAATTCACCTATTAAATATTTAGCAACAAAGAAAGCTGAAAAATTAAAAAAAGAAGCCCAAAGCACTGCTTGAAAAGGTGATAGTACTTTGGAAGATACGACTGTAGCTATAGAGTTAGCTGCATCGTGAAAACCATTAATGTAATCGAATATTAAACCTAAAACTATAACTGTAATTAATAAACTCATTTTAATCTGTTTCAGCAAATGTTATGCGTATTTTACAATGATAGTTTTGATAATTTTGCCAACAGTTTCAGCAGCGTCTGTTGCCTTTTCTAATTCGTATACAAACTCTTTTTCTTTAATAACTTCGATGGCATCTTTTCCATTTTTGAATAAATCAATCAGGAATAATTCGTAGATATCATCTGAGTTGTTTTCTATTACATGCAATTGATAACAATATTCTTTAATATATGCAGTGCGTTTTTTGAGGTTTTGTAGCTCATCAACAGATTTTTTTATGTATAATGCACTCTCTTTTATATTCTTAGCTAATTGAAGTGCTTCATTTGGCATTCTAACTGGACGGTACAAATAAATTCTCTTAGCTGCACTATTTACATAATCATTCACATCATCCATTGTTGAAGATAAATTATTAATATCTTCTCTATCAAAAGGCGTAATGAAAGTAATGTTTAGTTCGTCAAAAATCTTATTAGATAATTTGTCACCTTCACGTTCAATTATTTTTACTTTTTTATAATACTCTTCAGCTGTATCAGGATTATAATTTTTTATAAACTCAATCATCATTTCTGATATTTCAATAATTACGTCTGATAAACCAGAAAGTAATGGGAAAAACTTAGGTTCCTTTGGCTTAAACTTGCTTAAAAATGAATTTACCATTATTAAAACTCTTTACGTGGTGTATATTTGAAGACTTATACAGTTCTAATAAATCTTTGCGTTGCAAAACTACAAAAAAAATAAATTAAAATATAATTAATTTAAACTTTTATTATTTGCCGGGGCGCCAACGATTAAAAAGTGAAACTGTTTTAGGAAATATACCATTTTGAGAATCTCTTACATCTTCAATAACAAAAAAAGCATTTTTATCATGCTGTCCTATAATTGATTCTATCTCTTTACTCTTTTTACGAATAACAACAATTTCAATAAGATCTACTTCACCCACTGATCCTTCAGCCCTTACAAGAGTTGCACCAAAATTATTTTCACTTAATTTGCGCAACAGAAATGCACCGTCCGTTTTCGTAAAAACACGATACAACAATATACCAAATGCAAGTTTGTTTTCAATATACATCCCGATGTATGTGCCTGTAGCATAGCCTCCAGCATAAGCTAAATATGCCGTTAAATCGTTTGCACGCGATAGTATCTGAGAAATTATAACCACCCAAATAAATATTTCAAAAAAGCCGATTATTGGTGCGATAGTTCGTTTGCCTTTGGAAACAAAGATAATTCGCAAGGTGCCTAGCGTAACATCCGAAATTCGGCCTAGAAAAATAATGATAGGTAGTAAGAATGGATAGCTATCTAAAAAATCAAACATAATTTTATAGTTTTATTAAGTATCTATTATTCTGAAATATTGTAATATAGAGTTTATCTTTTCTATTTAAGGGTAATTTCAATGGACTAAATTAAGAAATAAAATTGAAGTTTTGAAAATTAAAATGTTTTTTACTCATTAATTCATTGCTTAAATGCTAAGCCTCAAACCATTCTTTGGGGAAGTTAACTAAGAAAACTTGTTCTGTAGCTCGAGTAATAGCTGTGTAAAGCCATCTGTAGTAATCAATGTTTAGTTGGTCATCAGGTATGTATCCGTGGTCAATAAATACCTTTTTCCATTGTCCTCCTTGAGCCTTGTGACATGTTACAGCGTACGCAAATTTTACTTGTAATGCATTGAAAAACTCACTTTCAAGCACTTTGCGTGCTAAAGCTCTTTTATTAGCTATCTCCGGATAATCTTCGGCTATTGTTTGAAAAAGCTGATTAGTCATTTGATTCATTTGTGAAGGATTTTCGGATTGTAAGCTGTTTAGCCAAACGCGTGCATCAATTTCCCAATTATAATCCAATGATCTGAGACTCAAATCAACAAATTTGTTTCCATATATATTGTAGTGTTTTCCTATTCGAACTACTTCAAGTACGTCACCATTAGCTATAAAATCAATTTCTTCATAATTTTTGTTCCAAAAATAATTGTTACGAGTAACCATCAATAAATCACCATTAGCAAGTTCTTCTTCACGCATCATTACTTGCGAACGAATGCCGTTATTATACAGGTTTGCTCGTTTATTCGATCTTGTAACTACGATGGTGTCTTCCATGCCAACTCCATTATACGCATCATCAATTGCGTCAATTAAATCCATGCCATTAAGTGGTGTTATGTCTGTGAAAGTATTTACTGAAAACTTTGGATGAACGTGAGTTTTATTGTCATTTATAGCATCTCGCAGCATTGTAGCTTGATTTAGTATGCCACTTTCGGCACTTTGACGCACAACTTGGGTCAGTTCATAAGCTGTAACTTCAAGGCCATTTGATTTTAAATATTCTATTTCTAAAGCTGGACTAATATCTTGTTCGACAGGAGGAAGTTGAGCTGAATCACCTAATAGGAGCATGCTGCATCCTTCGCCACTATACACATACTGTATCAAGTCTTCTAATAATCGACCACTACCAAAGGTTTTTTCGTAGCTGCTATTGGAAATCATCGAAGCCTCATCAACAATAAAAAGAGTATTCTTATGTAAATTATCACTTAATTGAAATCGAAAGTCAGTAATTGACTTTTGGCGGTATATTTTTTTATGAATGGTATAGGCCGACTTTCCTGAGTAGCTTGATAATACTTTTGCAGCACGCCCTGTGGGTGCTAAAAGAAAAGTTTTTAATTGAAATTTAGAAAGAGCATGCACCAAAGAACTTACTATAGTGGTTTTTCCAGTTCCGGCATATCCTTTAAGCATAAATGCTTTCATATGGATAGGGGAAGTGATAAATTCAGCCAAAAGAGTAACCAACTCATTTTGCTGTTGAGTAGGTTGATGTGGAAAAGCTTCTAAAATTTGAGTTGCAACGTAATCATGTAACATAATTACAAAATTAGTGAAAATTATAGAGAATCTTCTTTTTTATAAAAAAGAATAGAAAATCTTTCCTATAATAATTAGCTAATACTATTTAAAATAAAAAATCAAGTAAATCATTTAATTTACTTGATTCAATATACAGTAATTGTAAATAATATATTTACAGTTCGATAGCTAATTTACCTCTATAATGACCACACTCAGGACAAACTGTATGATAAATATGGTGTGAACCACAGTTTGAACATATTGCTAATGTAGGCATTGTAGCTTTATCGTGCGTACGTCTTTTTTTAGTTCTAGTCTTAGACTGTCTTTTCTTTGGTTGTGCCATTTTAATACTCTATTTTAATTGTTTTCTATTATATCTTTCAATCGATCCCATCTTGGGTCGTTTCTAAATTCTTTATTATCATTTAGTGCTTCATCTGTTGAATTATCATTAGTATGTATTGCACTATGTTTAGCTAGTTGTTCTGTCATTTCTGTATTGCATTCACCATCATCATGTATATGTTGTATTGGAATGTTTAATGCAATTAATTCGTACATTAACCAAGCTATATTAATTATGCGCTCGCTTTGAGGTACAACAATGAAGTTTTCTTCTTCTGAATAAGATTCACCTAATTTGACATCTAAGTTCTCATTCAATGTGAAATGATAGTCCATTGTATCTAAACACCTATCACAAATTAGCTCTACGCTTCCCTCCATTTCAAACTGAAGATTGAAAAACAAAGCTTTTTGAGTAAGTTTTACAACAACTTCAATATCACCATCCTCAATTTCAGCATCTTCTAACTTTGAGAAAAATGATTTACTAAGCCTGAACTCGAAGATATTGCCTTCTTTTGAAATATCCTTAAGTGGTATGTTATACTCTTTTAATTTAGCCACTTTATCATCTCCTTCCTTTAAAACCGTGCAAAGATACTGTTTTTCATTTAATAATAAAAGTTTTGAGATAATTTATTTCAGACAACAAGATTCTTTGTTTTATTTGGGAAAGAATAAAATAGTAATCTGAAAGAAATTTATGCTTTGGTGGAAGCTTGGTTTACTGTTAATTTACACCTGAAATTTTGTGAGCTTATTTCTTATAAATAGGAATACTTATTCGAAAGGTGCTACCTTTATTAATTTCAGAATCTTTTACAAATATACTCCCGTCGTGATATGACTCTACAATACGTTTAACAAGTGATAGTCCTAATCCCCAGCCTCGCTCTTTAGTTGTAAACCCAGGTGAGAAAATGGCTTTCTGATACTTTCTCTCAATTCCTTTTCCACTATCTTTAATATCTATAATTATCGAGTTCTGTTTTTTGAAAATATATAAGTCCAAACTTCCCGATCCATCCATTGCGTCAATAGCATTTTTAGAAATATTCTCAATAACCCACTCAAATAGAGGCTGACTAATCGCAACTTCAGTGTTATCGCTGTCAAGATTATGAAAATTAATCTTTATTTTTTCAGAACTTCGTTTTCGAATATAATTTAGTGCATTCTCTACTACTTCTGATACAACTTGAGGTTTTAAGTCGGGTTTTGAACCAATTTTTGAAAATCGCTCGGATATAATTTTTAGACGATTTACATCTCGTTCCATATCATCTAAGAGTTTTTCTTCGCTGTAGCGAAGTTTAAGAAGCTCTGTCCACGCAAGAAGTGAAGAGATTGGAGTACCTAATTGATGAGCGGTTTCTTTTGATAATCCAACCCATACTTGATTTTGCTCTGCCCGTTTTGTACTTGAAAAAACTAAAATGACAATAATAAAGAAAATAAATATAACACCAAATTGAATATAAGGGAATATATGTAGCTGGCGCAGTAGAAAAGATTCGTCAAATAGTATGTATTGTTCAGTGTCTTCGTCTAATTTTATAACTATTGGCTCTTTTTTTGATGATAATTTATTTACTTTCTTTTGAAAAAAGGCAAGCTCGTTTCTTTTTGGCTCTTTTAAATTTCGATATTGTATGACTTCGTTATTTTCATCTACAATCAATACGGGTATCGTTGTGTTGCCTTCAATAATATCCATTAAAAAGTTTATATCGGTATTTTCATCGGCATTTATTAGCTGTTGAGTTGCTTCAGCCCATATCTCTATTTTTTTTGCCTCTTCTATCGAAAGGTTTCGAGCAAGTCGATTAGTAAATAGAGTAGAAACTACAACAATAATTGTAGCAATACTGATAAAAACATATTTTAATATTTGGGTTGTTTGATATATTTTATTCATTACTATTCAAATATTTCTAAAAGTAGAGAGAATCAAACGGTTAAAGTACGAACTAATTGTTTGCTAAGTTAAGGAGTTTAATAAATACTTGCAAGCAATATTTGAGGATAAGAAAGAAATGAATATAATATGCTTTGGGCAAGTCCATAAAAAGTAAATTGTAATTTGATTAAAAGAATTAAGAAAAGTCATAATAATTGATTAAATTTGCAGAAAAAGAGATAAGAAATATGACAGCACATAAATCAGGTTTTGTAAATATTGTAGGAAATCCGAATGTTGGAAAATCAACTTTAATGAATGCCTTGGTTGGGGAACGAATTTCAATCATTACTTCGAAAGCACAAACAACCCGCCATCGTATTTTGGGAATTGTAAATGGTGATGATTTCCAAATCGTTTATTCAGACACTCCAGGTGTGTTAAAGCCTAATTATCGCTTGCAGGAGTCGATGCTCAACTATTCAACGTCAGCATTGGCGGATGCAGATATTTTACTCTACGTAACTGATGTGTATGATAATGTTGAAAAAAACGAAGAGTTTGTAGATAAAATAAAACAAAACCCAGCGCATCTGATTTTAGTAATCAATAAGATTGATTTAATTGATCAGGAGAAGCTAATTGAATTGAATGAAAAATGGATGGCAGTATTTCCCAAGGCTGAAATTATTGCTATGTCTGCTACCGAAAAATTTAATGTAGATGTATTGATAAAGCGTATTTTGGCTCTGCTACCAGAGTCGCCTCCATTTTTTGATAAGGATCAGTTAACAGATAAACCTGAACGTTTTTTTGTAACTGAAATTATTCGTGAAAAAATCCTGCTGAACTATGATAAAGAGATTCCATACTCGGTAGAGGCTGTGGTAGAAGAGTTTAAAGAGGAAGAGGATATTATACGAATTAGAACTTTAATATATGTAGAACGCGAATCACAAAAAGCAATTATTATCGGTAAAGGAGGAAAATCATTAAAGCGAGTGGGAATAGAGGCGCGGAAAGACATTGAAGCTTTTTTTGAAAAAAAGGTTTTTTTAGAACTATTTGTTAAGGTAGAAAGAGATTGGAGAAACAAGGAGTTAAAGTTAAAAGGCTTTGGCTATCAAGGTTGATATTCGTTTATAGTATTTGAATTAAACTAAAAATAGATGATAAATTAATCAACATTGGCAAACTATTTGATGTTTATATAAAATAAGCATAAATAATTTTACTAACTTATTAAAATAAAAGCATTATGAAAAATCCAGGTGGTATTTTAGCAGCGCTCCTTGGTGGAGCAGTAGTAGGTGCAGCTTTAGGTATTTTATTAGCACCAGAAAAAGGTTCTGAAACTCGTTTAAGAATTATAGATGAGTATGAAACTGCAAAAGAAAAACTAATTGATGCACTAAAAGATAAAGGTATAAACCTTTCAAAGAGCGAGTTGGATGAACTTGTTGATGAGGTGAAATCGGATGTAGAAGAAGCATTAGCATAAAATGGCAGATCAAGAGAAAAATAATACAAAATATCAACAACTGTTTAATGATGTAAAAGAGTATGTATCATTGCAATCAGATCTTTTACAAGTAACAATGATTGAGAAAACAACTAAGTTATTAGCTAAATTAATAACTGTAGTTGTTACTTTAATTTTATTGTTGATGTTTATGTTTTATATACTGGGGGCTGTAGCAATTTTATTAGAACCTATTTTGGGTTTAGCAGGAAGCTTTGCAGTAATTTCTTCTCTATTTTTAATTGTTTTGGCAATTGTATTCATTTTCCGAAAAAAACTAATAGTGAAACCTTTAATGTATCTTTTGATTGATGTGTTTAAGGAGAATGATAAGGATGAAGGGGATAAAAATAATGAGGAAGTTGGAAGCAATCTGTAGTTTCTAATCCTATAAATAAATTATAGCAATGAAAGTATTAAATCATTTAAGTAAAAATAGGAACTTAGAATTAGAAGATTTGAGTGAAGTGCGTAAAGGATTGAAGAATCTAATCTCTTTGCAAGAGGATAAAATCTTAGAGTCAGCCAAAAGTACTATTCCCTTCCATGACTCTTTTGTAAATAAAACAGGTTTATTTCATAAGTATTCGCCCTTATCTTTGGTATCTAACCCACTGAAAATTAAATCCAAAGCAGGTTTAGTTGATGGGATTTTAGCTGGTTTTAAAGCTGTGAGAGCTGTGAGGAGATTAATACGTAAATAAAATCAATGTTCTCTAATTGAAGAACTCTATTTTTGCCTTAAAATTAAACCGATCTGATAATTTTTATCAGGTCGGATTTTTATTTAAATATATATAAGAACTTACATTCAAAGAAAAAAGTGAATTAATCTCACTACAAAGTCATTTTGATTATTCAAAAACTATCTTAATTGATACTTGTTATAGCTAAGTGAAGAGAAATATTAATATTAAAAAATAAAATATATAATGAAACTTTATGAACCTTTGCTTATAAAATCGATGCAATTGCCTAATCGCTTGGTGATGGCACCTATGTGTATGTATTCTGCTGAAGATGGCTTAGCTAACGATTTTCATTTAATCCACTATGGTAGCCGAGCACAGGGTGGGGTAGGTTTAATCATTGTTGAAGCCACTGGAATAACACCCGAAGGGCGTATTACTCCAAAATGTTTAGGTATATGGGATGATAAACAGATTGAGCCACTGAAACGGATTACTAATTTTATTCATCAAGAAACAAAATCGAAGGTTGGTATTCAACTCAATCATTCGGGAAGAAAAGGCTCTACTCTTAACGCAAAGCAAATACCATTAGACAGTGGAGGATGGATAACTAAAGGACCAAGTAATGTGCCTTACTCACCTGAAGATAGAATCCCTGTGGAGTTAACTAATGAAGAGATACAACAAATAATTGAAGAGTTTGCTAATGCTTCAAAACGAGCAGTGGAAGCAGGATTTGATACGATAGAAATTCATGCTGCTCATGGTTATTTGTTACATCAATTTTTATCGCCAGTTTCTAACAAACGAATGGATAAATATGGTGGAAGTTTTGAAAATCGCATTCGTTTTCTATTAGAAGTTGTAGATGCTGTAAAAGCTGTTGTTCCAGCAGATATGCCGCTCTTTGTTCGTATATCGGCTACAGAATACGCTGAAACTGATGGTTGGGATCTTGATGAAAGCATTGAGCTTGTTAAAATATTGAAAGAAAAAGGCATTGATGCGATGGATATCTCTTCGGGTGGTAGTATTTATGGTGCTAAAATTACACCCTATACTGCTTATCAATTACCTTTTGCTGAAGCAGTAAAAGAGGGTTCAGGAATTATAACTGGGACAGTAGGATTAATCGACACGATTGAAAAAGCTGAAGAGATATTGCAAAAGACAGAAATTGATTTGATATTTATGGGTCGAGTTCTGTTGCGTGAGCCTTACTTACCAATATCAGGTAGTTTTACAAATAACACAAATTGTTTTTTCCCAGCTCAATATGAACGTGGGAAACCATTAGCTTAATATATAATACATAAAATAGGAAATAAAAAAATGAAAACGATTTATCATGCAGCCGCAAGTCGCGGTCATGCTAATCATGGTTGGTTGGATTCATATCATACGTTTAGTTTTGCAGGATACAATAATCCTGAACGTATTCACTTTGGCGTGCTACGGGTATTAAATGATGATACAATTCAAGGTGGAACAGGCTTTGGAAAGCACCCACATAATAATATGGAGATTATAAGTGTTCCTTTGTCAGGTAAACTGCAACATGGTGATGACATGGGTAATTCGGGTATAATTGAGCAAGGAGAGATTCAAGTAATGAGTGCAGGAACTGGTATTTATCATTCAGAAATGAACGGAAGTAATACTGAAGAAGCCAAATTTTTACAAATATGGGTTTTTCCACGTCAAAAAAACTTAGAGCCTCGCTATGGTCAAATGTTGATAGCTGATGAAGCAAAACCAAATGATTTTCAACAAATAATATCACCTAACAAAGACGATGCGGGACTTTGGATTAATCAAGATGCTTGGTTTCATTTGGCTGATTTTGAAAAAGGCTTTGTAAAAGATTATAATCTAAAACTAAAATCGAATGGAGTTTATCTCTTTGTGATTGAAGGCGAAGTAAAAGTTGGCGAACAAGTTTTAAGCAAACGTGATGGCTATGGAATAAGTGAAATAGACGCATTTACATTGGAGGCAATAGAAGCATCGAAAGTGCTATTGATGGAAGTGCCTATGGAGCTACCATCTTACCTTTTTTAAGTCTTAAGAACAAAAATAAAACTCCCCTGTTTAGAAAAGAGTCAAATCAGGGGAGTTTTTATAATTTTCTTTACGGTTTTAGATAAATCGTAAAATCTTATATCAATATATTATTTTACACTTTTATCAGGAAAATCGGGAATCTTATTTGATGGATAATTGTAAGATTTCATTTGTTCTTTAATAACCTCAATTGCTTTATTTAACTGTTCATCTTCTCCCATAAACTCTTTGTAAGGATCATTTGCAATATCAATATCTGGCTCAACACCATAACCCTCGATAATCCATCCACTTCCATCAGCCGCAAATGGTGCATATGAAGGAGTTACAATCGCACCACCATCTACCACAGGTACTGTGCCGCTATATCCTACAACACCACCCCAAGTACGCTTACCTATTACAGTGCCAAGCTTATTATACTTGAAGCGATAAGGGAATAAATCACCGTCAGATGCAGAGTACTCATTAACTAAGAGAACTTTAGGGCCTAAGAATGTTCCGACTGGGTTTACGTCACCTTTCTTTTGATTGGTATGCATTGAAAAATAATGAACATTACGCAATAGTCGTTCCGTTATCATTGGTGAAACATTGCCACCACCGTTTCCTCTATCGTCAATAATTAAGGCTTTCTTGGAAAGTTGTGGGTAGTAATGCTTTACAAATTCATTCAATCCATCCACGCCCATATCAGGTATATGGATGTAACCCACCTCGCCATTCGTAGCTTCATTTACTTTCTTTATATTGTTTTGAACCCAAGCGTAGTAGCGCAAGGAAGATTCATCAGCAATAGTTTCAATCAAGACTTTTCGTGCGTCTGATTCTGATGCTTTGCTATTTACTTCCACTTCAATAACACTATTTGCTGTGCCAACTAAGAATTCGTAAATGTTATTTGTTTCTTTGAGCGACTGTCCGTTAATAGAAATAATATAATCACCTTCTTTAATGTTTAATCCAGGCATAGTAAGTGGCGAACGGGTATTTTTACTCCAATTTGCACCTTCTATGATTTTCTCAATTTTGAAATAACCCGATTTATCTTTTGAAAATTCAGCGCCAAGAAGTCCTGTTTGTACACGTGCTGCTTGTGGGTGTTCACCATTTTGAGAATAAGCATGTCCTACATTCAGCTCACCAATCATTTCACCAATTATATAGGTCAAATCAGAGCGATGATTAACATATGGAACGAGCTGTGCATAGCGATCACGAACTACATCCCAATCAACACCATGCATGTTTTTAGCATAGAAATAATCACGCATTTGACGCCAAGTTTCTTGATAAATCTGCATCCACTCTTCTTGGTAATTCACCAATTTTTTTACAGCTTTTAATGAAATAGGATCATTGATAGTAACAGCTCCTTTGGGTATATCTATTACTTTCATGTTGCTTCCACTGATAGCTACTGCTTTTTTATAATTAGTTGAGAAAATAAGATTAGCCTTTAATTCAGTTTCTTTTTTTGAATTAGTGTCAAACATTTTCATACCTCCATGTGAACTGTAATAAATGTTTTTTCCGATCATATGAATATTTCCGTAAAAACCGGCTTGTATAGGGAGTTCAATAATGCGTGATGCTATATTTTCAAAATCGTAAACAATTTCTTTTTTGTCTTCTTTCTTTGAATCGGCTTTATTTTCATTACTATTTGTAAGTTTTACTTCATCATTCTTAGGTGCAAAAGGATTTTCAGCATCTTTTGCCAGAGGTAAAAGATATACTTTCGACATGTTTGTATAAACATGATTCCACTCAGTTTGACCATAAGTAGGATTGAATGTGCGCGCTGAAGAGAATACCAAATACTTGCCATCACTGCTGAAATTTCCACTGTTTGAACTGAACCATTCGTCTGTTATCGTGTGTGTTTTCGATTTCTCAACATCATAAATAACTACAGTACTTACGCTTTCACCACGTCTTGTAAATACTAAATACTTGCTATCTGGCGACCAGTTGTAGTCATTGATTGGACTATAATCAGATGTTTCAACGACTTTGTTTTTACCGCTAGTAACATCTAATATATTCAAAGTATTCATCTTCTCACTCCAAGCAATACTTTTCGCATCAGGCGACCATTCCAAACCCAAAATATTGGTTTTGACATCAGTCAATCGTTTTTCTTTACCATTTGCATTTACATACCAAATATTAAATTCGCCATCTTTGTCTGATACATAGGCATAACCATTGCCATCGGGCGACCACTCAACCATTTTATCATTAGCGGTATTGGAATTTGTTAGGTTGTATGTAATACCTTCGTTGGCTGGAATTGAAAAAATATCACCACGTGCAACCCCCAAAATACGCTCTCCATTGGGTGAAAGTGATACAGAGCGAATCGAACGAGATAAATCTTTCCATTCAGGGCGCGACCAAGCAATGTCGTTTTTAATTTGAATTTTCAATTGCTCCCATTTGCCGCTAATCATATCCAATTTGTGGATATAACCTCCGTTTTCATAAACCATAAAATTATCACCTGCTGATGGAAATTTAACATCATACTCTTTGTAATGAGTTATTTGTTTTGTTGCCTCTGTGCCAGTATTGTATTCGTAAATGTTCATATAGCCATCACGGTCTGAAGCATAAAAAACACTTTTACCATCAGCTGACCACATAGGATGAATATCTTGATGTACGTTATCAGTTATTTTCTTAGATTTTTTTGTTTTAAAATCAAAAATACGAATATCATCAGCCATACCACCTTCATAGCGTTTCCACGTTCTAAACTCGCGGAAGATATAGTTATAGGCTAATTGTTTCCCATCAGGTGAATAATTTGCAAAGCCACCATTGGTAAGTGGAACAGGTTTTGATAAACCGCCATCTACTGAAACAGTCATTAGCTGTCCGGTAAAATCATTGAATGTAAAACCACGTGTGCGGTATAAGATGTGCTTGCCATCAGGCGTCCAATCCATAACAATATTGTTTGGTCCCATTCTATCACCGATATCATCGCGGCTGAGTGTAGCAGTATAAGTAAGTCGTGTAGGCTCGCCACCTTCAATAGACATTACATACACTTCAGTATTTCCATCATATTGCCCAGTAAATGCAATTTGAGTTCCATCGGGCGAAATTTTTGGAAACATTTCGAATCCAATAGATGAAGTTAAACGACGAGCCAATCCACCTTCCGATGAAGTAAGATAGAGGTCGCCAGCATAAGTAAATACTATTTTATCCCCTTTTATGTGAGGAAAGCGTAGTAATCTGGCGTCCTGCTGAATGGATGCATGAATTGAGTCAGCAAAAGATAGAATAGCCAAAAGTAAAAGGCTTGCTGTGAATGTTCTCTTAAAGTTTCTCATGTTAGTTTACTTTGTTATTGATTCAAAAAAAATAATAAGTCTTAAAGTTATAAAAGTAAAAACGTTAAAATAGAAAATTTTTTAAATTAATTATCCATTCTAACGTTTTTTATATTTAAAGTGTTTAATTGTTTGTTTTGATTTTATCAAAAGGAAAAACTAACACCTCCTAAAATATTGATACCTTGAACATCATAGCCAGGTAATAACTCATATTTTTTATTGAGTAAATTATTCCCTTTTACAAAGAAAGAGAGCCAGTCTCTGTAGGAGTAAGAAGCACTTAAATTCAAGTCCATCACAGGTTCCATTTTTGTTCCTGTTTTATTGGATAGGCGTGCATATCGTCCATCTTGAAAAATAAACTGTGAACTAATATTCCAGTCTTGGAAAATCTTAACATTTGCTCCAAAATCTGCATCCCAATCAGGCATTAACCAAGCGTGATAAACATTAACCTCTTTGGTATCCCAGAAGTGATAGGCGCCTTTAGCGTAAACACTGATCAGCTCTTTGAAATTCCATGCGATACGAGCTCCTGCGGTAGATACACGCGTTGTTGAATAAGATATATCAAAACGATTGTGAAAAAAATCTTTATTATCTATATCTATACTGTTGCCTGTTACGTAGTATTTATTTCTGTAATAATATTGATTTTGAATATACTTAAATTCACCATATAAGTCAATCATTAAATTGTATGCAGGACTTAATTTTATTCCAGCAATAGCATCTAAGGGTGTATAGGTGTCATCTAATCTTATGTTTGGTGAAATATATCTGTTCTCCTCATAGATTTTATCGAGTGAATTTATAGTTAAATCACCTGTTGCTACGCCATATAAAGATAAATATTCTTCCCAAACATTCCATTGAATAGACAGATCAGGTGATGGCGTTAAAGTAAAACCTGAACCACCTGAAATAGCCGTCTTTACTCCTAATTTCATATAAAGTTTCTCACCTTCAAATATGTAGTGAGGAGCAATTTTGAACGCTGCGTAATTACGATTCTTGAACCTTTTGTTTGCATTCTCTTCTAAGTAGTGCATCTCAAGATTCATTCCTAGTCTATTCAGTTTATATGGAACTGTAAATTTAGCATTCAGGTTAAAATAATTTTCAAAAATTGTATTGTTTTTTCCTTGAAAATGTTTGTACTTTATTCCTATATCAAAATGTAACTTGTCGTTAGAAAGAGGTAGCGATCGGATACCCGCTTCACCTTTAACACGCCATAGAGTGTTAAATTGAGGCATAGCTGATAAATTAGTCAAATTTGTTATATTTGAACTGTTACCAACTTCAGCAAATGGGATATTAGGATATAGACTTGCAAAATCTGATAGTATAACTGGTGTTTCATTTGAAAAGCTTCTTCCATAATAGTTAAAGTAGTCATGAGATGCACCTGCCAATGTATATAATTCAAATTTATTAAAAAGATGGTTATATTGTAATTTGGCATTTGTATTTGAATGCACTTTATCCATAAAAGAACCTAAGTGATCCAAACTGAAATCCAGTCGATTATTATTATCGCTTAAAAGTGGGTAACTAAAGTTAGCAAGTGAATTGATAGGAGTTCCATACCCAATTCTAGCAAATCCTTTTTTTACATTTATAGGAGTGTGAACTAATTCATTTGCGTGTAAATGATGTATGTTAAAACTAGTATTTAGAGGTGTTGTTACATCTAAGTAATTAGGAATTGATTTCTGCAAATTAGGTTCGCTCAAATTTGGATTGCTAATAATTTTACCAACATCTTTAATAATTGGTTTAAACTCTCGGGTAACAGTCACGCTTTTGTTTACTGTTGAATCTTTTTCCTGAGCTTTTACAGTATTAACACTCAAAGCTAATACGATAATAAGTATGGATTGTATATAAGTTTTCATTTCTTCTTTATCAATTTACTTTATCACTTATTTCATTTTACTACACGTTCGTTTGATCGTTGATTGATTTCATTCAATCTATTAGATATCATTCCTTGCACGTCGTCATTAGCAACATAGTTTTTTTGCAAACTCATCAAGTATTGTTTTGCTTGAAAATCATCTCCTTTTTTTAAATACACATCAGCTAATACGATGAATGAGCGTGCTAACCAATATTGATGCGGTGTGCCTTTATTAGCAAAGTCCAGCACAACTTTTTCAGCATCACTTAGGTTGTTCATCTTGAAGTTGACATCGGCTAATAGATAATTTGCTTCAGCACCTATAGTTGTACGAGTGTCAATCTCTATTAATTTTAAATCTTTAAGTGCTGCACTTAAAAGATTTTGACTAACATATACTTTCGATCTATTAAGATAGGCTTCTGCTTTAGTTGCATTATCAAATTTAGAACTCGAGATAATCTCACTCGCTATTCTTACGCTCTCATTTTTGTCATCAAGCAAATAGCTTGTTCGAAGTACTCCTAGTTTGGCTAAATTCTTGTTTCCTTCGTTTTGTGCTATTGTTTCAAGTTGTTTGAAATATTCCAATGACTTGTCAAACTCTTTATTATCAAAAGTGATTTCAGCAGCTCGTATTGCTGCATCTTCTGCATAAGGATTGCCTCGCATATTGAGCATTTTGTCGTATTCAGTTAAAGCTCTATTTAAATCTTTACTTATATAGTAACTATCAGCTAAATAGTATTGAGCCAAAACACAATACTTACCACCTGGGCAGTAGCTAACCATATATTTTTCTAAGCTTTTTATTGCCTCTGACATGTTTTTGTTCATATACTGTTTCTCAGCAGCAATAAATTGAATGGAGTCAGCGCGTTGCTTGCTTTGATTTTGTATTGATTTTCCAAGTGATTGCGTATAATGAAGGTATTCATCAACATTATTCAGATCAATATAAATACTTTCTAAGCTTTCTAATGCAACGCTTGCCTCTTCACTAGCTGGGTAATCGGATATTACCTTTTTGTACATCTGAATTGCATTGTTAATCAATCTTTGTTCAGCATATACCATTCCCATCTCTAATTGTGCTTTAGGTGCCAAAAAACTGTTCGGATAGGTATCAATCAATCTTTTGTATGCCTCAATTGATTTTGTATTGTTATTAGTCATTATAAACGAACGTCCGATTTCATATAGCGCATCATCGCCATACTCAGATTGTGGGTAATCGATAAGTAGTTTTTCAAGTTTATCAATTTTATAGTTATAATTTTTATTCAATCCTGAAATATAGGCTGATTGAAACAGCGCATAATCAGCGTTATATTGCATTGACATTGCTTTTTGGTAATACTGTTCAGCATTGTTGAAATTACGGTTGTTAAAATAAATATCACCTATACGATTAAGAGCGTCAGCATAGTTAGAGGTGTTTTTATATTTCTCATTATTGATGTATTTTAAAAACCACGGCAATGCATCATTGTATTTTTTTTGACTAAAGTAAGAGTATCCTAATGAATAAAGTCCTTGATTGTAATTGATATTGTTTACAACATTTGGGCTATTCATAAAACTTGAAAAATTGTTCACTGCTCGATCATAATCTTTCAATCTATAATGAGATTCGCCACGCCAAAAGTAGTTATCAATCGTGTACTTTCCACTTGGCAATGTTTGTATAGAGCGTGTAAAGAATTCGATAGCTGTATTATAGTTGCTGGTTGCAAACTCTTCTGTACCTATTTTAAATTCTAAATACTGTTTAGTTTCTTTGAGTTTTGTTGTAGGGTTTTTAATTTGATTTATTGAACGATAAGCTTCTTGATAATTATTCGAAGTTAAATAAACGGTAGCTAAATAATCGTAGGCACTATTTAGCTGTTTTGAGTTTGGGAATTCTTGAATAAATTGTTCAAAAGCTCTAACTGATTCACCAAATGATGTCGTTGTCTCATAGGTTGTAAGTGCATAATTGTACATCGCTTCTTCTCGCACTTCCTTATTGAAGTTTGTTTTTAATGATGCTTCATATGCCATTCTAGCATTGTTTTTATCACCAAGAGTAACATAAGCATTTCCTAACAACAGGTATGCACTTTCGCTCATTTCATCTTCGCTACTTGTGGCTTGAGATAAATATTTAATAGCTTCATCTGCTAAGCCTGTTTTTAAGTAGCTTACTCCTAAATAATAAATGTCATTTCGTAATACTTGTGGAAAAATTTGCTCATACTTTGTAAGATTCTCAATGGCTTTCAAGTAATTCTCCTCAGAATAAGCTTTTTCTCCAATCATTCGATACAACTCAGCATTATTTATATTGTCTGGGTAGTTTTTAAGTAATAATTCAGCGCGTCGTTCCATTTCAGCAAACTCCTTTTTGGCATAATATATCTGTGTGATATAATAAGAGGCTGTTTTGGAAAAATCTGGATTGTTTTCAATAACTAATAAATCCTCTAATGCAGTATCGTAATTACCTAAACGATAGTTGCAATAGCCGGTGTAATAACGTACTGCCGATTGATGACTTGAGTCTTGGTTTTTTAATATATTTAAAATACTAAGTGCTTTTTCAATTTCATTAAGTTCAATACTAGAGTAGGCTAGAGAGAAAAGAAAATCATACTTTTCTCGGTTTATAAGATGTGTATAGTCAACCAGTTTGAAGTAATTAACTGCTTTAAGGTATTCCTTTTTCTCATAATTAATCATTCCAAGCATCATATAAACGCGAGATTCGTAAGGAGTGTATGGATGCTGGCTTAGATATTCATTAATAAGTCTTTCAGCATTATCCTGTCTCATTTCATAAGCATTAGCTGCTCGATAGTAATTTGCTTCTTGAATCATGCCAGCTTGCGATGGATGTGCCTCATTTAAATAAGCTTCAAAGCTGCGGTAAGATGCTGCCCATTTTCTTTGATTGTAAAGTTCCTTACCTTCATGAAATTGTTTGTCATCATGCGTAAATACTTGCGTATGCTGCGCAGATAGTGTCTGCATAAGCAAAATTACAATAGGTATAAATAGTATTTTTCGTAACATAATATTTTAATTATTTCTTTCTTACAATTTCTTTGTTTTGTTATAAAACGATATACTTTTTATCGCTTTTAATGATCTGTTGATTTTTATGTATAAAAGATTTTTTCCTGTTTTCCTCCATACATTAGCATATAACGTTTAATCGCTTCTTTTATTGATTTTAATCCAAATAATTGGGGATTTAGTTTATCTATAGGTATAAAAAAACATTCTTCTACATCGTCATTTGCTAAAATCTTCTGATTGTTTGGAATTTCAGTCTCAAAAAACAGATCTAAAGTCAATATTTCTAAATCTGAATAGAGGTACTCGTTTGGAATAGAAAAAAGATAGCGAAATTCTTTAATGCTAACACCAATCTCTTCTTCTACTTCACGCGCAATGCCTTCTTCGGCTGACTCATTGTTATCTATAAATCCTCCAGGTAAATCAAGAGTTCCTTTAGCGGGCTCGAATGCTCTTCGACAAACCAGCAAATGACCATCTTCGTTTCGGATAAAAGCAACTGATGCAGCTGCAGAATTGAAATAATAAGTAAATCCACATGAATTACATTGTTTTGATTTACTGTCATTTGTCACAAAAGTATTTGAACCACAGGAAGGACAAAACTTAAATTTTTCTTGAAATTGCATATTTCCTTATAATAAATCGACTTACTAATCCGATGACAAAGGTAATGATTATTAGAATAAAATACATTCAAAAAGCATTATTAATGATGAAATAAGCATAATAATCATGAAGAACAATGAAAGCAAATTAAGTAATACTGCAAGAAAGCTTAAATCGAGAAAATTAACTTAAAAATCTTTCTATGTTAACTGCTACTCTGGTGTGATTTGCTTTTCCTACAATCTCAGCTTTCTCGTTCTCTACCACAATTTCAAACTCATATCTCCTCCCTTCATTTTTTGTTAATTTTGCCGTGCAACTAAGGACTTCACCCACTTTACTCGCTTTTAAATGTTGTACGTCAATAGCTATTCCAACTGTTGTGAATCCTTCTTCTAGATTATCAATCACTTTAGTTGCACTGTTTTCCATAAGAGCTACCATGGCTGGTGTGGCATAAACTTCTAAAGAGCCAGAACCATGTACTATTGCCGTGTCTGAGGGTTTTACTATGTAGTTTTGCTTGAATAATTTCATCTCTTTTTATAGTCGTATTGTTAATTAATGTTTTAGAAGTGTTAAAGATAACTTCTTTGCAGTATGCTTAAATAGTGCGATGTTCTTATTTTATACAAAATTAATATTATTTCGATAAATTACAATTTTCAAAATAAACCCAAATGCAGCTGTGGGAAGATTAACCGCTTGATATATAGTCAAATATTCTAAACTTTTTAGTTCTGCACATTGAATTGTTGATAACTATTTGTTAAAGTGGATGATAGAAAATAGGAAAATTAAAAAAAAATGATTTATTTTACATGTAATTAATTATTTTATTATTTAATGAAAAACTAACTTTATAACTCAATCAATTATGATTAAAGGAAATTTTAAAAAGTTATTCTTCGTCGTGTTTTTCTTAACAGGACTTATCGCACTTAATGCTCAAGTTACGACTTCGAGTATGAGTGGACGTGTATCTGATGTAGATGGACCTGTAATTGGTGCTAGCGTAGTTGCTACGCATACACCCTCAGGAACAACTTATGGTACGATAACCAACTTAG
>CAYFTO010000021.1:0-26564 GCA_964346125.1 uncultured Paludibacter sp.
TTCGTTGCAAACTCTTTGCAATACAGATGGTACAGCTGCAGAATTTGACGCCTCAAATTCATCTAAAATAAATCACATGAATAATCCGGATTAATTTAATATTATGCAAAATCGAATTGAGAATATCAGACAACAGGAGGAAAACTTGGATAAGTTAACTTCATTTATAGAAAAAATGAACAGGCTCACTGAAGAGTGGGAAAATATTTTGCCTGATTACTTCCAGTTGATTGAATACTACGAAAGTCAACAATGGTTGGAGGATTATGACTTATCGAATGAAGGAAAATTAGCCGATATTAAAAGCGGTGTTTTATCACAAGATGCTGTTTATAATATGATTTCCGAACACAGAAATCTAAGCATAAAACTGATGAAATCTGCTTTGAGGGTTATTGAATAAGCAAGTTAGAAAAAGGTCTGCTCCTATTTCCCGTACTTTCTCGAAATATCCAACGTGGATTAAACCACACCAGCAAAACCCACTACGGGGTTCCGATGGCGTAGAAATCAAACTATTTTTTACGAAAACTTTCTGGAAAGTCAACCGGAAAAATTTTCTCTCCTCCTCGCAGTCGAATATAGGTTGAAAAACCAGCTTCGTTCTCTTTTAGCTCTATTACACGACAACCATTTTTCCCTAAATTATTATATACGGTATTACCACCACTAAATCTGCCATAAGCAAGGGCAATCCCCATATAGTTTCCAATATAATCATTATCGTGGTCATGTCCTACAAAAGTACCTACCACATCACCTGATTCAAGCATAGCTGCAAACATACCAGTATTAATTTTACCATTACATTCTGCCTCCTTGTAATTTCCTATAAAACTCTCTTTATTAGCCGTCATAATGGGATATTCTGCCAAAGGAATATGGAAAAATGCCAATGCTCGATAAGGTACACCATCATTTCCAGCCGTATATGCTGCACTTTGATTGCGATACCAATTCACTTGTTCGTGCGAAAACCAATCGTATGACCAGCCTACTCCTTTGTGTTTGTTGTTATAAGCACCTGAATCCATAAAATAAAATAGCGTTGCTATTTCATCAATATCACCAGAGGAACGAAGTTCGATGATGTAATTCCCTTCGCCTTTTAGGTTTTTATCTCCATGCGTTGCCATGCAATAAGGTTTTTGTGTGATATAATCCATAATCTGAGTGCGAGTCCAACCTTGTTCATCATCATGATTTCCGTTGACATAAGCCCAAGGTATTTTTCGTTCAATTACAGGAGCCAAGGCATTATCGAAGCAATCTTTTGCGGGTTTAGCCCATGCCACATCACCTGTGAATACCACAAAATCAGGTTTTTCTGAATCCAAGACTTCATTTATCAAAAGTATAGCGGTATCAGAAGCAGCTACTCCTGGTTTGTAGTGAATATCGGTAAATTGAATAATCTTAAAAGTCTTATCTTTTGTAAATTGTAAATTTTGCCCTTTCATTAAGGGATTTGAAAAGAACGCAAATAACAAAAGCAGTTGAATAAATTTTCTCATTATTTATTTTTTTTAATTGTATAATTCGTAAGTTTCTCTCTTTATAATTTAAGCACTTCTTGCACAGTAAGCAAATCACCCATCACTACAAAGCGAACATCATAACCAGCAAATTCAAATCCATACTGACGATGCGGATCCTCGTGATAACTTGGGCGCGGATCGAGTTCTAAAACTTTGACTATGGCTACCCGTTTATCTTCCGGTATAATTTCTAATAAGTGAGGAGGAAACTCAACTTGCAATTTATACCTAACTCTACGCTGGGTAAATCCACCCGTTGCTTCTGGATATGAATCAGCGTATGGAATATAAGGTTTGATGTCAAAAATGGGTGTACCATTCAGTAAATCTGCCCCTGAAACATGCAGGATAGGCCCTAGTTTTGAATCTAACTCAATCTTCTCTAAACGTACTACCGAAAGTCCGATGGGATTGGGGCGAACAGGCGAACGCGTTGCAAACACACCCATTCTCTCATTTCCACCCAAAACAGGAGGTCGAACTGTTGGTGTCCATTCTCCTACAGGTGATTTTGAAAAATTCCACAGCAACCAAATATGTGAAAAATCTTCCAATCCCCTCACAGCATCTTTGACTCGAAACTGAGGCTCGAAAATAATTTTTGCTTTCAACTCATCGACCAAACCACTCTGACGTGGAATGCCAAATTTTGAATCAAAATCGGATTGTATTTTTGCTATTATTTTCATAAATAAAATTTAATGTGTTTTTTTGGTGACGAACGGCCGATTGTTGATACGATTTATTTATCGTTTTTCAAATTTCTTTCCAAATAATCAAACTTCATTCGGTATAAATGGCGACGTGTCTCTTTTCCTAAAATACTGTGATTTTTATCAGGATAAAGGAATAAATCAGCTTGCTTACCGGCTTCAATCAATTTGTCTAAATATAGATAGGTGTTTTGAACATGCACATTATCATCGGCTGTGCCATGAATAATCAATACATTACCGTGCAATTTATCTGCATGAGTTGCAGGCGAACCTGCATCATATCCGCCATCATTCTCTTTTGGCTGACGCATAAAACGCTCAGTATATGCCGTGTTGTAAAGTCGCCAATCGGTAACAGGCGCTACAGCAATACCTGCTTTAAATACATCATCGCCACTACTCATAGCGTTTAGGGTCATAAAGCCACCGTAGCTCCATCCCCAAATCCCAATGCGTGCTTTATCCACAAAACTTAATCCACCCAGATATTTTGCTGCCTCTACTTGATCTCTAGTTTCCAATACACCCAATTTCATATAGGTAGATTTTCTAAACTCACTGCCACGAGCTGCCGTACCACGGCCATCAACTGAAACAACCACATAACCTTGAGAAGATAAGTAATACTCCCACCCTACTGACCAACTATCGCTTACTTGCTGAGAATTAGGCCCACTGTATTGCACCATCAATACGGGGTATTTTTGATTGGGATTGAAATTAGTGGGTTTCAACATCCAAGCATTCAGCGAAACTCCTTCAGAGGTTTGGAACGAGAAAAACTCTTTTTCATTCATATTCAATGCTGAAAAATTTTGTTTCAACTCTTCATTATCTTCCAAAACCCGTAAAGCTACGCCTTTGTTATTTCGCATTGTAAAAACTGCCGGTGTGTTTAATGTAGAAACATGATCCATAAAGTACATAAAGTTTGCTGAGAAACTGGCTTGGTGCATTCCTTTGCCATCGGTCAATTTTGTTTTTCTATTTTTTGCATCTAATGAATAGATATCACGTTTCAAAGGCGAATCTTCAGCCGCTTGATAGTAGAGAGTTTGTGTTCTTTCGTCATACCCATATACTTTGGTAACATCGTAATTTCCCTTTGTTAATTGACGATTTAACGTACCATTAATATTGTATAGATAAGCATGACGCCAACCATCGCGCTCACTCACAAAGCTAAAGAATCGACCATCTTCTGTAAAATGGATATCATCAATATTGTCGTAATCTACATAGTATTTATCAGTTTCGCGAAGTGCAAGTTTGGATAATAATGTTTTAGGATGAGCATAAATCATATCCAAGCGGTTTTGATTTCTATTTAATACAAAAACTGCCAATTTATCTTGATCTTTTGTCCATTTTATGCGAGGAATATAAAAATCATCTTCTTCAACATTGAGATCAATTGTTTTTACTGATTTATAAAAATCATCATAAACGCAAACCGATACTTTCGAGTTTACTTGTCCTGGTTTTGGATATTTAAAAGATTGAAAAGTAGGATAAAGTGGCACTCCATCTTGTTTCGTTTCACTGTTCAAATAGCGTTGCATTTCGTAAAGTGGCACTTGGGATTCATCAAACTTAACAAAAGCAAGTAACTTACTATCAGGACTAAACACAAATAGTCGTTGCAAACCAAACTCTTCTTCATACACCCAATCTGGAATTCCATTGATTATTTTTCCATATTCTCCATCTTTTGTAATTGGACTTTCTGTTTCAAAATCAACCTTAAAAAGATACAAATTATTTTCTCGTGCATAAGCTATGTATTTGCTATCAGGCGAGAAAAGCGGCGCTTCCTGTGCTCCATTTTCCGATATTGCTTTTAACTCATTTCTTTCAACATCAAAAATATGATATTCAGCAGTGAATGATCGACGATAACGATATTGTGGTTTGTTATACACAAGTATTTTTTTCTCATTCGGACTAAATTCATAATTTACGATCGATGATAGTTTGCTCAACTTGGTGTTATCAGCATTAAACAGGGTATCAACCATTTTACCTGTCTTATAATTGTACTTAACAATGTATTTTTGCTGTTGCAAAAGTGTGTAATGCTCGCCATCTTTCATTGAGCGCATACCTGGTACTACTTTTCCACGGTATTTTCCATCTACTATATCAGTTAGTAAATCGGCACTTAGCAACTGAACAGCGAGAATAAGTAAAAAAGAAAAAATTAATCGTTTCATATCTTAAGTTTTTATAATTGACTTGACAATATTCCTATATATGAAACAAAAATAAGTCAAAATCAAGTTAAAACAGATTTTTTATTAGAAAAATTCAATTCCATTAACACAATTGAGTTATATTTGCGGAAGTAAGGCGTATAATTTTATCAAAAAACTTCAATTTATGACTTTATTTCAAAACTTATTTAAGAAGAAAAAAGCAATAGCCAAAAAATATAAACTTGGAATTTGCTTGAGCGGTGGTGGTGCTTTGGGTTTTGCACATATTGGCGTTTTACAAGCACTCAATGAAAACGGAATTTTTCCCGAAGCTATTTCTGGTTCGAGCATGGGAGCTATTATCGGAACGCTATATGCAGCGGATTTTACACCCAGTGAGATGCTACAACTTATCAAAGAGGACAAGCTTTATAAAATTACAAACCTCATGAATTTCAAACCCACGTTTTGGAAAAGTGGCTTATCCGATCACTCTACAGTTCATTCTGTGTTTGAAGAACTTATTCCTGATGATAGCTTTGATTCGCTTTTCATCCCCATGCATATTTGTGTCTCTAATTTAAACACAGCTGAGTGGGAGATAAAAAACAGCGGTAGCGATTTAAGTAAATGGGTTGCTGCTTCAGCAAGCATTCCTGGTGTGTTTGATCCCTACGAGCATAATGGCATCACATACGTTGATGGTGGATTGCTTAATAATTTGCCAATTGAACCATTGGTGGAAAGCTGCGAGAAAGTTATCGCAGTGGATGTTCTGCCCTACTCTTTGAAAAACAGAAATTTAAAACAGAAAGAAATTGTTGTTGAATCAATACGAGCTTCCCTACATCAAAATAGTAATAAAAATAGAGATAGAGCTGATTACTTAATTGAACCAAGAGCGGTTGAGACTTATCATGAGTTTGATTTCGAGCAATATTTGTACATATATAAATCGGGTTATCAATCCGTTACACAGAATATTATTGATAAAATAAAATCGGAACTATAAAACTTTGATGCAAATGAACATAACATTATTTAAACTTTTTGCGGGATTAGAACAGTTAGACAATGTGCGCCTAAACTTTACAGACGGCGGTGTGCTTTTAATGAATTTGGCCATTGCTTTTGTGATGTTTGGAGTAGCACTGGGTGTTAAACCTGAACATTTCAAGGATTTGGCTAAAAGTCCGCGCGCTATCGTATTAGGGATAATATCGCAATACATAATGTTGCCTGCTCTCACTTTCTTTTTGGTTATGCTTATCAAACCAACGCCTGCAGTAGCTTTTGGAATGATTTTGGTAGCTGCTTGTCCGGGTGGAAATGTTTCGAATATGATCTCGATGCTTGCTAAAGGAAACTTAGCTCTATCGGTTAGTTTAACAGCTATTTCTACTGTCTTTGCATTGATAATGACTCCTTTTAACTTCTCGTTTTGGGGAAAATTATATGCTGCTCGTTCGCCTTACTTGGTAGAATTGGTAATAGAACCAGCACAAATTCTTCAAACTGTTGGCTTAATTCTTGGTGTCCCTGTAATGATTGGTCTCTTTGTTGGTTATAAGTTTCCTGCTTTTCGCGAAAAGGCTCAAAAGACAGTGCGTTTTGCATCATTTTTCGTTTTAATCGGATTTATTGTAGGTGCTTTAGCGGCTAATATCGAGCACTTTATGCGATATATTCATTTGGTGTTTTTTATTGTACTGCTTCACAATGCGCTTGCTTTTAGTATAGGATATTGGTTTCCAAAATTATTTGGCGTTAAGACCAATAACGCTCGAACTATTTCCATCGAAACTGGTATACAAAACTCAGGTTTAGGTTTGGCTCTGATATTTAATCCAAAAATATTTCCACCAGAATTAGAGCTGGGTGGCATGGCATTTATTGCAGCATGGTGGGGAGTTTGGCATATTTTAGCTGGCAGTGGCTTGGCTTTTTATTGGGGTAGAAAATCTAAACAAGTAATACTAAAAAGAGATGAATTATAAATTTAGTGAAGCATACCATCTTCTACAAAGATATGTAAACATTTTCTTTCGACTGCATTTTCGAAAACTGCATTATATCGGTAAAGAAAACATTCCCGAAAATCAAGCAGTTGTTTTCGCACCAACACATCGAAATGCCTTGGTGGATGCACTTATATTGGTAAATGATAACATAAAGCGACAAGTCGTATTTTTGGCTCGAGCTGACATTTTCAAAGCCGGATTTCTTAGCAAAGTATTTACATTTATGCGTATTATGCCCGTATATCGAATTCGTGATGGGAAAGATAATTTATCAAAAAACGAAGAGATATTCAAACAGAGTGGCGAAGTTTTGAAGCAAGGGAGTCCGCTTTGTCTTTTTCCTGAGGCGATTCACAATCCTAATCAAAATTTACTACCTCTAAAAAAAGGAATTCCACGAATTGTTTTACCAACAGAAGCTGCTTTCAATTTTCAATTGAATACGCATATTGTTCCTGTCGCTTTTTATTACACCAATAAAGACCAGTTTTTATCAGATTTATACGTTACTTATGGCAAAGCAATAGAGTTAAAGGCCTACAAAGAGATTTACAATGAGAATGAAAACTTAGCTATCAACAACTTGCGTAAAGAGATGGAGTCAGAACTTCGTAAATATGTTGTGGATATCCCAAATGAAGATTACGATGAGCTTTTAGCCATGATAAATGCAAAGCAAATGGAAGTTTTAGAAAAATCAAAAGGGAAAAACATCAATTTGCCAGAAGCAGCACAAGGAGTTTTAAGCTATATGAAAGAGATGAAATCATCAAACTTACTAACCTATCAAAATAAAATAAATTTAATTAGGGATGCTGTTAAAAGTTTGCAGGCTGAAAAACTTAGACCTTCTGACTTAATCCATAAAGAGAAAAGTTCTATTCAAATAAACCTCCGATTTTTGTTCTTGATTTTGATATCACCCTTAGCTTTGATTGGATTAGTCAACTCAATTCTACCCATTTTAGTTTATAAAAAACTTCTACGCATAATCAAAGACAAGCAGTTTATCAGTTCAATTCGCATCGTTAGTGGTATTTTTATTTTACCTCTGTTTTATATCTTGCAATCAATCGTTGTTTGGATAGTATTCACGGGAAATTTAGCCCTTATTTATTTCGTTTTTTCACCCATTCTATTTTATTTTGCATCCTATTGGCGCAAGTGGTGGAAGGAAAATCTAAAGGCAAGGCGTTTGTTTTTATTAAAGAAAAAAGAGTTGTGGAATTTGATTCACTTAGCATTTGCGATGAAGTAAGCCTAATTATTAACCGCAAAATTTGTTACTACATATAGCTATCTGACAATCAGCGCACAACAACAAAACCATTGATATAAACTTCATGAATAATCCTGGTTAACATACTTATTTCACTACTGATTCTCAACCGTTTTTCAATATTATATCGGCTTTTAAAATTCGTTTACACTTTCACAGGCTTATTCATTTCCAAAATATCGGAACTTCTATCGAAGTTTGAAATATTTTCAAACTATTATTTGCTCTAATTTTAGAAATTGAGCTTTTCTTTACTCAGGGCTGGAATCAATCTCTTTTTCCTTGTAAAAATATTTTACATAAAAATAGGCCAAGGTAAATGTAGGAATGAAATCTGTGTAAGGGAAAATCTCTTCTAAAAAATTGATAATACTACCAATCGTACCCACTTTTCCACCAAATGATTTTCTAAATATATAGGCTGAAATAGGTGCCCAAAGCACATCCGATATTTCTCCTATTCCAGGAATAAGATTTGAAGCCAAACCTATTGCATCCATTCCAATACAAAACAGAAGATTAGGTAATTTGGTGCTCTCTATAGGCACTGCTGTATCTGCTTTCATTCAATAAATTAGTATTTTAATTTTAAAATTAGGAAAACGATTTATCTTTCACCCAAAAGCTTAATCATAAATCGTGCCAAGTAAAAGAGTTCAATTGCATCAAAATTACTAACTTTGTATAAATTTAAAAATACAATGCATACAAATGAAGAGAAATTAGCCGAATTTGAAAGGCTATTAGAAATAATGAAACGTTTACGAAAGGATTGCCCATGGGATCGTGAGCAAACTTTTGAAAGTATCCGTCACAACACAATTGAAGAGACTTACGAATTATCAGACGCTATATTGGATATGGATATGGATATGATAAAAAAAGAGCTCGGCGATTTGCTTTTACACGTCGTATTCTACTCACATATGGGTGGTGAAACAGGAGATTTTGATATATATGATGTATGTAAAAACATCAATGAAAAACTTATCTTCAGGCATCCACATGTATTTGGAAATGAAGAAGCTGAAAACAGCCAAAAAGTGGTAGAAAACTGGGAAAGTATTAAACTAAAAGAAAAAGGCGGTAATAAAACAGTTTTAGGTGGTGTTCCAAAATCATTACCAAGTCTTATTAAATCATACCGCATACAGGAAAAAGCTGCAAGTGTTGGCTTTGATTGGGAATATCGCGAACAAGTATGGGACAAAGCTAAAGAAGAGTTAGCTGAGTTTCAGCACGAAGTAAATAAAATGGACAAAGATAAAATGGAGGCCGAATTTGGTGACGTTTTATTTAGCATGGTAAATGCAGCAAGGCTTTACGATATCAATCCTGACACAGCATTGGAGCGAACCAATAAGAAGTTTATCAAACGCTTTAATTTTTTAGAAGCCCAAACAATCGCCAAAGGTAAAGATTTGAAGAAAATGAGTTTAGCTGAAATGGATGTAATTTGGGAAGCAGCAAAAAAAGACGAATAGACTATTAGCCACAAACATAGAATAAACAAGACATTACTTTCTAATCTCAATATAAATTGAGTGATTACTACTTATGCAAAATCTTTATCCTACATTATTTGAAGAGAAAATAGCGTTCAATACCATTCGCGAATTATTGAAGAAAAAATGTATCTCATCCCTCGGAGAAGAGGAGGTAGATAATATGCAATTCAGTTCAAATTACAGAAAAATAACTCAATGGGTTGATGAAACCGATGAGATGTTTCGCTTGTTATTTACAGAGACCGATGAGATGCCTATAGCTGATATTTACGATATCCGTGAGGCCTTATCAAGAGTTCGCATAGAAGGACTATTTTTGGATGAAGGAGAATTGTTTAATATTCAGCGATCGCTCAATTCTGTTGTTCGATTAGTTCTGTTTATTAAACGCCAAGATGTGAGTCTTTATCCCTTCTTGCATCAGATGATTGAGAATATATCCTCTTTTGGTGAAATAACTAAACATTTAGAACGAATTCTTGATAAATTTGGAAAAATTAGAGACAATGCAACACCTGAACTTTCACAGATAAATAGAGCAATAATTAATGCCCAAGGAAGTGCTTCACGTTTGCTAACAAGTATTTTGAAGCAGGCCCAATCAGAAGGTTTTGTTGATAAAGATGTTGCTCCAACCATGCGCGACGGACGATTAGTGATACCTGTTGCACCCGCTTTTAAACGAAAACTAAAAGGGATTATCCACGATGAAAGTGCCACTGGGAAAACAGTATTTATCGAGCCACAGCAAGTTGTGGAAGCTAATAACCATATTCGCGAACTGGAAAATGATAAGCGTAGAGAGATCATGCGTATATTGCTTGAGACAACCAACTTTTTACGTCCACATTTTGGAGAGATAAAAAATTCGCAGTATTTTTTGGGTAAAATTGACTTTTTACGTGCTAAAGCACTTTTCGCCAATGATATTCACGCCATTAAACCTCAAGTTGAGAACAAGCAAGTGATTGATTGGCAAAATGCAATACACCCCCTACTCTATCTCACATTAAAAGCGCAAAATAAAAAGATAGTTCCTTTGGATATTTCACTCGATGAGAACAAACGAATTTTACTAATTTCTGGACCCAATGCTGGTGGTAAGTCTGTATGCTTGAAAACGGTTGTATTACTTCAATATATGCTACAAAGTGGATTATTAATACCATTAAAAGAGAGTAGCAAAATGGGAATTTTCGAACAAATTTTCATTGATATTGGCGATGAGCAATCAATAGAAAATGATTTATCTACCTACAGTTCACATTTGCTCAATATCAAACATTTTATTAAAAATGGAACAAACAAAACACTGATATTGATAGATGAATTTGGTACAGGCACCGAACCACAGATTGGTGGAGCTATTGCAGAAGCTTCTTTAGAGCGATTCAATCGCCTAAAAATGTTTGGCGTTATTACCACCCATTATACTAATCTTAAACACTACGCAGAAGATACTGAGGGAATTATCAACGGTGCTATGCTTTATGATCGTCAACACTTACAACCTCTTTTTCAACTACAAATAGGAAGACCTGGAAGTTCGTTTGCAGTAGAGATAGCGCGCAAAATTGGATTGCCTGACGATTTAATTACTGATGCAGCTGAAAAAGTAGGACAAGACCATTTAGACTACGACAAACATCTGCAAGATATTGTTCGAGATAAGCGCTACTGGGAGCGAAAACGACAAGAGATACGTATCAAGGAAAAACGACTATCTGAAACTTTAGAAAAGTATGAAGAAGAGCTTGCAGTTACAGATAAGAAACGTAAAGAAATAAGCAAATTGGCTAAAGCTGAGGCTGAACAATTACTAAAAACAGCTAATGCTAAAATTGAAAATACTATTCGATTAATCAAAGAGGCAAATGCTGAAAAAGAGCAAACAAAGCAGGCACGCAGTGAGCTAAATCTATTCAAAGAGCAGATAACTCAAGAGAAGCCCAAAGATAGTGGAAAAAAAATAAAGTTATCAAAAGCAAAAAAACAGGTAGCACCCAAATCAGTCAAAAAGAAAGAACAAGCTCTTGAAATAGGTCAAAATGTAGAGCTAATCAGTCAGAAAGTAATTGGCACAATTATTGACTTGAAAGACAAGCAAGCCATTCTTGCTATTGGAAACTTGAAAACATCTGTGAATCTAAGCGATTTAAAGCCAGTTAGCAACAATCAGTTGAAAAAAGAGAACAAATTTAAGAAAAGCAACATTAGTAATATTGTTGACGAAGTGAGAGAACGAAAATTAAATTTTAGTCAGGAAATAGATGTACGTGGAATGAGAGCAGACGAAGCATTGCAAGCAGTAAGTTATTTTATAGATGATGCTGAAATAGTTGGAGTTTCATCAGTAAAAATTCTCCATGGAACTGGCACAGGGGCATTACGTCAATTAATTAGGGAATATTTATCCACAGTGCCTGGTGTTGTTCGTTACAAAGATGAACATGTTCAATTTGGAGGAGCTGGTATTACAATAGTAGATTTAGAGTAGAAAGTAAGAAGATTATCAAGTAATTTTCATTATATTTGTCGGTTAACAAAGAAGCAATAACAAAGTGAATCAATATAAAAAGCATATCAAACAAATGAAGTTAATTAAAATTAGCTTAGCAGCTTTTACATTACTATTATTAAGTACATTAAACACAATAGCAGTACCCGCATATCCATATCCTGTAAAGATAAAACAAGCTGATGGAAGTGAGCTGACAGTGGTGCTCAAAGGGGATGAATTTCATCATTATTATGAAACGGAAGATGGTTATCTATTAATAAAAAACAAAAATGATGTATTCCATTATGCTCAACTACAGACAAATGGAATTATTAAAGACACGGGTGTAAAAGCAAGTGAAAAAAATAAAAGAACAAAACTTGAGAAAGAGCTAATTAAAACCCTTGACAGCAATATTTCTTTTGAAGCAAAAAATAATCAAATGCGAGTAAAAAGAAAAGCTTCTTCTAATGAGTCTACAAAGCAAAACTCTTATCCTTTAAGTGGTTCACCTAAAGCTTTAGTTATTTTGGTAAACTTTCAAGATGTTGGATTTCAGATTGAGAATCCAAACGAAGCTTTTAGCAATTTATTAAATGAAGAAGGATACAATAAAAATGGAGGTACAGGTTCAGCTCGTGATTATTTCAGAGATGCTTCTATGGGGATTTTTAATCCTGAATTTGATGTATATGGCCCTTACACCCTACCTAACGATATGGAGTTTTATGGCGGTAATGATAGTAGCGGGGGTGATAAGAACCCAACTCAAATGATAATTGATGCTTGTATAGCAGCACATAACGATGGCGTAGATTTTACCACATATGATACAGACAATGATAAAGTTTTAGATAATGTATTTGTATATTATGCAGGATATAATGAAGCTGAAAATGGCGGTGCAAATACAATTTGGCCACATCGATGGGGTGTTTTTCCTGGTTTTAATTACGAAGGAAGTGTTGCATCGATTACATTTGATGGTGTTCGCGTTTTAGACTATGCATGTTCATCTGAATTAAAAGGAAGAACTGGTGTGAATATGGCTGGTATTGGTACGTTTACACATGAGTTTTCACATGTTCTTGGTTTACCTGATTTATATGCAACCGATGGATCAACTCATCACACTTTATCCGAATGGAGTATAATGGATCTTGGAACATACTTAAATGGAGGAAATACTCCACCAACATATAGTGCTTACGAGCGATTTTTACTTGGATATATAAACCCGATCTTACTTGATTCACCTATTTCAGTTACTCTCAACCCACTTAACACTCATAATGAAGCCTTTATACTAACTGAGAGTGAAACTCATAACTTGAATGGAAGAAACCCAAATCCTAAAGAGTATTTCTTATTGGAAAATAGACAAAATACAGCTTGGGATAGCTATTTACCAGGCCATGGTATGTTAATATACCGAATTTTCCATAATCCTACTGACATTTACAATAATCAGATAAATAATGACAAAAACAAAATGGGTGTTGATATTATTGAAGCTGATGGAGTAGCAAGTAGAAACACTTTAGCTGGAGATCCTTTTCCCGGAAGTAGAAACGTTAGACAATACATTCCAGAACTAAGATCTGGAGATTTACTTGAGGAAAACAAGATATCTTTAATAAATGAGAATAATTTAGTTATTTCATTTGATTATCGTGGTGGTCATAACTCTCCTATTTTTCATGCTAATGGGATAAATCAAAGTTTTAGTACTATCTTAGGAACAACATCAGATCTTCAAGAAGTTGTAGTTTCTGGTTCAAGACTGAGAGGTGCCATTGAGCTTACAATACTTCCATCAGAACACTTTGAGATGAAATTAAAGGATGATGAAAATATGCAATGGTCAAAATCTTTAGATATCCAGGCAGATAATAACGCCGAAGTGAATGACTCAAAAGTATTGGTTAGATATAATCCTACGCAAGCTTCATTGTTTGGCACTCATGAAGCTGAAATTACTCTCAAATCAAAAGATGCAGATGAACGAAAAATTTCATTACTCGGTACATCCAGTTATCCTTATACAAATGAACTTTTAATTAAAAAGTTTGATAATTTTATAAGGGTATATCCGCCAAAACAAACTATGGATTTATATATTTATGATATCCATGGACGACTTGTTCAAAGCATTAGTATCAAAAACAGAAAACCAATAGAAATTTATGGCTTGAAAAAAAATAATATCTACCTATTCAAAGCTGATAATTATTTCAATAAAATCATTTTATAAATTAAAAAAGGAAAGCGTTTTCGCTTTCCTTTTTTTATTATATCTAGAATCAGATACTTTCCAATTCAAATTCTAGATTTTTATTTCAGATACTGTTTTTGTAGTTGCAGTGCAAATTCCAAACTTTCCCGATTACTACTATCTACTAAGCGTTTATCCATTTTAGGAATTTTGATATCTATACCAGTTGGAACATTATCGGGGTTAGATATTTTGCTTTTATTTGCCTCATATATATAAACCCAGAAATTAGGATGCCCATAATACTGTTTTGCAAATTTTGTTAATTGACTTCCAGCTATCATCTTTTCAGTAGCTATTATCTCTTTATAATCTCGTGGTTTATTAAACAACTCTTCTAATGTTTGATTTTCTGCTATTTGGACAGTCTCATTATGCTTATTTTCATTTTTTTGGTCTATTTCAACTGAAGAAACAGTTTCATTTGAAACAGCTTCACTTTTATGCTCTTGCACGACTATAAGGGTCGAATCTAACTGTTCATCTGTAACAAAATTATTTAATGAATCATTTATTTCGTCTATTTGTAAGTCTCTTGCTATAGAATCAGCAACTTGTTGAGCTCTCTGGTTTCTTTCCTTCTCTTGCTTTGAAGTAAATATTGAATCCTTATAGAAATAGGCTAAAACTCCTAAAACTTCTAAAAGTAAAACACCTAAAAGAATCCAAAGTACTCTATTCCATTTTTTTCTTTTAGCTTCTTTCATCTCATTTTCTTTCTTTTTTATTTCCTCTTCAACACTTAAAATTTTCTGATTTTCAGTCAAATTTTCTTTTTCAACATCAACTAACTTAAGACCATCAGATACATCTTGACTTAAACTCTCTTCTTCTGTTGGTATATTTAGTGATTCAGTTTTTGAAAGATCAGTACTTTCAGCTAAATTTTCATCTTCTTTTTCAAAAGACTTTTCTTCAATTTTTTTTGTTGTATCTATACTTGTCTCTGACTCTAAGTTATCAGAACTAAGTGTGAAATTTTCATTTGAAGTTTCCTCCACATCTGTTTCTTCTGCTAAAACACTGCTTCTTATCTCATCATCATCCATTAGTATGGACAAATCACGTACAACACCAAATTCATCAGTTGATTGGACATGTACAGATTCTTTATGTTTTTTTATGATTTTAGAATCTGTAACTTTTAAAACACTTACCTCAGGTTTTACTTTATTTATACTTGCAGTTTCAGTATCTATATTAGACTCATCTTCTATAAAATCCTTTGGTGTATTTATTAAATTTAAAAGTCCTTTTATTTCACTAACTTGCTCTTCAAACTTATGCAAAGGATTAGAAGTATCTAAATCCATAAAATCATCAGAATCTTTCTCCATAAGAAAAGTTTCTTGAAGTTCAGGATCTTTAGAGTCAAGCAACACAGTATTTAAATGTTCAAATGGCTTATTAATTTGATCTTTCAAACGTTCATCTGCCTGAAAAATAACCTCGTAACGTCCTTCAGTTAATTCAGATTTGCCTGTAGCAGGGTTATAAGACTCTCTAGCTTCTTTCCATTCTGACTTAAAGGTACCAAAGTTTTTTATTCTTACTTCTTCACCATTGATTAGCGCCCCCTCAATTGTAGATATTAAAGAATTAACAAAAAGAGTAGCCTTATCTTTAGGGTAGTTTTTGATATTTACTAAATCTTCTATCAACTTATTCACATTCCAGACCACCTGGTTCATATCATTTTATCTTTATGAGTTTAACTTATTTGATAACTTAACATCCTGATTATACTTCACCAATAAACGTGGTGGTATAATACGTCGTAAACCAGTCTCGTAATCTAAAACAATACGTTCCTCTTTTTTGACTAATTCAAAGCCACCAATACCTTCTAATTCTATCTTATCATTTGCTTCAATCTTTTCAACAAGTGTACTTGTAAAGTCATTGAGCATTTGTTCTGTCTCTTCTTTGGACAAGCTCATTTTAGAAGCAATATTTGTTAATAACTCACGGTAATTCATTATACTGAAAGTTTTATTAAGTATTTCAAAAAATTTTAATAAATTAGACCCAACAATACGCTCAGAAATTTGAGTTAAATCAATTTGCGAGTAAATATTGTGAGATAAGAAAAGATTTATTGGTTTGAAAGATTATTCATTAAACAATGAATTGACAAACTCCACTTTATCAAAGACTTGTAAGTCAGTCATTTTCTCACCTAATCCTATGTATTTTACTGGTATTTTGAATTGATCAGATATACCAATTACTACACCTCCTTTGGCTGTACCATCCAATTTTGTAACAGCAAGTGCATTAACTTCTGTAGCCTTTGTAAATTGCTTTGCTTGCTCATATGCATTTTGACCAGTTGAACCATCTAACACTAAAAGTATTTCATGAGGCGCATCGGGTACAATTTTCTGCATCACATTTTTAATTTTAGTCAACTCGTTCATCAAGTTTATCTTATTATGCAAGCGCCCAGCCGTATCAATCAATACCACATCTGCATCATTTGCCTTGGCTGAAGATAAAGTGTCAAAAGCAACAGAGGCAGGATCAGCCCCCATACCTTGTTTAATAACTGGAACCCCTACTCTTTCGCCCCATACAACCAATTGGTCAACTGCTGCTGCACGAAACGTGTCGGCTGCGCCTAAGTAAACACTCTTCCCAGCTTCTTTGAATTGATAAGCTAATTTTCCAATTGTCGTAGTTTTTCCAACCCCATTTACACCAACCACCATTATCACATATGGTTTTTTCGTTAGCGAGCTTTCGAATACGTTTGTCTGTTCATCATTGTTTTCAGCAAGAAGAGCCGCTATTTCCTCTCTCAATATAGAATTTAGCTCTTTAGTATTTAAATACTTATCTCGGCTTACACGCTCTTCGATACGCTCGATGATACGCAAAGTTGTTTCAACACCAACATCAGAAGTTACAAGTACTTCTTCTAAGTTATCAAGTACCTCTTCATCTACAGTTGATTTACCAGCTACTGCTCGTGTTAATTTCGAGAAGACATTCTCTTTGGTTTTAGCTAAACCCTGATCCAATGTCTCTTTCTTCTCTTTCTTATTAAATAATCCAAAAAATGCCATAACTCATATCAATAAAAGGAAAGCATTAAACAAAACTTGCAAAGGCAAACACAAAAGTAAGCTTTTTGCATATAATAAACAAAAAATCCTTTCATCTTCATAATGAAAGGATTTCAATATCTTTAGAATTTGAAAATTATTTTTTCAAATATTCTTGTACGTTGTCATTTAGCACCATTTCCTCATGGAATACATATGCACCAGTTTTAGGCGATTTTACCATTTTAATCACCTTCGTAAAGGTACGACCTTCACCTACCTGTAGCTTCGATACCGCCTTCTTTGCCATATTCTATATTTTATTATTTAATTTCTTTGTGAATAGTCATTTTTCTTAAAATTGGATTGTATTTTTTCAATTCCAATCTCCCTGGAGTATTTTTTCTATTTTTCGTTGTTATATAACGTGATGTTCCAGGCATTCCACTCTCTTTGTGTTCTGTACACTCAAGTATTATTTGACCTCTTACGTCTTTTGACTTCTTTGACATGTTTATATCCCCCTTTTAAAATTATAGGTATAAATAACCCTTTTCAGCCGCTTGCTTAATAGCAGCATCTAAACCAATTTTATTAATAGTACGTAGTCCGGCTGCAGAAACTTTTAAAGTAATCCACATATCTTCTTCTACCCAATAGAACTTTTTTTGGAATAGGTTTACATCAAACGTACGTTTTGTTCTACGCACTGAGTGAGAAACATTATTCCCAACCATTGCTTTCTTGCCGGTAATTTGACAAATTTTTGACATCTCTGTATATTTTTATTTGCTTATTTTTATATTCTCAAAATCGGACTGCAAAAATAAAGCTTTTTTTTGTTCCAAGCAAATAATCTTAGCCCTAATTTCATATTTCTTCAAATTTAATACTAAAAACGGCTTAATAGGCCTTCATATACTCTATAAAACAGTAAAACAACGCTATAATTTTATTTTTACTTGACTCTATATTCTACCTTACCTTCTTTAAATATCATTGCATATCTATATTATCAACTCCGTTTCTACAGTTTTTAATTAGCATTTCAGCTTATTCCCAAAAACTCACTATTGGCTCTAATCATATATTTCATAATTTCCAAGCCATAGAATTAGAAAACTATTGAGTCAAAATATTAGATATCATCATCATTGCTGCTATGCTCGCACGTTCTATTATATTTTCACGTAAATAATTTCCAAAATCAAATCGCTTGCTTATCGTATTTGATTTTGTGCTTACGGCAATCCAAACTGTTCCAACTGGTTTTTCTGTAGTTCCTCCATTTGGACCTGCAATTCCTGATGTAGCTACTGAAATATCACTTCCAAGCAATTCTCTAACACCATTAGCCATTTGTTCTACAACCTGTTGACTAACTGCTCCATAATTTACCAAATCAAGTTCGCTTACTCCAAGAAGCTTTGTTTTCACTTCGTTTTGATAGGCTGTAATTGAACCCAAAAAGTAATCTGAACTTCCTGCAACAGTTGTTATTTTATGCGAAATATTGCCACCTGTACAGCTTTCGGCTACAGCTAAAGTCATTTTATTCTGGCGAAGCTGTTTACCCAAATTCTCTTCCAAAGACAAATCATTTTCAGCAATGATTGCATCATTTAGAATTGAGCGCAAAGAAGCCAATTGGCTATCAATCTCTTTTTGCAAATAATCAGCTGATTTTAATTTACCTGATAAGCGCAACTTGACCAATCCAAAGGAAGGCAAATAAGCTAAACTTAAAAACTCAGGTAAATTATCTTCCCATTCTGCTATTTTTATAGCTAAAGCTGACTCCCCATAACCATACACCTGCACAGTATGATGAATAATTGTATGGGAGTTATACAACTCTTTTAAACGTGGAATAATGCTATCTGTCATAGCCTTTTTCATTTCAAAAGGCACTCCTGGCATTGAAACAACTATTTTTCCATCTTTTTCAAACCACATAATAGGTGCAGTCCCTACTCTATTTTGAATAACTGTACAAGCTTTTGGCACCATGGCTTGCGCTCTTGTCAATTCATTTAATACATGAGGACGCGAACTAAATAGCTTTTCAATATTTTCATACACCAAATCATCAAAAACAAGTTCTGTCTCAAAAAAATCACACAAGGTATGTTTTGTTATGTCATCTTTTGTTGGACCTATGCCACCAGTTATCAGGACAATTTGGCTTTTATTCAGAGCATCAGTTAAAGCTTGGTTTATTTCAGTAGCTTTATCTAACACCGATGTAATTTTCGAAACTTGAATACCCACTTTATTCAATTCAGTGGCCATCCAAGCCGAGTTTGTATCTATAATCTGCCCAATCAGTATTTCATCGCCGATTGTAATAATTTCGGTCATGCGAATATTTCGTTTTTACTGATTTTCTAATTCGTTAGCGGCCAATTCTAACATTTCGTACCACTCATTACCGAAACGACGAATAAGCGGCTCCTTCAAAAATTTATATACAGGAACATTCAAATTAGAACCCAACGTGCGTGCACAATCACAAACACTCCAACGGTGCACATTTACAGCCGTTGTATCATGAAGTTTTTGCAAACGGACAGGATAAAGATGACATGATATCGGTTTATAAAAATCGATGCGTCCTTCTCTGTAAGCCTTTTCTATGGCGCATTTCCATATTCCGCTCTCTTTTTCCTGATAAGCAAAAACACACTCCTTATTGTCTACAAGCGATGTTACAGGCTCTCCATCATCTGGATCCATATAATAAACACCTTGTTTTTTGATTACTTCTTGTGATTTCTTTGGTAAATCATCCCAAATTTCAGGCAGTATATCTTCCAAGATCTGAATTTCTTCTTGCTCTAAGGGTGCGCCGGCATCACCTTCAACGCAACATATTCCTTTACAGCTTAATAAATCACAAACAAAGCGATCTTCTATTACATCTAAACTAATTAGGGTATTATCTATTTGTATAACTGGTATTGACATAATTAAATTATTTTTTTTATTGGCAAGCACATATCATGCCTTACCTACGGTTCCACAAAGTCCACGTAGCCTCAGCCTGCATAATTAACATTTCCTCTCCATTTTTAATCACTGCTCCTTGTTCTTTTCCTTTTTTCAAAAAACTTGTTTCTGCAGGATTATATACTAAATCATACATCAAATGATTTTCAGTTAAGCAATGATATGGAATATCCGGTGCTTCCTCTATATTAGGAAAAGTGCCAAGAGGCGTTGTGTTGATTATTACGTTGAATTCAAGAAAAACCTTCTCATCTAAATCATCGTACGAAAATTGATTTTCTTTTGGATTACGAGAAACAAACTTCAGCTCTATTCCTAACTGTTCAAGTGCAAAAGCAACTGCCTTTGAAGCTCCTCCTGTTCCCAATATCAATGCTTTTTTATGATTAGATTTTAATAATGGCTTGATTGACTCACTAAAACCAACAACATCTGTATTAAATCCCTTTAGCGATAGCTGTCCATTTTTACGAATAAATTGAATGGCATTAACCGCCCCAATTTTCTCAGCGGTTTCGTCCATACTATCTAAAAAAGGAATAACTTGCTCTTTGTACGGTATGGTCACATTCAAACCTGATAAAGTATGACCTTCAATCAAAGATGGAAATTCTGTAATTTTATTCAATTCAAAAAGCTCGTATTTTGCTTCTATCTCTTCTTTTTCAAATTTATCAGTAAAATATTTTTTAGAAAATGAGTGCCCTAAAGGGTAACCAATCAATCCGTATAATTTCATTGCAATACTTCTTTTAAAACTTCTTGACCATCTGGACAAAACTCCATAAATAGCTCTATAGCATCAAGATTTTTCTTAATAGCCTCTTTCAAATTAAATACAGCTTCTTCAATATTATTAATTCTAAAACTTGCTACAGCCATAAAAAGTTCAATAAACTCTAAATCAGGATCAAATATAGCGGCTTTTTGATAATAAAATAATGCCTTATTAAACATCCCCATATCCATGTAAATATGAGCTAATTTAAACGCAACATCAGGTTGAATTGCATAAAGACTCAAAGTCTTCTCATAGGCATTGATAGCATTCTCAAGCATATGAGTTTCTAAATAAATATCACCTAAGTTTTCCCAAGCTTCTATATCACTCGGATGTGATTGGATGGCTATTTCAGCAAAATAAAGCGCTTTATCGTAATCCTCCAGCCCAATGTATGAAAAAGTAATTCCATTGATTGCTTTTACATCTTTAGCATCTTCAGCGTATGCTTTTTCATAATAATGAAGTGCAGTTTCGTAGTCATCCAAAGCCGAATAAGCATCAGCAAGCACATTGTTTACAAGCCAATATTTAGGATTCTCTTCTATAAAGAGTAATAATTTTTCAATAGCTTCTTCGTATCTCTCTAAATTGAGAAGTGCTGTTCCGACTTCAAGCAAAAATGCATTTTCATCACCCTTAATCGCAACAGCATATTCAAACGCTTCAAGCGCTTCATCATACTTCAAGTCGTCAGTATAGAGTTCACCGATTGCCAACCAAGCACCCAAGTTAAATGGATCTAATTTAGTGATTTTAAGATAAGTATCTAAAGCTTCATGCGAATTAAAATCTTCTTTTTGGCATTCGCCTAAAATTTTCAGTAACTCAATATTCTTAGGATTGAAATCAAGGCCTTTATTTATAATTTTTTTTGCATACGACAACTCATACACATCATAATAAATATTAGCTAAATCAAAGCAAATCCAATCAAATTCTTTATCTTTTTCCGCCAAGATACTTTCCGTAATTTGCCAGGCTTCACTAAGCCTATTTAATGAAATTAAAGACTCTATGCGCATAAATTTCACTTCAAGTTCATCTGACATCTCTGTCATTGCATCTAATTCATCCAATGCCTCTTGGTGTTTAGATTCAATCAAATATATTTTTGCCCTTTTTGTCTTTAGCACATCATTATTAGGATGTAAGCTTTCGCCCAATCTTAACACAGACTCAGCCCTATCTGACAAACCGACATTTATATAGTAATCAGCAAGTGTACCTATATCGTGGATATCAAAATAGCCAGGCGCTTTTCCTTGTAAATAGCCTTCATAGCGTAAAATTAGCTCTGTAGGTTCATCATGGAACATAGGTAAAAAAACTCGACTCATAGCTTAACTTCTATTTGTTTATGCAAAAATACGATTAATTAATCTATTAAGAAACAGAAACATCCATAAGTTATAAACATTATCAAGCTCTTAACATTGCTTTTGAAATGTAATAATAGAAGCATATTCAGTAAATGTTGTACAAAAACTATTATCTTTGCATACAAACAATACTTGATTATTTCATGTTCAATATATCATTTCCAGTTTATAAGCCACAAACTTTAGCTATTAAGTTAAAACCCTCTGCTGAAAAATTATTGCTTAAATCGGCACATCCATGGATTTATTCCGATAGCATAGAAAAAATCAATAAAAAAGGTTTAGCGGGAGATATTGCCATTATATTTCGTCAGAAAACGAATAAAATTTTGGGTGTTGGACTTTACGACCCCAATTCACCAATAGTTATAAAAATGCTTCAATACTATGGCGGCATCAAGATTGACAAGGCTTTTTTTGCGCATCGAATCAAAGAGGCCTTCGAACTTCGCAAACCCCTTTTTCTGACTGATACAAATAGCTATCGATTAATTTTTGGAGAAAACGACGGTTTGCCTGGCTGCATAGTTGATGTCTATTCTGATGTGGCTGTAATCAAACTTTATTCAGCTATTTGGTTTCCTTATTTACAATTGATAGCTGAACAAGTAGTGGAAATATCAAAATCACAAACAATCGTTCTTCGATTAAGTCGCGCCTTACAAAACTTAGCTGTTGAACCCTTTGTAGAAGGAAAGATACTCTACGGAACTCTTAAAAATGAAACAATATTTTTTAAGGAACACGGGATTAATTTTTCTACTAATATACTAAAAGGACATAAAACAGGGTATTTTTTAGACCACCGCGAAAATAGAAACATAGTAAGCAAATTAGCAAAGAACAAAACTCTTTTGGATGTTTTTTCTTACAACGGAGGTTTTTCGGTTCACGCTTTAGCTGGTGGTGCCAAAGAGGTATTAAGTGTAGATATAAGTGAGCATGCGCTTGAATTAGCTAAGAACAATGCCAAACTGAATCATTTTTCAGGCAAACATACGACTTTAGCTGGCGATGCATTTGAAATCTTAGAAAATCTTATCGCTCAAAATAAAAAATTCAACATCGTTGTTATTGATCCACCATCTTTTGCAAAAAGTGAATCGGAGATTGAAATAGCAATTAAGAAATACCGTCTTTTAGCACGTTTAGGCGTAAAGCTATTAACTCCTAAAGCTAAGCTTGTTCTCGCTTCTTGCTCTTCTCGTGTCAGTGCCAATGATTTTTTTGAAGCTGTTGAATGTGAATTAAACAACTCGTCAAGAGCTTTTACGATCATGAAAAAGACTTTTCATGATATAGATCATCCAACAACTTACAAAGAAGGTGCTTATTTGAAATGTGGATATTATTTATTTGAATAAGCTTTAGTTAAATAAAAACAAAGAAGGGAAGTTAACTTTTTAATTTAATCATTTTTTAAGAAAAAGCAGCAAGTTTAATTCATAGAATTATGAGTGAGAAAAGAAAAGAAACCATAGACTTAGTAAAACAAAGCATCGAGAGAAGGCGAAACTTAGTCAGTCAATTTTTTATTGACATTGGCAATATTTCTCTTTTTACTTTTCATGTTATAGGACAATTTTTCACCCGCCCTTTTGAGTCTCGCGAATTATTTAAACATGCTTTTAATATTGGCAACAAAAGCTTTTTATTGATAATTACCACTGGATTTATTTTAGGAATTGTACTAACCATGCAAGCACAACCTATTTTGGCTCAATTTGGCGCTCAAAGCTTAATACCTGGCATGGTTGCAGTCTCAGTAATTCGCGAACTGGGTCCGGTTGTAACAGCATTACTCGCTGCAGGAAAAATAGGTTCAGGAATTGCTGCTGAAATTGGTGCCATGCGCGTTTCAGAACAGATTGATGCCATGGAGGTATCAGGTACTCGTCCCATAAGTTTTGTGGTAGCACCTCGCGTTTTGGCATCTACTGTAATGATACCAATCTTGGTGGTTTTTTCCGAAATGGCTTGTTTTATGGGTTCATTCTTTGCTGTCAATCTTTACGAAGAGATGAGTGTGCAACTTTTTTTAATCAATGCATTTGAAATACTCGAATTTATTGACGTTTACCCAGCTATTATCAAGTCAATTATTTTTGGTTTTGCTATTGGTATTATTGCTTCATACAAAGGATATAATGCAGATAAAGGCTCTGAATCGATAGGGAAAGTGTCAAATTCGGCTGTAGTAACAGCTTCGTTGTCGGTATTTGTAATCGATCTTTTAACTATAATGATTACCAATTTAATTAATTAGTGAAGATGATTCAAGTAAAAAACCTATACAAATCATTTGATGGAGTAAGCATTCTGGAGGGTGTTAATCTGCATTTACGCGAAGGCGAAAACCTTGGGATATTGGGTAAGTCTGGAGTAGGTAAATCAGTTTTAGCTAAGTGTATTGTCCGCTTAATTGAGCCAGATGCTGGTGAAATAAAAGTTATGGGAAAAGATATATTAAACCTTAGAAATAATGAATTAAATGAAATTCGAAAATCGATTGGTTATCTTTTTCAAGGCGGAGCTCTTTATGACTCCATGAGTGTGCGTGAAAACTTAGAATTTCCTATTCGACGAATTCGTAAAGCAAAGGACAAAGATACGATCGATGAACACATTGAAAAAGCTTTACGTAGCGTAGGCTTACTTGACGCAATAAACAAAATGCCATCAGAACTTTCAGGTGGTATGCAAAAAAGGATAGGTCTGGCTCGTGCATTGATATTAAATCCTAAAATAATACTCTATGATGAACCAACTACCGGCCTTGATTCAATAACCTCAAGAGAAATTAGTGAATTGATTTTAAGAGTCCAAGAGGAGTATAACGCCTCTTCTATCATTATAACTCACGATATGAAATGTGCCGAAATAACTACAAATCGCTTGAAAATTTTGCGGGATGCTCAATTTATAGCAGAAGGTAATTACGATGAGTTAAGTCGCAGCGATGATATGAGAGTAAAGGAGTTTTTTATATAAAAAAAAGACCTACAGCCACAAGCTGTAAGTCTTCAAATTGTCGGGATGAGAAGATTCGAACTTCCGACCCCTCGCCCCCCAGACGAGTACTCTAAACCGGACTGAGCTACATCCCGAAATTTTTGAAGTGCAAATGTAAGACTTTATATTGATATTACAAAATCAAGCATTCAAATATAATTTCAAAACGATTCTTTTCAAACTACAAGTTATTTTTATTCTCTTTTTTTGATTTCAATTGTTGGTTTAGTGAATTTCTTTCCCAAAATACACCATCAACATAGCCCTGTATGGACAAATCTTCTTCAGCAATATTAAGACGTTTTTCGGCCCACATACAATACTCCTTGTTTGAATCTACACCTACATAATTTCTTCCCAGTTTTTTTGCAACTACTGAGGTAGTACCAGAGCCAAGAAACGGATCAAAAACAACACCACCTTGCGGACAAGAGGCCAGAATTAATTTAGCAATCAGTTTTTCAGGTTTTTGAGTTGGATGATCGGTATTTTCAGGCATCGACCAGAAAGGTACGCTAATATCATCCCAAAAATTGGATGGAAAACTCAGTCTAAAATTACCATCCTTGGTTTCTTCCCAATCTTTTGGTTTTCCATCTTTGCGATAAGGAGCAATCACTCTTCGCTTCTGCTTAACTGATTCAACATCAAAATAATAATTATTTTTATTCTTCACCCCGAACCAAATATCTTCCATTGAGTTTTTCCAATTTTTGGAAGCCCCTCTACCCTTTTCGCGCTGCCACGTAATTCGATTGAGTACATGCATATGTTCATCCATAACTTGATGCAGCGCTGCTGTACTTCTCCAATCACCACACAGATAAAGAGAGCCATCCTCTTTCAGCAACTCTAAAACTTTTGGAAACCAAGACCTTAGGTATTCTAAATAGGCTTCATTATCCGTTGACTTAAATTTCATTCCATGAAAATTTCGATCCAAATTATAGGGTGGATCCAAAATAATCAAATCAGCAAATCCTTTTGGTAAATGCTCTAAAGCTTCAAATAAATCTGCATGAATCGTTTTATTTTTAATGTTACTTAGCTCAGATATATTTTCTTCCAATGTCACTAAATTGGAGACATAAATTTCTCTTTCTTTATCTGATAAAGTCAATGTTCTGTTGCGTGGTGCTCGTTTTTCATCTTTTGTTTTCATCTATTTATCCTCACTCCTCTTTCAATTATTCCCCTGTTATATCATAAATCTCTTTAATTCGCGCAAGCTCGCCATCGTGATCAAAATTTATATCATGCAATTGTGCATCATTTATATCAAATACCCAGCCTGCAACTTT
>CAYFTO010000022.1:0-24639 GCA_964346125.1 uncultured Paludibacter sp.
AATCAATAACTACTCCAGTTATTTGATCGTTTCTTGCATACACAAAAGAACTGATTGTAATAAAAAATATGATTAGAGTTCTTAATTTCATCCCTAAGGAAATTGTTAAAATAAGAGAGTTATTGAATTTGAGAATACTTTTGTTTAGCTGTTTCTATTCAAAATAGCTCTTGTGTCTTATTCAAAATTAACGCTTCCGCTTTCGTTGTATTGATATTTAAAGCTGATATAACCTGTTGAGGCACTTCGCTCGTCTTTGTTGTCATAAATCCATAGTTTGACGAACTTTCCATCAGCCGTTTTCAAAACATATACCCAATTGTGTAAAATGTATTTTGGTGGTGGATTACTTGTATCAACAGTTAGCCAAGTTGATAAAACTTGCGAAAAAGGCTGTTCCTCTACATCGGTCCCTGCTCCGGTAAATGCAATTGTAATTTCACCAATTTCATCTTTCTTATAACCTGTTGCAGGTGCAGAGGTCACATCTTCCCATTTGGTTTTGTTAGTATTTAATCCTTCTGCTTTTCCCTTGCCAGATGCACCACCGTTTAGACGAATATCTCCGCGATGAAAAGCTATATCCCACGACAAATCATTTTGAAAATCGCCCACTTCTACAAATTCACCTTTTGAGAATGAAAAATAGTGCCAATCTGTATAAGAGCTTACATTCTTAAACTTCACTTCTTTTACATTGCCTGAGGGTAATTCTGGTTCGTCTTTTTTGCACGAATTTAGTGTTAGTAAACTAAAAAAAAGCACAGAAAAGGTAAATATCGAAAACTGTCTGCTAATTAGCATACCGAATAATGAATTGATTTTGGATTTCATATATTTATATCGATTAATTTTAAACTGTAAGAATCTGTATTATTCTATACGTGCAAAATTACATCTAATACCAATATTAGACAATCCTATAAATATATGATTTTTGAGCAAAATCACTCCTTATATCTAATGATAATAGTAAATGCTATCTGTCTTAGAGTTTGAGCTTGGATATTGATGAAGGGTTATTTTGCAGTAAATAAATAGATTGTTAAACAAAACTAAGAATAACCCTACAAATAATTACAGGAATAACTAATATAGAAAAGCTATTTAATTATAATTTTAATAAGAGGTAATACATATTTAGATTTAGACCTCAAAAGTGTTTTTGACAAATTCAACAAAGTCCAAATACTGTTTTTCACAAAACTTTTCTGCTTTGAATTAAAGCCAATGCTTTCAAAACTACACAACCAATTGTAAGGATTGCATATCTCTTGCATCTCTTTTTGAGTTGTTAATCTTTCAGTCCAATTACCAGTTGTTGGATCACAAGTATTTGTTGGATGCTTAATTCCTGAAGGATAAATATTGGTTTTTAAATAATTGTCAACTAAAGCTGGCATATCAATCAGTCGATAACCGCGTGTTAATTTACTAATGTTTTCAATTTCATCAACGCTTAAATCTTCTTTATAATTTTCAATTAGCCAATCTCTTCTAATTTCTTTGAAAGCTCGGTATTCATCCATTGATTTTTTACCTTCAGTAGGTGCTAAATACTCGTTTTCATCTTTAATCTGAAGCTTTTCCAATCTTCTTCGGATAATAGGGTTATAAGGATTTGAACCTGTTGCATGCACTTGAATCATCTTTGGATTAATTTTATAACAAGTCTCAAAAAAATCTTCCAAAGAGTAGATATGTTCTATTACATCAGTACTGATAACTGCATCAACATGCTCATCTAAAGTGGTGATATCGCCTGTAATGTATCGGTCAGCTTTCAAGTTTAGTGATTCAGCAATTATCTGTGCATCAATCGTTGATTGCTCAAAGATATCTACATAAATTACTTTATCTACTCCAAGCCATTTAGCATAACAAGAAAGAAGGCCAGAACCACCGCCATAATCAACGATTGATAATTTTGATAAATCTTCTTTCAATTCCGAAAATAGAGATTCGTATATTTCTACACGATAAGGCAACTCGTACAAGAGTCTTTTGAGGTAAACTTGATTATACTCCGAAATTTCAGGGAAAATTTGTAAGTTTTCTTGTACGTGCGAAATGAAATATTTGGAGTTCTTCATCAGAGTATTAGTTTTTTAATTTGCTATAAAGTTGTTTGCATTTTTATTTATATTCACTTAGTCTCAAGTTTTATAGAAAACGTAATTTCAAAGTGTTTTTGAAAATAAATAATTATCAGCTAATTTGAGCAAGCACAAATTTACGAAAAATTTTATAACTCTCTAATGTACTTTGTAGTAAAGATGCTTTAATGTTATTGGATTTAAAACAAAGAGGTAATGGGCGATAAGCGATAAACAATAAACAATTTCAAGATTATGGTGTACAAGTTAAAAACTAAAAGTGAAAAGTTTTTATACTTTTTCTTTCCTCCTTGCTCTTTCTACTTTCTAAAAGTTACAAACTTTTAACTTATAACTACTCATCGGATGACTCCAAGTAATCTGATGAGTAGAAGCATTTTTATAGTAATCCTGTAGGGATTAAATGTTTATAGCGTAATCAAAATTAGCAAGATTCGACCCCATCGGGGTCGTACCGTTCAATTCATTTCTTTTTTCTATAAACATTTGACCTCTTTGAGGTCGTGGTAGCTTTGCTCTTTATAAAGTAAATGGAATAATGCCAAACACCCTGCTTTGTTCATAAGTCAAGACCTATCCCTTATCTCCTTTCCGGAAGAAAGGGGAATAGCTTGTGCAGTTGGATCATCAGTTAAAAACAATTCAAATAAATTCGTATCTTTGTATATTAATAAATAAAATAGGTATTAGCTAAGATGGTCAATTACTTCCAAGCAGAAAATCTAAGTAAAACATTTGGTGATAAAACACTCTTTCAAGATATTTCATTTTCAATTTCGGCGGGAGAGCGAGTGGCTCTTATTGCTAAAAATGGAACTGGTAAAACTACGCTACTGAATATCATTTTTGGCAAAGAATCCTACGATTCGGGTTTGCTGACCTATAAAAATGATCTGAAAATTGCTTATTTAGAGCAAGCACCATATTTTAAGCCTGAATTAAGTGTAATTGACGCTTGTTTGCAGTCGGATAATGAGGCTGTAAAGGCCGTTGCCAATTATGAAAAAGCACTGCTAAATCCTGATGACAAAGAGAACTTGACTCAGGCATTTAACTCCATGGATGCCCTTCAAGCGTGGGATTATGAGGTAAGGGTGAAGCAAATATTGAGTCAATTAAATATTGAGAACTTTAGTCAGCCTATTTCGCAACTGTCTGGAGGACAGATTAAACGTGTGGCTTTGGCTAATGCCTTGATAAGTGAGCCTGAATTGTTAATACTGGATGAGCCTACCAACCATTTGGATTTGGAAATGGTAGAATGGTTAGAAGATTATTTGCTGCGTTCCAATATTGCTTTACTGATGGTTACGCACGATCGTTATTTTTTAGATCGAGTTTGTTCGCATATTTTCGAAATTGATAATCAAACTCTTTATACATATAACGGTAATTATAGTTATTATTTAGAAAAACGCCAAGAGCGAATGGAAGCTTTTGCTTCTGAAACAGAGAGTGCCAAAAATATTTATCGACGAGAGTTGGAATGGATGCGAAGTACGCCGCAAGCTCGAACCGGAAAATCAAAAGGACGGATAGACCGCTTTTATGAGCTGGAGGAGCGTGCTAAGCAACGACAAAATAGCGAAAACATAAAGCTATCGGTAAAGGCATCTTATTTGGGTAATAAAATTTTAGAAATAAATAACTTGTCTAAATCTTACGATGCACTGAATTTAATCAATGATTTTACTTACACTTTTGCACGTTATGAAAAAGTGGGAATTGTGGGTAAAAATGGAACTGGAAAATCTACTTTTCTAAAGCTTTTATTAGGAGAAATAGAGGCAGATAGCGGAACGATTGACATAGGTGAAACTGTGCGTTTTGGTTATTTTAGTCAAAGTGGCTTGCAATTTGACGAAAATATGAAGGTGATAGATGTGGTGCAAGAAGTTGCTGAAGTAGTTGATTTAGGCAATGCAAAGAAAATGACCGCATCGCAATTCCTCAATCATTTTCTTTTCACACCCAACAAACAGCATGATTTTGTTCATAAATTGAGTGGTGGTGAAAAAAGCCGACTTCATCTATGTAAAATACTGATGATGCAACCCAATTTCTTAGTACTGGATGAGCCTACTAACGACTTGGATATTGTTACGCTTAATATTCTGGAAAATTATTTAGAAGAATTTGCTGGTAGTGTTTTGGTGGTAAGCCACGACCGTTATTTTATGGATAAGGTGGTGGATCATCTTTTTGTATTTGAAGGCGATGCTGTAATCAGAGATTTCCCAGGTTCATACACACAATATAGGGAGTGGAAAGAGCAGCAAGAGCTAAAGGAAAGAAAAGAGACAAGCCGTGAACTTCCTCAGAAACCAGTAAGAGAGAAAAATGAAAACAAGGAACGCCCTAAAAAACTAAGTTTTAATGAGAAACGTGAGTTTGAACAACTGGAAGAGGAGATTCCTCTATTAGAGGAGAAAATTAAGGTACTTGAAGAAAAAATGGCATCAGGCTATATGGAAGGTGATGAATTTGTTGAGATACCACAGCGCTATGAATTGCTGAAGGAGCAATTGGAAGAAAAAGAGATGCGTTGGTTAGAGCTGAGTGAGTTCATATAAATTATGTGAAATTCAGTTAGTTAATTCGGTTGCAAAATTTCTTTTCGTTATTTTTGCATACTGCATAAAATACTATAATAAAATACATTAATATTCATATACTAAAAATTAGAGAAAATGAAAAAAATATTTTATCTTTTAATTTTGCTAGTATCGTTTAGTTTTTCGATTAGTGCCTCTGTTATGAAAGAGGATGTTTCGAAGACGAAACAAGAGCAAGCTTTAAAGATTTTATCAGAACTTCCAGACTCGACATTTGTCAAGTATTATCCGCCTAACTTATTGGAGGATTTTACGTATAAGAAAATGGCAAAAGAGGGCTGGACAACACGTGAGATTTTTGCTATTACAGATAACTATGTAAGCAAAAACAAAAAAGAAGTACGAGCTGCCGCTGGTTACGGACTATACAAAAAGCAGTGGCGACCCTATTGGTATGGATTGGTTCCTAATGATACGATTGTGCGTCGTGTGGATGAAGTTGTACCTTTTGAACTACAACAAAAAGTTAATCAAGCTTTTGCCGAAGATGCAGATGAATATCTTCCACGCGAATTTTATACGATTGATAGACGTATGAGTGGACAAAGAGATAAGGGAAGATGGCGTCATAATGCTATTTTACCTGCCTCAGGTCGTATTCATTGGGTGCAAACACATCCAACAGACAAAGATAAATTGATGCTTATCCCTGATGGTGATGGGATATGGCGTACAGACAACGGTGGTAAAAACTGGATCCCTGTTACAGACCGTATTCCAAATCGCTTCCACCGTTCACAAGCGAGAGGATACGCTATTCCTACTGACCCAGATGATTGGAATCACTTCTTTGCCTTTATGAATAACACTACTTTGGTGTATGAAACCTTTGATGGTGGAGAAACTTGGGCTGAAGTGCCTGGTGCAAAACAAGCTTCAAGCACTGGTCTTAAGCGAGGATACGCTTTTAGAGATGCGCAGGGTACATTAAAAATAATAGGAGTTGTAAGAAATACCTATACCGGGCATAATGGCCAGTTGTTTATCAGTTCAAATAAAGGGGTAAGTTGGGATAGAATAGATATACCTACTGAAATGCAAGATGTGAGTGCTAATGGTACTCGTTCAGTATGGTTGCAAGAGTTTGCTTTCGACCCAGAAGATAGAGATTTGATTTACATTACTACTTCAGGTGGGATATTACGTTCTACAAACGGTTTGAGAAAAGTAAATGGTAAATTTGAATTGGAGCGAATGAGTTTTAAGGTTTATAACCAGGCTGGAACTCAAGTTTTACATGAAGGTAATGCATTCCCAATTCCTGCAGATGGACCAACAATGTTGGAGATTGATCCACGAAATCCTAACAAAATGTGGGCTGCGATGGGTGTGAAAAATACAACTCCACATCATTCTGCACTGTTTTATTCAGAAGACAAAGGAAAAACATGGGTAACCTTAAACAATACCTATGCTCGTATTGGTAGTGGTCAAGTATTTGGAAATGAAGCTCCAGCTGGCTGGTTAGGCGGTTTTGGGGTTAACTTTATGGAGCCAAATTTTGTATATGGTTGCTCGATGAGTTCTGCTAAGAGTAGTAACGGAGGTAAAACATTCAACGAGTTTCAATGGGGTATCGTCATGAAAGGACCACATCCAGATGGAAAACTATACAACGTAAGTAGCGCTCGTCATAATGCTGATAATCATGTTATTGTTTCTACTCCATCAGGTCGTTTATTTAGAGGTTCAGATGCAGGTATCTTGATGATTGATAAGGATATAAATAACCGTGAGTGGACTAATATATCAGGTGATATGGGGCAGAATCTATTTTATGCAGCTCGATTAAATGAATTTGGAGATATGACGATTATCGGAAACACGCAAGACGTCGACAATCAAACATATCGTTATGGACGTTGGGGCACTTGGAGAGGTTATGAAGGTAGTACTGTTGGAATTAATCCGCTGAGTAACGAAACTTACTTCTCCGGAGGAGGTGGTGGTACACTTGAAGGAACATCTTGGGGTGATTCATGGAAAGCTGCCTTTTCAAAATCTGACCCTATTTTAAGTAACTGGTATTTGTGGCGGGGTGATAGGATGATAGGTGCGGGTGCAACGCAGAGTGATATAGGAATAGTGCGTGATATTGGTCGTTCGGTTCAGCCACTTTTCTCAAATGCAAGCAACAAAGCGATGCAAAATCGTGATTTTTGTACAGCTCGTGATTTATCCATAGGTTCAAGTCTTTTTGTGTTACGTACAGATGGGAATATTGTTCGTTTTGATAATGGAGCTGAAAGTTATATTGATATTTCCCGTCCAGGTGCACCTGGTTATTCAGGGTCGGCTATTGCAGTAAATCCTGAAAACATCAATGAGATTTATGTAGCTGATACGCAAAATGGTATTCTCAAAACTACTAATGGTGGTACCAGTTGGACAAGTATTTCCAAGGGAATTAATGGTATCCCTGCAGGCGTTGCCTTTAATAAACTCTATTTCCACGAGGGTAGTGGTGATTTATATGCTGTGTCTAATTCAAGTGGTATTTTCTTCTTAGAGAATGGTTCTACTAATTGGCGCCTGTGGATGAAGGGTTACAACCCAGCTGCATTTGATGGGGCTGAAATTAACTACGCTACACAAGAGATGATGATTTATGACTATGGGAGAGGTATTTGGATTGCCGATTTAGAAAATCCATCAGACCGTTTCTTCAAAAATGGTTTTAAATTAAAAGAGACATCTAATGCAAATGGTGTTAGAACTTTTGGTATGGAGTCATCATGGGATATTCCTCTTTATTATAAATATAAATGGACAGTTAATGGTGTTGAACGCACGGAAAGTCCGTACAAATTCCTTACGGCTAATGATGTGAAGGCGGGTGATAAAGTTCAGTTGACATTGACGCTACGTGAAGCTCCCGATGTGATAACTCAATCGGAGGTCTTTATTGTAAGCGGTGCAATCAATAACGAACGTCCTGAATATAAGGCAGGTAATTCGCTTCGCTCGTTGAGTGGGCGTATGGATTTAGGACATGTGGATGCCTTTGATGAAGACTTTACAGTTGCTTTATGGGTAAAACCACGTTCGATTACTCAAGCAGCTATTATAGGTAATAGAAAATTGGATAGTCGCGACCAACAAGGGTGGTTGTTACATATAACTAACGGGATTTTGCGATTTACATATGCACCACTTTCAAACTTCTATCAGCCTTCTTATGAGCAAACTGTGCAATATGAAAACTCTGTTTCGTCTTCTGCAAATGCAATTGCAGCGGATGAATGGAGCCATGTTGTAGTTACAGTAGAGCGTACTGGCAATATTCGTCTTTATGTGAATGGAGTATTGAAAGGTTCGCAGGTTCGCAGATTGCAAGATGTAGGCTTAAATAGTATTCAACCACTTTCGCTAATGGCCGATGGTTATGAGTACAATCCCTTAGATGGTAATGTTGATGAACTTAAAATTTGGAGAAAAGCGCTTACGGAGGAAGAGATCAGAGAAACTATGTTTGCTCAAATAAAACAAGGTGATGCTGATTTGATTTATTACAACGACTTTAACGCAGAAACTACAGGCGAGCAACGCGATAATATAATGGATAGAAAAATAGAGGTGCGCACAAGAGCTGTTGCATCTTATCCAGAGATGTCGATGGCTGTAAACGCTACGTATAGTGCTTACGAAACAGTAAGTGCTACTGCAAAAAATATCCAAGATAAAGGAGAGAATATTTTGACAATTCAAAGCAACAAATCTAAAGATATACCTATGGCTATTAGTCGTTTTGATAACGTATATCATTCATCCAAAATTCGAGGAATGAGCGAAGAACACTTTGAATTTGCTCCTAATGTTTATAAAATTGATCATTTTGCAGCCATTGTTTCAAGCGACTCACTATATTTAACAATACCAATGTCTAATGCTACTGAGTTTGCTGGAGAAGATATTTACATTGGAAATCCTGATGCAGATAAAGCTGATTGGAGGGAATATAAAGAGAGAGTGCACGTTGAAAATGGAAAAGTAGTGTTGAAGTTAAGATCGAGTGAAGTGGATGGTAAATTAATTGCATTCGTAAAAGTGAAACCAGCCATTCAATTAAAATCGACAGAAGCAACTGATGAGGGAGAGTTTTACGTATATGATGATAAAGGAACTGTTTCGTATCCTTTAGAGGCTAATCTTGTGAAAGGCATGCCTCAGCCAACGGCGCCATATTCACTTGTATCTTCTGATGCAAATATTACTGCGAGCAAACTAATATTTGCTAACAATAAGGGAACTGCTAACTTTACTATCAACCCGGCTATGCTTACAGAATTTAATAGTGAGTCAGCCGTAACTATTTCAGGAGAGGATAATCGCATGATTCCTTACCGATTTACAGTAAGAAATAAGGTTGCACCTACTAGTAAGGGTACAGCACTTTCATTTAATGGTGGTGGTGCAAATGTAGGTTCTGCAGGTGATTATGCTGCACTGAATAACTCAAATACCATTACGATGATGGGATGGATAAAAATTGATGATAATGACTTCTTCACCACTGGTTCAGTAAGACCACTTATTTTCTTCCGTGGTGGAGGTTATACAACGGGTATTCATTTTCAAAATGGAGAAATGAGAAGTCACTGGAATGAAGAGTCATGGAGTTGGAGCTTAGCATCAGGTTTAAAATTAACTTCTGCTGATAGAGGGAAATGGGTGCATATCGCAATGGTTACTACGCCAAATTCAATTTCATACTTCTTGAACGGAAAAAAATTTACAAGCAGTAGAACGATTAATCGAACGCATATAGTGAGTGAATTAATGCTTGGTAAAAATCAATCAGGTGATACATGGTTCAAGGGTGCTATTGACCAAGTTGCATTATGGTCGCGTTCTCTTTCGGATGCAGAAGTAATGAAATACATGTATGATCGTGTATTGCTAAATGACCCAGGTTTGGTAGCCTATCTAAATATGGATATGACTGATGAAAATGGAACTTTAGTCGATTTGAAAACGAATGGAACTGTAGCCATAAATGGTTCAGCTACGGCCGGACAACGAGCTTCGTTCCCATTTGAAATAAAATCTCAAAGTGAACATTCAGGTACAGCTATAAGTAGTACAACTGATGCACTTGCTGTGAAAATGCCAACAGGTATTAAAGGCAAATACTATATCTCTAACTTTCAAGGTTTACCTTATAACTATGCGGTTGCGGGATTGGTTCCTCTTTACAACGGTTCGTTTGTAGTAAACTATAATTCACCTCAAAACTTTACAAGTGGACGTGAAATAGAAGTTACTTATCGCTCTTCTCAAATAAAAGCAGGACAAACTCTAAACTTAGCAGTAAGACCTTTAGGTAGCGAAGCTAAATTTACAAAATCTGCTAATGTAAAAGCAACTGTAGATGGAGAGATAACCATTAGTTTGGATGCTACTACACTCAATGATGCTTTTGAAGGAGTTTGGTACACTACTGCTGCTAGCCTGCCAGTTCTTAGTATGGAAGTTGAGGGAATGGGGACTGATAATAAAGTTGTGTTGAAGAAGGGCTCTGTAGGAATTCCAGTTACCTTTACCAATACGTCAGACAAACCAGCTGGAGATATTGATTTGATTGTAGATAATGAATTTGTAAAGTTTGAAAATAGCACTATAAATTTGGCTAATACGAATAGTGTTACAGATCTTCTGTTGATACAGCGTGATAAGATTGATCAATTTGGATTTACAACAGTTAAAGTTAGTTTTGTTGGAGCAAATACCTCTGCAAAAACGATCAATGTTGGTTTGGAAGCAGAGGTAGAATTGCAATTGAAAAATGGCGATACTGCTAATAAAATTACTGCAACTGGATTAACACAAGCACTTGAAGTGGAAGCTAAAGTGGTGCGAGGTGTTGTCTTAGACCCAATTCAGTTGAAGGTTGAAACAGATTTATCAAATGCAGTTTCAATAGGAACCGATTATCTGACTGTAACAGGAGGAAAAAAAGAACTTAGCAATTTCCAGCATACGAGAGATGAGTCGCAGCTTTCACAGTCTGATACTGAGCTTGGGTGGAACTCTACGTTGAATCCTTATTTAAGTAGTTTCTTAATGAGTAAGCAGGAGAATATAGAGCGTATGAACTTATCTTCTTACGTTTACCGTTTCGATCAAGACAATAAAAACTTTATACCTTATGATATTCGTTTTATTGATTCTGATTTAAACTTACGACCCATGGAGCCTATCTTTGTTCAAGTCAATAGCGAAGATGCTATACTAAGCTTCAAAACTCAAGGTAGAAATACTAATTATAATAGAAAGAACACCAATAATTTAGTCTTGTCTGAAGAGGATGAAGTAATCTTAGAGTTATGGCATAAAGATATCATGTATGACCGTGTAGTTGTACGCATTACTGGATATGGGGATGAGTTGTTTGTTTTTGATCATGACGCACCAAAGATGAATAGCATCGATAGTCGAAATCCGATTCTTTATGTCTTAGGTATGGATGGAACTCGCTACTCTGTTAAATCATACAAGCAGGAAGCGCGTGATATCCCTGTAGGTTTCAAAACATCTCTAGAAGGTGATTATACATTTAAGGTAGTGAAGAAATTCAGGGATAGTAGCTGGGGGATAATATTGACAGATGGACTGAATGAATATCCAATTACAAGCGAAGGAGATATCCATACATTTAATGTTGCAAACAACTACGGAACGGATGACTCACGTTTTGTGTTAAAGATGAATATGCCAACTGGAATAGAGGATATGAATATTAATAATCCATCTATATGGGCTAAAGACAATATCTGTCATGTTGATAATTTGACATATGATAGTAAAGTTGAAATATTCAATTCAAACGGACAAAGAGTTGTTTCTGAAAAGGTTTACCAAACAGAATGGCATACTGTTCTGCAAAAGGGAGTTTACATTGTTCGTGTTACAAATGACGAAAACAGAGTGTTTAGTGGTAAAATTATTATGAATTAAAAAGCAAAGTTTTAATGTTGGCCGAGCAAGAGTAAACCTTTTGCTGGCTGACAAAATAACAAAAGCGTATTTTATATAGAAAGAAAAAATGAAAATGAAAAAATTAAATATCATTACCCTACAACAGCTTGTAATGACTACTCTGTTTTTGTTTGGATTCGGTTTGAGTTCAATAGCACAAGATGTGGTAGAGGAGTTAGAGGTAGGAAAAACGGAAGTAATAAAAATAAGCAACACGACCGTTATAAAAAATCTAATTATAAATGCTGATAAAAATAACAGCGGACAGCTGAATATCGAGTCTGGCGTTGTAACTGTCGAGAAGCTTACATATCGTTTAACACTTGAAAAAGACGATTGGACAATGGTAGCTTTTCCATCTGCCATACAGCATGTGCTTGAACCTGAGTTTACTAATTTTGCAGCTTTGGGTTTCAAACACAATATTGGTTTGGATAAGGTGTTCCAATTTAAGAAGTTCAATCCGGTTGAAGCTATGGATGATCGTAATGCTTGGCGAATTGTAACAGACAAGCGAATTGAAGGTGGTGAAGCTTATCAGCTATCAATTTCAGGAAACGCTGTAACAACTCCAGTGGCGGTTGATTTTTACTTCTCAAACATCTCGTTTGGTGTTAATGAGGCAGCTAATAATGCCATAGTGGATCTTGACCTGAAAGGGAAAACTAACAAAGAGAGCTATTTTGTAACAATTTCTACAATCAATGCTGATGCAGAACCTTTAACAGTAGAAGTTTATAACGATCTGGCTTTTGCTCCCATTCCTGTAAACCATCAGGTTGCAATTGATGAATCGCGTTTTATATTTACTGAGGAAAATGATGCTTTCCGTATCGTTTTACCCAATGATGAGCCATGTCGTTTGCTTATTATGGATAAAAAGATGAAAAAAGTGATAGAGGCTATCGAGTATGTTTCTCCTGCAACTATTCCAACAGCTGATTTGAAGCGAGGAAAGTATAAAGTTGTGATGCAATATGGGCCTGCAACTGGCATTAAAGATTTGAAAATAGACTAAGTTTACTTAGTCTGTTGCCATAAAAAAAGGATACCTTCTTAATTGAGGGTATCCTTTTCAATTATTTAGTCAATTGTATTTTACAAAAGATATTGAGCACTTATAGATTTGTGCGCCTGTACGCTTCTAATTGTATCAGCAAACATATCGGCAATGCTCAGAACCTTAACTTTAGGACACTTATCACATTCAAAAGGAATGGAGTCTGTGAAAGCAATCTCAGTCAAAGCTGATTCCATGATACGTTTACTTGCTGGATCAGACATAAGTCCGTGAGAAACAATGGCGCGAACGCTTTTAGCTCCCTTTTCCATGATTAAATCAGCAGCTTTAGTCAATGTACCCGCTGTATCCACCATGTCATCTACAATGATAACATTCTTACCCTCTACTTTTCCTATTATTTTCATCTCTGCCACTTCGTTTGCTTTTTCACGCGTTTTGTGACAAAGAGCCATTGGAACCCCCAAATGTTTTGAATATGAACTAACACGCTTTGATCCTCCCACATCGGGTGATGCTATTACCAAATCATCTAAGTTAAGTGATTTAATATAGGGTATAAATACGGTTGATGCGTAAAGGTGATCAACAGGAACATCAAAAAATCCTTGAATTTGATCGGCATGAAGATCCATCGTTATTATTCTATCAGCACCGGCTACTGTTAGCATATTAGCTATTAATTTGGCACCGATTGATACGCGTGGTTTATCTTTTCGATCTTGGCGAGCCCATCCAAAATAGGGTATCACAGCAAAAACTTTATATGCTGATGCGCGTTTAGCTGCATCAATCATTAATAAAAGTTCCATGAGATTATCCGAATTAGGGAATGTGGACTGAACTATATAAACATAACTACCACGAATTGACTCTTCATAAGAAACGGCAAACTCTCCATCAGCAAAATGTTCTACATTAGCTTTACCAAGAGGCCAATTCAGACTTTTGCAGATTTTTTCTGCTACATCGCGACTTTTGCTTGCTGCAAAAACCTTAAAGGGGCGTGATCCTTGTTGCATAAGTTGTTGAAGTTTTAGAAATGCTTAGAAATATTCCACAAAATTAGAGAATTTAAAAGGAAGAAAAAAATAAGAGTCAATTCTTTTTATTTTTTTACTTCTTATCTGATTGTTCAGCTATAAGTTGGGTGTGTTGCAAACGTTTGAAATCAATATCTTCTATCTTATACCTTCTATTATCTAAAGGTGTAAAAATATAAAGTAATTTTGAAGTATTATAGAATTATGAGAAAACAGACAATAAAAACAAGCAAAATTTAATATTGTATGTAAAGTCAGATAAAATTTACTGTGAGTTTAAAGAGTTTTCAGAAATAAAAATTACAAGTATAATGAATAGAAAAATAACATTCAATATTCCGTATTATACGAATAGTGGTCAACAGATTGTTGTGTCTGCCAATATTGCAGAACTTGGCAATAATAATCCCGAGAAGGGATTGTTTTTAGAGAATAGTGGGGGAGAAAATAATTTTGGCGAGATTGAGCTATCTGCTTTTCCTGATCAGTTGTGCTATAAGTATTACCTTTATGATGAACAAAGAAACTCTTTCACAGTAGAATGGGGTGAGCGAAAACTTGATTTGAAAACTATTTCAACGGATGTTATCTGCTATGATTGGTGGAATGTTGCATCCAGTATTGATAATGTGTATATGACTTCTCCTTTTCAACGAGTATTTATGAAGTCAGCTGTTTGGAATGCTGAACTTCATGAGAAAAAAACACCAACGCATCGATTTATCGTAAAAGCTCCCTTCTTAAATGAGAATGAAATTATTTGCCTTATAGGCGATGCCGATGAGTTAGGAGCATGGTCGGTTGCAAACCCCATATTAATGACAAATAAAGATGAAACATGGCTTGCTGATGTTCATATTGAGAATAAGCAAAGCCTTGTGCATTATAAATACGGTGTTTATGATGTAAAGAAAAAACATTTTCTCTATTTCGAACAGGGAGCAGATAGGAGTTTGCTGACAGTAGAGAATAGTTTTGTTGTAAAAAATGATGACTTTTTTAGATTAGCCAATCATAATTGGCGTGGTGCGGGTGTTGGTTTGCCTGTTTCAAGTATTCGAACAAGAAAAAGTTTTGGAGTAGGGGATTTTGTTGATCTAAAACGCTTAGTTGATTGGGCATCGCATGTGGGTATAAAATTGATACAAGTTTTGCCTCTCAATGATACCATTGGTACGCATACAGAAGATGATGTTTTGCCTTATGCAGCAATTTCTGCCTTTGCTCTTCATCCGCTTTACCTCAATTTGCCAGCCTTGGGCGAAATGCCTAAATCTTCTGAAATAGCTGCGCAATATATTCCTAAGCAAGCCGAGCTAAATGCTAAAGATTTAATGCCGTATTTGGATGTTGTCAACTTTAAACTTCAATATGCTAAAGAGGCTTATTTACATCAAAAAGAGAAATTTTTGAAAGATCAAGAGTTTCTCGATTTCTTTGAAAAAAATGCCTACTGGCTAAAACCATATGCCGCTTACTGTGTTCTACGCGATCGTTTCAAAACAAATAAATATAGAACCTGGGGTGAATACGCTCAATATGACAAGCTCATTATAGAGGATTTTGTTTTGCCTGATAAGAGGCATTATGATTTGATTGCAGTCAATTATTTCATCCAATTTCATCTTCATAAACAGCTTCGAGAAGCAGGTGAATATGCAAACAAGCACCAAGTAGTGTTAAAAGGCGATATACCCATTGGAGTAAATAAATATAGCGTAGATACTTGGGTTAATCCTGTGTTATTTCACATGGATATGCTTGCAGGTGCACCTCCAGATATGTTTGCTGTGAAAGGCCAAAATTGGGCATTACCAACTTACAATTGGGAGGAGATGAAGCGTAATCATTATAAATGGTGGAAAAAACGTTTTGAGCAAATGTCAAATTATTTTGATACTTTTCGCATTGATCATATTCTTGGTTTTTTCCGTATTTGGCAAATACCAAGCAATCAAACTGAAGGTATAATGGGATATTTGAATCCCTCTATTCCTATTCATATTGATGAATTTGCTGAAAAAGGAGTCCAATTTGATTATGATCGTTTTTGCAAACCGTATATAACAGATGATATACTCAATCAAGTTTTTGGAAGCGAGTTAGCTTGGGTGCGAGCTAAATGTCTGCAAGTTGAAGATGGTTGGAAATTACGATTGCGACCAGAATTTACGAGTCAGGTATATATAGAGAAGCTTTATGAAAAAGGAGACATATCTGAACGAGTGCGAAATGGCTTGGTAGATTTAATCTCGAACGTGTTGTTCTTTGAACTTAGTGGTTCTAATAAAACACAATTTTATCCACGCTTTGGGATGCACTCAATAAGTGCTTACTATGAGTTGGATGAGCATACAAAGTGGGCTTTGGATCAGCTCTATATAGACTATTTTTATCATCGACAAAATGATTTTTGGTATCAAAAAGGAATGGAGAAACTACCCGCTCTCAAACGTGCTACCAATATGTTGATTTGTGGAGAAGATCTGGGAATGATGAATCCTGCCGTTTCAGCTGTAATGAAGGATTTAGGTATTCTAAGTTTAGAAGTACAGCGTATGCCTAAAAGTGGTGATATAGAGTTTGCACATCCCAATTATGCACCTTACTTGTCGGTTGTAACCCCATCTACACACGATATGAGCACGGTAAGAGGATGGTGGGAAGAGGATAGGGGAGCAACTCAGCGTTTTTATAACGAACAATTAGAACACGGTGGCGAAGCACCAACTTTCTGCGAATGGTGGATTTCAAGAGATGTTGTTTTGCAACATCTTCACTCTCCAGCTTTGTGGGCTGTATTTCAATGGCAAGATTTGATGGGGATGTCAGAAAAACTTCGCCGAGAAAATCCGCACGAAGAGCGTATAAACGATCCCTCTAACTCAAAGGCAAGTTGGCGCTACCGCATGCACATTAGCATTGAAAATTTATTAGAAGAGGAGCAATTTAACAATGAATTAAGAAATTACATTGTGCAATCAGGAAGATAAGTGATTCTATAATAAAAATCAGAATGTTGTTTTCAAATAAAAAAGCTGTCTTAAATAAGATTTAAAACAGCTTTTTTATATTTTAAATAATGAAGTAGCTATAATGATTCTACAACAGCATTTATCATATCTTTTCTAACAGACGAAAGCTCCTCAGAGTCGGCGTAGGGCCAAGCAGCTATCTGTGCAATAATTAAATTTTTTGCTGGATTAATGTAGATTGTTTGTCCAAAAATACCTTGTGCCATATAGCTACCATCAGCATTGACCCACCATAGGTAACCATATCCACCTTCATGCTCATCAGAGGTAGGAATCAATATCGATCTTGCATTTTCAAGCCATTCATCCGAAAAGATGGAAGTAGCTCCAATCACTCCATCATGCAGCATTAGAGTACCTAAGCGGGCAAAATCGCGTAAACTGGCTGAAAGTCCACTCCCTCCAATATTCAAACCACTGCACTCATCCGATAGCCAAAATGCACATTGCTGCATGCCGTATGGTTTCCAAATATGTTCAGATAAATATTCAGCTAATGATCTGCCACTTGCTTTTTGAATCAAAATCCCTATCAAATCTGTTTCGCCTGTGCTGTAATTAAAATGCTCACCAGCAGTGTGAACTTGTTTTAGTGGTTTCATATAGGTCAAAATATGAGCTTCATTATCAACGCACTCTTTTTGATACATTTGAGCCACATCAGAATTTGGATCAGCGTAATCTTCGTTCCAATCGATACCGGAAGTCATTGTAAGTAATTGACGCACTGTAACTTTCCCGTAGTCATAGCCTATAAACTCGGGAATGTAATTTTCCAAAACATCATCCATATCTTTGATGTCGCCATTTTTCAAAGCTACCCCAACCAACATGGAAGAGACAGACTTGGCTACCGAATACGAAGTCCAAAGCGTATTTTTATCACTGTTTTGATTGTATCTTTCTAATCTGATTTTATCATCTTGTATTACGATAAGGCCAGCAATATGATTATCATCAAAATAGGCATCAAAACTGGTGCTATCATTTACTTGTTCTATTGTAATTGGGTTTTCTGCAAGGTAAGTATGGCTGTTTTCTCCAGCAGCTACTGCCAAACTGGGATATATACTTTGCATAATAGGGAAGCGTCTCTCTTTCTCATCTTGATCCCAAAAAAGAAGACTCTCTAATTTTTGTCCCATAGTTTCGCCTGGTATGTTTTCAGGCAAATCTCTTGAATCAGTAATTGCTTCGGTTTTGCATGTAGTTTCTTGATTTTGTTTAACGCAAGAAACTTGACTTAAACCAAGCAGAAAAATAGCAAGCAAACTGATTTTTGAAATTATTTTATACATAATAATTTGTTTTGTATTTATTGAAATTGAAAAATGAACTCTATTAAGAATCGTATTGAACCTTAATATTTGTCTTGTTAGTTTTTTGAAAAAATATTTGTAGCCTAAATAACAAAGCGTAAATAATTGAAAAACTTTATATTTTTTTACTCTTTCCACTTGATATTGCAACCAATGCTTGGAATCTGAGTCTCTAAAGGCGGATTTCCTTGCAACATATTATCTATTGCACCTTTTAGGTTTTCACCAGTAACGGCTACATCATTTTTAGGTCTTGCATCGTCAAAATTGCCAAAATAAACCAACTCCATATCTTTATTGTATAAAAAGAAATCGGGCGTGCAAGCTGCGTCATAAGATTTTGCTACATCTTGACTTTCATCGTATAAGTAGGGGAAATTCATTGCCTGCGCCTTGGAGAACTCAATCATTTTTTCAGGAGAATCGGCGGGATAAGCTTTCGCATCGTTAGAATTTATTCCGATAAATTGGATTCCTTTCGATTTGTATAAGTCTTGAGTCTCAATTACTTTCTCAATTATATGCAACACGTATGGACAGTGATTGCACATGAAAATAATTAGGGTCCCATTTTCACCTTTTAATTCATTCAGTGATAGTTCCTTATTATCAATAGGAGAGTAGAGTTTGAAATCATTTGCTTTTGTTCCTAAGCTAATCGTGTTAGAGGGTGTTGCTGCCATCTTGTTTTACTAATTATCTGTTCTTAAAATTTTTTTCTTCAATAAATAGAACGTAAATGCAGTATTATAGTTCAAACTTTAAAATTGCTACTACTACTTCCTATCCATACTTTAAATAATGTACGATATCATCAGATTTTTGTTCAAGATTTGTAGCAGTATAAATGGACACATTTTTTACAAAATCAAAAGGATTTATGAAAACAAAAAGTTTCAAATATATAGCTCCATTTGTTTTGATTTTTCTATGCAATTCTGTTTTGGCAAATGAGCAGCAAATCGTGCAAGATAATCATAAGTTGATAAATGACACAATCTTTATTGAGCTTGAAGATAGCTCGGAGGGAGAGCTCTTTTTTATGGATGATTCGTATGAAACTACTTCGCTATTCGAATCAGCTTTTAATGATGATGAAAATGCATTTTTAAGCAGTTCATCCTTAGGAGGTATTTCGCTCAATGGCTATGCACGTGGCTCCTTATTGGGCGGTGCAAAGCAGTATGATCTTGCCAATTCGTTTGCTGAAATTGCTTTGCAGCCTTCCTATGCTAAAGGGGTGGCGCTACTTAAATCAGATATTCGCTTACGAACTGGGGTCTTTTTTGAAGAGAGTAAACAGATTATTGAGATAAAAGAGCTTTATGCAGCTTATAGAGGAGATAAGTTTGATTTTTTTATTGGCAATCAAATCGTGAATTGGGGGCGAACAGACGGATTTAACCCAACGAATAATATTTCACCCAACGACTATTTCTTTCTTACAGCCGAGCCAGATGATCAGAAAATGTCCAACTTTATGCTGCGTATGAAATACCGTATTTCGCCATCAGTTGAGTTTGATTTTATAGGAATTCCTTATTTTAAACCTTCCATCTATCGTTTTGACTTGTTTGACTTAAGTCAACAAGTTGCTATGGATGATATTCCCATCAAATTACCTGACTTAAATGTAAATATTGATTTTGCAGCATTAGCATTACCTGAAAAGAAATTGCAAAATGGAAGTTTAGCAGCTCGAATTAACGTAGAATTGGCAGAAATAGACTTTTCGCTCTCTTACTTTACAGGTTTTGATCCATATCATGGCTTCGATTTGATTGATTTTGATTTTAATTTATTAAACACAAACAATCCAATCAATATTTTATACGCACCTAAAGTATATACTAAAAATACATTCGGTTTTGATTTTGCCTTACCTTTAAGTAGTTCCATGTTGCGGGGTGAAGCAGCCTACAATTTTACTCGTCGAAAAAACAATGAAATCTATATTCCTAAAAGTGATTTTGCTTACGTCTTGGCTTACGAAAAAATGTGGAATGATTTTGTATTTATCGCACAATATATAGGAAAAGTTGTGCCTGATTTTGAGCCATTGGAAGAACCTTTATTGGACTTTAGCAAGTTTGATATTGGTAATATGGATCTGACAAAAATACCCAATTTAATGGAGTATCCAGAGGCGATGGTAAATTATGAGAGCGCCTATTTTAATCGCTTAATTTTTAGTCAGCAGAAAAAATTTAATCACGCATTTTCATTAACTGTCAATCGTCCATTCAAATATGAAGAGTGGAATGCTGAGTTTACCGCCTACTATAATACCACATCAAGAGAGATGATGCTGCGACCAAAAATGAGTTGGAAAATAAACGATGCTCTCAGCTTGGCTTTCGGTGCGAGCTATATGAAAGCTTTTGATAAATCACTGTTTTATTTCTCGTCTGATATTATGAATGGTGCTTTTGCAGAATTGAAAATTAATTTTTAAAAAGGATATGAAAAATTCGATGTTTATTATACGTTATCGCTGGTGGATTGTTGGGATTACAGCAATACTTGTATTGCTTGCACTGCTGCAAATGCCGCGTATTACTATCAACCCCGATTTAGAATCCTATTTGCCAAATGAGATTGAGTCGCGAAAAAACAGTCAGCTAATTAGCGATGTATTTGGCGATGAAGAACCTTTGCTTATAGTTATTGAGAGCGAAGACGTTTTAAGTGAAAATACCCTCAATCGGATTGATGCGCTCAGTTATGCCTTTGAGCAAGAAGATGCTATCTCTTCTGTTCTGTCCTTGATGCAAATGCAGCGTATCTACTCAGCTGAGGGTATGATGTTAGTCGATCCGCTAATTCAATACGTTCCAGCCACTGATAAAGAGCGCGAAGATTTGCGTAAAGATATTATTGAAAATGATTTGGCCTACGGAATGTTAGTGTCAAAAGATTTCAAAAAGTCGATTATCATACTTACATCCAATAAAACTTTGCTCGATGAAGAGTTGATGGAGAGGATAAATGCTATTATTGAAGACAATCCGGGCGAAGAAAATCTTTATATTACTGGGCAGCCTTATTTGCGCGATGAAGCCAATAGGAGTATCAGTCACGATTTAATTTTACTACTACCTGTTGGCGTTCTTTTAATGTTTTTCATGCTTTGGATCTCTTTCAGGGAGTTGAAAGCTGTATTATTGCCTTTCTCGGTTGTTGTTTTTTCGATTATTATCAGTTTCGGATTGATTCCGATGATGGGTTGGGAACTAAGTATTGTAGGTGTGTTGATACCGATTATGATGATTGCTATTGCCAATAATTACGGTGTCTATTTTATAGCTCGTTATCAGGATTTGAATGCAAATCATCCCACACTTTCTATGTACAAAATAGTGCAAATATCTGTCAATTATTTGACACATCCGATTGTTTTTTGTGGTTTAACTACTATTGTAGGTATCTTAGGTTTGGTGGCTCACTTGCTCTTGCCTGCTCGACAAATGGGTATCATTACGGCTATAGGCATCAGCTTTTCACTCCTGGTAAGTTTGTTTTTTATACCTGCCGTAATGTCGATGATGAAAAAAGGAAAACCGCATAAATCCTTAGAAACTAATTCAAAAAAGATGATAGCTCGAATTCTAAACAGCACATCCATGATGATTATTAAGCGTTCCAAGTTAATCATGTTTTTGTTCGCAGCTTTTTTAATCATAACAGCTTCAGGGCTTTTCTTTTTTAAAATTGCACCCGACAACAATAAGGTTTTACCGCAATCGCATCGATTTAATAAAGCAATAAAGATGATTGACAGCGATTTTGGAGGAAGCAAAGTTTTGCAAGTAATGGTAGAAGGGGATGTTTTAGAGCCGCAGTTTTTAAACACGCTCTTAGATGCAGAACATAAGTTGAAAGACTTAGCCAATGTGGGCAACGCTATGTCATTAGCAACGGTTATTATCGAAATTAGTAAAGCGATGAACGATAATGGGAGTGATGATTACGGCCTTATTCCCCAAACGCGTGAAGCTGTAGCGCAGTATTTAGAACTTTATAATATGAGTGGCGACCCTGAAGAGTTGGAGCGCTTGGTGGATTTTGGCTACACGCGAGTATTGATGAATGTGCAATTCAAAGCTAATAATATTGCTGAAATTGATGAGGTTTTGCAAACTGTGGACGATTGTTTTGGGAATAAAAGCGAAATGGATTATATAATTGGTGGCTATGCTTTAGTAGAAAAAGAGATGGGACAATCCATTCTGAAGGGTCAAAACTACTCCTTGCTTTTTGCCTTTTTCGCAATCATTGTTCTTTTATCAATTATATTTAGAAGTCTTATCGCTGGCTTAATAGGTAGCATTCCCTTGGTCTTTGCCGTGTTTTCTACTTTTGGCTTAATGGGGTGGCTGGGTATCGAACTGAATATTGTAACCGCATTGCTCTCTTCTATTTCGATTGGTTTGGGCGTTGATTTTACGATTCATATCTTTTGGCGAATCAAATATGAGTTGAAAGAAAAAAACGATTACGCAAGGGCTATTCAAAACACGCTGATAACTATTGGTCGCGGAATAAGCATCAATGCATTCTCGGTAATGATAGGTTTTGCAGTACTGTTTATGTCTGCTTTTCCGCTTATTCGTTCGTTTGCATTTTTGATTATTTTGTCTCTGTTTTTATGTTTGATTTCAGCGCTTATTTTTATACCGGCTTTAAGTATGCTTATTAAACCAAAATTTTTAGAAAAATAAAATAGATTATTAATTCAAGTCCTGTTAGATGGACATTTATATGTGTGAAATTATGAAAAATATTAAATTGATTATTGCAGCTATATTTATGCTAATAATTTGGCCTGTTTCGGGCCAAACAGCAAAGGAGATAAGTAAAAAAACAATGGATGCCATTGATATTGGTAATATGGAGATGATGTCAACTATCCATATCCGCGATGGCAAGGGCAATGACCGTGTGCGACAAATTACAACAGCCACGCGTAAGTTTGGTGATGTGAGTAAAACATTGATTCGCTTTGTAGCGCCTGCAGATGTGAAAGGCACTGCATTGCTGATTCACGATCATGATAATCAAGCGGACAATATGTGGATTTATATGCCAGCGCTTCGCAAAGTGCGACGTATAGTAAGTAATGAAAAAGGGAAAAACTTTATGGGCTCTGAATTTACCAATGCCGATATGTCAAAACCTAACGAAGCTGATTTTACTGAAAAAATCTTGGGAACCGTCACGCTAAATGGAAAAGAGTGTTGGAAAATTGAATCTGCAGCAAAAGACAATAAAATAGCCGCCGAAAATGGCTTTTCAAAACGTATAAGCTATATTGACAAAACTGAATATATTGCTTACAAGATAGAATATTATGATTTACGAGGTAATCTGCATCGTGAACAAGTAATTAGCAACTATAAAAAACAAGCCAACGGTAAATATTTTGCCTTCAAAATGGAGATGAAAAATGTGCAAAATGGACGTGTTTCGGATATGGTCATTGATAAATTCCAAGGGAGTTCATCGCTTCCAGAGAGTGCATTTGCACCTACAGCTTTAGAGAATTAATATTTAGCTATTGATTGTGTGAAAAGTGAGAACACTTCGCGTGTTCTCATTTTTTTATTGGTACTATTATACTTTTTCTTTCTCAATCGTTTTAAGCAAAACATATATTTCAGAATAGGGATTTGCTGTAACTAATTTCTTAACTTGTAAGAAATAACTATATCCATCTTCAAAATCAAATCCTTCGATGTTTTTAATTATAATAATTTTAGAATTAGATTCATCTTTGCATTTCATTGCATCATAGACTTTATGCTCGTCCTGTTCATTAGGTTCAGAAAATCGAGGATGGAATTTTACTAAATTTGGACTAACGCTAATGTTAATTATCGCTTCACTGTTTTTAGTCACAAGCCTCCTTTCCTTCAACGGACCAATAAATTCATATCGAATAGCACTGACATCTTGCGGTGGATTGTTCATCCATATTTTCTTAGCTTTAAAGCTAAATTCAGTACCAATTTTGTAGTTGAAGTCAAAGCCATCAGTTATAATATCTGACAATTGCCTTTTTTCACTATTATCACTCTCAGAAAACAGCAACTGCTCTGTATAAATATCACTCATAAAAGATTTCCCGTAAGTAATTTCAGGGTAAATTATCATGTTTACAATTTTTTCTCGGTCATGACTATCATCTTTCATACAACTTACGAAGATGCCTAAAGCCAATACTGCTAAAACTAAATTAATGTGTTTCATAATTTCATATTTGTGTAATTTCAATTCTAATTGTGGCTTACGTTTGTATTTACACTACAAAACTTCAACTCTCAAGAAACATACCAACACTTATGAAAAATAGAATGTAAACGCTTGTTTTTCAAATGTGAATGGCATGTGTAGCAAACTATTCAAACTCGCCTTAACTTTCTTACAAATATACTTAATAAAAATCAACTTGACCTCAAAGAGGTCATATGTTTATAGAAAAAGAATTAATTAAATGCTAGGACCCCGATGG
>CAYFTO010000023.1:0-22402 GCA_964346125.1 uncultured Paludibacter sp.
TTTTTTTTGACAATACATCAAAGATACAAAATTGTACTTTACACACTTTTGGGGACAGTATCAGACAAATACAGAGAATGAGAAAATCCCATCTATGCTTCACATCGATATCTACAGCAAAGAATAGCTCAAGCTTGCAATAGTAAAAAAGCTGAAGTGAATTCGTAATACTTACAAAACTTCTACTTTATAACTTTCAACTTTCGAACTCATTCCCCCCTAATTCCAAACAAAAAAGAGGATAACTCATACAAGCTATCCTCTTTATATCTATAGTATTTCTATTCTACTTAGGGTCTTAATGGTATATACCATTTATTTGGATCAGAAAGCAGATTAATAAAGTGCTGCTTGTTAGCTGGATGTTTCTCAGCTACTTTATTAGCTAAGAAGCTTGGATCTTCTTTATGAAGCGATATACGCATCAAATCTTGGAAACGATTTCCTTCCAATCCAGTCTCTAAAGCTAACTCATCAACGATCGCATTTTCAACAAATTTAATTGAGTCCATTTTAGCTTCTGCTAACTCGATAGGATCAATAGTTACACCAATACTATCGTTCCCTTCAATATCTTCAAAGGTAGCAAAGCGTGTATAATCTGGAATTTCGAAAGCAATATTAGCTGCAGTATTACCAGAACCTTTATCATGAATACCTCTATTATTTTCAAATTTCTCTTGCTTGAACACGGCAATAAATGGTAAAGAATCTGTAACCTCTGTAGGATTTACTCTGTCTTTATTGCGAAGCACATCATCTTTTAGTCCATATTTTAACACCGCATAAGCCATTGATGGTCTTCCTGTACGATTTAACGCTTCTGCATAACGTAAATAAAGCAAGGTTCTACGATAAAGGAAGATATTATTTTTGCGATATTTCATTATCATTTGTCTCTCTTCAATTTCATCGTCTGAAGCACCAACAATTACTCCATTAGTCATATCAACAGGTGTAAGTGCTCTAAGACGCAAATCGCCTGTAGTATATTTAACAGGATTATTACCTTCTACCAAAGCATAGGTTTGCTCCTCACTTAAGGTCTTTAGATTATCAGCTATCTTCAACTCTTTTTCTTGAAAACTCATTCTACCAAGTTTACTAACTGTTCCTTCAAGAGACGATTTAGATAAGCGCATAATACTGATTAACTCACTATTATTTTGTGCATTATCAAATAGATTTGTCCAAGTATCATCTATGTCCTCAAATTTATCATCGTACCATCTCACGCGATTAGCTGATACAACATATGATTCTTTATCTATTAAATCAGCATAATAATCAGCCGCCTTCTCATAATCAGATTGATTTTGAGTTACTGCTGCACGCCATAAGTATAAATCACCTAATAAAAAGCGTGTATTGATAAATAGATACTTACTTGCTGCACTTCCGATTGTTCCATAAGCTGGTAAATCTACATTTGTTTTTGGATTTAGCTGTTCCAATTCTGGAATAAATGTATTCAACATCATATCCATATCCATTATCGGATATGATTTTCCTAAATCATCAATGGATAATATTGGCTCAGTGATGTATTGTACTTTTCCGTAATTAACTACTAACTGATAATATGCCCAAGCACGAATTGTTTTAACTACGTTGTATTCACGTAAAAACACCTTCTGATTACGAATAGTCATATTCGTGTCTGCATGAGCTAAAAAGTAATTACAGTTATTGATAATACCGTAAAACTCCGTTGGATCACTAAATTGGCTCGATGCCGGGTCAATTGTATGATTACTTAGGTTTTTCATATCCAATTCAGAGTGAGGTGTTACATCTAACAAATCAGCTCTAAGTTCACCCATCAAAACATACTTATCACCTAATTGCTGCACTTTATTCAAAATCCCAAGAACAGAATAAACTGTATCATTTGGAGAATTGAGCAAGTTGTCTTCAGCCTGCATATATCGATTAGATTCTGTTGACATAAAGTTTTCACACGATACTGTGAAAGTCACAATCAGCGACAGAATTAATACTTTTAGGATTGAATTTATTTTGTTCATAATTCTATTGTTCATGTTTTAAGAGTGATTATAGATATACTTTGAATCCAAAGTTAAAACTTTTGCTTTGAGACAACATACCAGCGTCAATTCCGCGATAGAAGATATTATTTCCTACTGCAAATTCTGGATCGCTTCCTAAGTAATTAGTAAGCGTAAATAAGTTATTTGCTGATGCCCATACATTTATACCTTGAAGGAATGTAATATTTCCCATTGGTATGTCGTAAGATAATTCGATGGTTTTAAGTCGCAGGTAAGATCCATCTTCTACCCAGCGATCTGAGAAACGATTATTACCTAAAGGATCACCAAATGTGGATCTTGGGATTAACGTTTGTTGTCCTTCAACTACCCAACGATTATTCATCGCTGTACTTTGATTGCTGAATGTGCTACCACTTTCTACTTGAGAACGTAAATAGTTATACACATCATTTCCATAGGAGTAATTAAACAAAGCATTTAATCTGAATCGCTTGTAAGCTAAGCCAGCTGAAATTGAACCAAACAAATCAGGATTTGTATTCCCAATAACTACTTTGTCGTTTTCATCAATAACGTTATTTTTGTCTTGGTCAACAAACCAAACATCACCCGCTTCAAATGGAGTTAAATCTCCTGTAATTTCTAAGTTTGACAAATTCGCATCTGCAGCTTGTTCTGCTGTTGCAAACACACCATTAGTTTTATATCCGTAAAATTGACCTAAAGGCTGACCTACAGCAGTAAGCACTTCCGCACCATACACTTTTGTTAGGTAATCACCATCAGCCAATGCAAGAATCTTATTAGAATAGTGTCCTACTGTAGCTCCAAGTGTAAAGTTAAAATCTTTCATTCTAACAATATGAGCATTTAGTCCAACCTCAAAACCGCGGTTTTGTAACTTACCATCATTTTCCCAATAATAGCCTATTCCACTCGTATAATCCAATGTTTTATAAGACAAGAGATTATTTGTGGTATTATTAAATAAATCCAATGATAAATCAATTCTATCGTTTGCTATCGTTGCGTCAAGTCCTAAATTGATTTTAGTTACAGTTTCCCACTGAATAGTTGGATTAGCGATATTATTAATCTCTACACCAGTTGCTCTATCTGAATATTTCACAGCGCGGAAATAGTTTTTAGCAGCAGTACTTTCAATTCCATCATTACCTGATAAACCAAATCCTGCGCGTAGTTTTAGAAGATTTACAAAACTAACATTACGCATAAAGTCTTCAGAACTAATCAACCATGCTGCATTCAAAGATGGGAATAAGCCCCAGCCAACACCAAGCATATTAAGTCCTGTTTGGGTTTTATTTCCGAATAAGGAGCTGGTTTCCATTGATACAGCTGCTTCTGCAAAGTAGCGATCTTTCCAACCATAATTAAATACTCCGTAGTACGATAACCATTTGTATGGATCATCAACTCCTTCAGCAGTTCTATACTGCAACGAGCCAGACATCTCACGCACTTGGTCACTACCCGTATTATGTCCTTGAGCAAACTCCATTTTGTACATGCTGTTCACAAAACGAATTCCAGCATTTAAGTTAAAGTTATGCTCTTCGAGTGATTTCTTCCAGTTTACTTTTGTATCACTTGTAATAGATGATTGTCTCGCAAACTGAGTTTTAACGTGGTTGTTTGATTCAATTTTATTTGCTTTGTCAATATAAGGAGCAACTCCATACATAGGACTGTACATGTTTTCTGAAATATTTACCAACGCATATGAGAACTGAGTAGAAACATTTAGGTTTTTATTAATTTCATATTTAGGTAGAACCAATAAGCTGAAATTATTTTGCTGCGAATGTCCCAAACCGTATTTCAATATTGCTCGTGGGTTAGCCACTCCTAAGAAGTCATAATCTTCTAACTTTTCAGTTAAGTCTGAACTTCCAGCACTGTATTGAAAAGGATTTAAAAATGGAGATTTAATCAATGATAAATAGCCTGGAGAGTTAATTGGACCGTTATTAACTTCAGCAATTCCATCATTTCTCAATTTACGAGTAGCTTGTAAAAAAGAAATATCAAATACAGTACTCAATTTATCAGACAAGCTAATATCTGAATTAAATCGTGCATTGATTCGCGTGAAATCATTTTGATTCAACGTAGAAAGCGTGTTGGTCATACCAACAGATAAGTTGTAAAGTGCTATCTCGTCTCCACCATTTACAGATACATTATAACTTTGTGAAGTACCATTGCGGTAGATACCATCTTTCCAGTCTGTATCGTTATGGAATTTATTATAGTAGATAAAGCTTGGATCATCATTTAAGAAAAATTTATCTTGTATAAGTTTATCCGCTTCAGGACTTACTAATAAATCACTTAGATAAATACGATATTGTTTAGCATCCATCGTAGGTGTAAGATTTGGCTTCATTGTATAACCTAATGCGCCTGACACAGTAATTTTTGTTACCATGCTCTCTCCTCGATTCGTATTAATAAGGATTACACCGTTACCACCCTTACTTCCATAAATAGAAGTTCCATCTTTCAAAACAGTGATACTCTCAATATCATTTACATCCAAACCGCCAAGTGGATTGAAATAGTTTCCTAAATGCAGAGATGCACGCTCTTTTTGGCTATCATGAATCACACCATCTATCACAATCAAAGGTTGTGTTCCCGAATTAATCGAGTTGATACCACGAATCAACATAGCTGATCCAGCAGCAGGAGAACCGTTGAAAGTCGTCATATTAATATCACCCATCAATTTTGATTGGATTACGTTATCTGCCACTATAGAAGATTGAGTAACAGGCTTGAATGATTTCAATGCAGTTGTAATAGTGCGTTTACGCATATCACCAAAGATTGTAACTTCATCATCGTAAACATTATCGAAAACCGAACGATATATCTTTATTTCTTTATTACGTTCACCTGTATAAACAGAGATTTCTCGTTTGTCGTAGCCTGGAGCCGAAACAAACAATGTATGAATAAACGTAGGAAGTTTGATAGAAAACTGTCCATTTTCATCACTCATTGCCGTAAATCGTGGGTCAGACGTTTGAATTCTAACACCAGCCAAGGCCTGATTTGTCGTACCATCTATTACTCTTCCTTCAATGGTTTCTGTTACTACATCAACTGCTCTACTAGTCACAGACTGCGCAGATACTTGAACCGTAAAGTGTAATAGGAACAGCAGAGCTGACCACTTAAATAATTTTGCTGTCTTATTTTTCATAATTGAAATTTTCATATCTTATTAGTGTGCTGGTTCAAATATTAAACAATCGATTAACAACTCACGGGTATAGGTAGCAGTCAAGCTTGATGCTACACTACTAGAGATTCTTAATTTCACATTAGGAGATTTCAAACCTCTTTCTGCATAAGGAAAGACTACATTCTCTGCAACCAAAACTTTAGTTGGCTCAGTTGCACTTGTTATATAATCTTCTTTGTTATTATTATAAGTAACATTCTTATTTTTACCATTTTCATCCATATAACTCAATGTGAAATTGACTTTATTCATTTTTGGATTGAATGGAGCTTTCAAGACATTCGGCAAGAACACTACATAAATATTATAAGCTGCTCCTTTTTCTACCGTTCCATCTTCGCCCAATTGACCAGACAAAGTATTAGATATAGTATAAGTTATATTAGGGTTTACTGCAGCAGATGTAGGAATAACTTCAATGTATTTACCATTGGATACAGCATAATCAATACCTCGATAATTACGTTCAAATATATTGGCAAATCCTGCTACTCGAACAGATGATGTAGAAACTTCAGCTTCCAACAAGATATCTTTATGCCATGATTGCCAATCTTCATAAGGTATCGTATTCGTTAAATGTACTTTACCATTACTTGCTTCATCCGTTTTAAATGCATTATCAAAAGGTCTATAGAACATACTTTTACCTGTTGATTTTAAGCTATCCGCTCCCATGTCTTGAATAGTATTACTAAATACTAAATCAGAAACTATTGAGCTTTTCACATACTTATGCATCAATGTGTCAATTAATTCTTGTTCTTCCTCATTTTTTGCATAATATCGATAATACTCACTTATTTTATCATAAGATTTAACCCACGCCTCATTTGTTGGAACAAGCATCGTGTATGTACTATCTTCATTATTTATCTGACCTATCAAGTTCAAAATTGGGTTGTAATTGATAAGAACAGAATCGAGGTAAACAATTTCACCAAACTCATTAACATCACCAGGAATACTATTTTCTTCGTCAAAAATAATTACGTTATTATCTAATAGAAGAGTACGAATTGAATCCAACTGATTACCAGCCATTATATACTCCCAAATATTACCAAAAAATGGGATGGGTTTACTTAACGTGTGTACAACCCCATTATTCGCAGCAATATTACTTTCCAATAAAGGAATATCCCCGATATAGAAAGTACCTGCTATAGATTTAAAATCCAATTGCTTGCCATTCATTAATAATATTCGTAAATCTTTATTGCCTGATGCAGTATAACTAAATCGAGCAATATGATTTTGCACAAATTGCTTTAACAACAACTCGTTATCCATATTTAGATTGGACTCATCTATTTGACTATTGGTTGGTGCCCAAACAGTAATCATTTGAGAACTTGATAAAAATTTATCATAGCCTGTCTTTTCAATAGCTGATGCAAATTTTGATAATTCAGGATTTGATTTTATTGTCTCCCAAACATCCTTATCCGATACGATTGACGAATCTACGCTGTAATGCTCCCTCCATGTTTCGCTTTCGCAAGAACTAATTGCAAAGGCAAAAAACAACAGTAACAGAAGCAAAGAGCCAATATTTTTCAACTGTAATTTCATGTGATCGTTTTTATTATATTAGTTAATTTCTTATTTATCTTATTTTATATTTTCGATATTTTTCTATTTAATCTCTAGCTTCAGGCTCTCCACCAATTGGTTCATAAATACTTTTAGGAACAAATTCGAAGTAGTCCATCATCATTTGAGCATCTAATTTTTCTAATACAGATCTAAATCGTATAGTATGCTCTCCATATTCATCAAAAGTAAATGTACCCACTACACGTCGTAAAGCTTGTGTAGAGTTTCTTAATGGAGTAATTCCTCCGTTATTCCAAACCATAGATGTTGGTGAATTCATATAGCCACGATTTCGCATCGCTTTTGCAACCTCAACACCTTCATCTTCTGTATTGTTATCAGGAACCCATCCAATTTTCGGATTGGTTTTACCGATACGAAGGTCTAGTGGAATACCAACAGGCTTACCATCTACATACATTTGAGTAACACTTCTCGCATAGTTAGCTGAATAGCCAAAGCGAAGTTCGTATGTACCTGGAGGCACAGGGAGCAAACGAATAGTCATGTCGTAGTTTCCTAATCCCATCATCTCATCTGCTTGGTAGTTTTGCCATAACATTTCTTTGCCTGAAAGATAAATGAAACGAGTGTGTTCTGATTGATCAAGGTACTTAAAGTATCCTGGAGGAATACCGTACCTATCGCCATCCGCAAGCTTTTGGCTTTCCGAATGTCTTAATTTATTATTCATCATTTCAGGAAGAAGCGATGTCATGTCAAATCGTATACGCGTTGATTTTAACATATCTTCTACAGAAGTAGAATAAAGCAAGATATCATCCAATACGTGATATACTCCATTAATTGTTGTCTTGCTTCTACCTGTAACAAATAATTCACTAGCACTATTTGGATTTAGTATAGCGTTGTTTATTCCAAGAGAAGAATTTGATTCGCTTTTATTGGAAACTTTGATTAACCTATAGGTGTACATTGTTTCTAAAAACTCATACAATTCAATATCTTTAGCCATACTTCTGCTATAGAATAAATCATCCGTATTTACCATTTTTTCAACTAAATGATAAGAGATAAATTTGTTCAAACTATGACCTCTATTGGTATAATCATCAGCTGCTACACCCGACTCATTTGTGTACCAAGTAGCTGCCTCTCTAATTAAATCATCTATAGAAAATATTCCATGCTCTTGGAATACCGCATCCGATTCTACAAAAGCTGTATATCCATATTTTCGTGATGCAGGAGCGGGAATTGTATATTTTTCAAACTCATCCTTATACTCTGGTAGCTTATTGACATCATATTCCATATCTGTAAGATATAACAAGGAATCTTTCATTCCTGTTAATTCAAGTGCAGCTGAAAATATACTTAAATCTTCTTCTGCTTCAATCAGATAAGGTAATTGTTGTCTTGAAGGAGTAATTAATTTATCGATTGAATGAATTACACCATTATACACTTCAATATCTTTTTCGATAACAAGTGATTCTTTATTTAATAAGATATTTAAACTTCCCGTAATTGAATCCGCAGAAAAATTAATTTCAATCACACGGTCATTCATATTAACGTTAGGAATTATCCCATCACTCAAGATCTCAGTAAGATACATTTTATTAATTATATGTGTACGGGTAATATATTTTATATCATCCTCCGACATATCTTCAAAGCCTCCAATACCAGCTTCTCTATAGTATTCATCGAATGCATCATTAACTGGAGCAAGACAGGTGTATTCACCATACGCACTCAACATCCCTTTTAAATTAGTTGCATCAATGTACTTGACAAATTCTGAATACTGATCTAAACTATCTTTTTTCAAATAAGAATAAATCATATCACCAGTAAATGTAGTAAGAAAACGATCATCCGGTTTATTATCACAATTTACTAACGAGATAGCTATAATTAGTAGCAAACTAATCTTTTTGAAATTTGATATTTTATCAAAAATTCTTACAAGTTTCATATTAATAATAATTTATAAGATAAGTTTTAACTTAGTCAATTAATCACGAGTTTCTGGCTCTCCACCAATTGGTTCATATATACTTTTTGGTACGAACTCGTAATAGTCCATCTGAGCCTGAGCATCAGGTCTCTCTAATACCGAACGAAAGCGAATATAATGTGGCTCATAATCATCAAATGTAAAGATACCTACAATTCTTCTCATTGGATAAGGTTCAGCGCGAAGCGGCGTTGAGTTAGAACCAATTACCATTGATACTGGAGCATTCATCCAACCTCTATTTCGCATCGCCTTATCAATTTCAACACCTCCATCATCAGTTTCTGAATCTGGCTTCCATCCAATTTTTGTATCAGTTTTTCTCATTCGCAAATCCAATGGTATTCCAATGGGTTTTCCATCTATATAAATCTGCGTAACACTTCTCTGAACATTTCCTGAATAGCCAAAGCGTAATTCGTAAGTTCCTGGAGGAACAGGCAATAATCTTAATGTTATATCATAAGTACCAAGTCCCATCATTTCATCTCCCTGAAAATTGTGAAATTGCCTATCTTTTGATGCTAAATACATAAAACGAGTATGTTCTGATTGTTCTATATATTTAAAATATCCTGGAGGAATACCATATCTATCACCGCTTGAGTTGTTCTGACTTTGTGAGAATCGTAAGTTATTATTCATCATTTCAGGTAATAACGCTGTCATATCAAATCGAATACGAGTACTTGTCAACATCTCCTCTACTCCATCAGAATATATTAATATATCGTCAAGAACATGATACACACCATTTACGGTTGTTTTATTTTCGTTTGTTACAAACAGTTCATTTGTGCTATTGGGATTAATAATCGCATTATTCACACCCAAAGTCAATGAATTTTCACTTTTATTAGCTACTTTCATGATTCGATTGGTGTACATAGTTTCCAAAAACTCGTACAACTCTACATCCTTAGCCATGCTTCTATCAAAAAAGAAGCTATTTGCATTCACTATCTTTTCTATCAAGTGGTATGATACAAATTTATTCAAGCTGTGACCTCTATTGGTATAGTCATCAGCGCCTACTCCTGGGTCGCTGTCATACCAAATAGCTGCTTGTGCAATCAAATCATCAATATTAAAGATACCATTCTCAGCATATACATCATTACTCTCCACAAATGCCGTATATCCATATTTACGTGCTGGTGGAGGTGGAATAGTATAGCTATTATATTCATCCTTATACTCTGGCAACACATTTACATCATATGTATCATCTTGCATTAGCAACAGAGAATCATTCATTCCAGTCAAGAATAATGCTTCAGCAAAAATGGATAAATCTTCATTTAGCTCTATTAAATAGGGCAATTGAGCATTAGAAGGTGCTATTAAAGAGTTAATTGTATAAATCACGCCATTATATACCTCAATATCCTTCTCCAATACTTCTGCTTCTTTATTCAAAAGAATTTTTAATTGACCAGAAATAGAATCAGCTGAGAAATCAATTTCAATTACTCGATCATTCATGTTAACGTTAGGAATAATTCCGTCAGTCAAATCTTCAGTCAGGTACTTTTTATTAATAATATGGGTACGTGCTATATAATGAATCTCTTCATCACCTTTCTCACTATTTTTGAAAGCCTCGAAATCTTGAAATCCATTTTCTGAGTAAAACTTATTGAAAGCTTCATTAGTAGGCGCTAAGCAGGTATATTCACCATATGCACTCAACATGCCTTTTAAGCCGGCGTAATCGACAAATTTAATAAACTCGCTAAATGAATCAAGACTATCCTTCTTAAGGTATGAATACACCATATCACCTGTAAATGTAGTAACATAACGTTCATCTAATTTTGAATTGCAGCTAACAATAAAACTTATTATTAACGCAATAAGGCTAAGGCGAATTACCTTACTCTGTGTTTTTATTTTAGAAATAGTCATTATTGATTTATCTTTATTAATCTTAAAAACTATTTTACTAGTGATGTAATATAGTAATTAAACTTATTAGCTTTTTACTTAAATTTTGATTCGTAGTAAGGATTCTGTTTTAGCTTAGGATTAGCATGTATTTCACTCTCATGAATAGGAAAATACATAGCATCCATTACCTTCATCTTACTTTGAATAAGAGCTTGGTTTTCTGTCACTTTCTTAATAACATAATCTACCAAACGCTGAGTTTTACCATCTCTTCTTGCTAAGCGTAGCAAGTCAAACCAACGCTTTCCTTCAAACATCAATTCGCGTTGTCTTTCCAAAAGAACTAACTCTTCAAGCGCTTTTTTATCTCCATATTGTTCCAATGATAGCGTATCAGTATCAGTTAAGTTTGGATTTGAACGCATATAAGTAGTATTTACAATATGAATAGCTGGTGCAAACTGTTCTTTTTGAACCAATGCTTCGGCTTTCATTAGCATCACGTCAGTTAAACGATAAACTATCCAGTTGGCAGGTGAACTACTTGTAAAGCGATAATTATAAGTACTTTTTTTATTATTATCCTCATTACGATTCAAACCTGCATATTTGAAAATGTTATATACATTCTTATCTGACTTTTCTGTTACATAATCCTTACGACGCAAGTCAGTAATTTCAGGTTTATGATTGAATATCTCATCTGTTTCCGTAAAAATAGTGGGGACTATTAAATTACCTTCTTTGTTGTCAACATGTCCGTAGAAACTATTCACAGTACTATTCCATGTTTGATTATCTGGCGAAAACTGCAACTCAAATATACTTTCTGTTGAGTTTTTCATTCCAAATATCTTAAAATATGGCTCTTCATCTGCTTCAATTAACTTTAAAGCTGGATCATCAATTACTTTATCGCAATAAGCTATACATTGATCGTATTTGTTACGCCACAAGTAGATGTCAGCTAATAAAGCACGTATAGCAACCTTTGTAAATCTTCCTTTTGTTGCATCCAGACGATTAAAGCTGGTTAACGCCCACGCTTCGGCTTGAATTAAATCAGCCTCCAAGTGATCTAAAATTTCATCTTCTGTTGATTTAGGCTGATTAAAATCTTGTGTATCCACAAGTGATGCCTCTGTAATGAATGGAACATCTCTAAATGCACGTACTAAATAAAAATAAGTCAATGCACGTATAGCTAATACCTCTGCTTTTTTAGCATTAAATTGTGCTAAAGAGAAGTTTGGATCATTTTCATACGCCTCAGGAGCTTTTGCAAGCACCAAGTTAGCGTAGTTAATTACTTTATAAAAGTCTGACCAGTTAGCGTAAGAGTTATTGGGCAAAATATTTGCTTCCATTATCTTTTTCAAAGTCTCACCACCACTGTAGCCTAAATTTACGTTATCTGAGCGCAACTCACCATACACTAACATTCTACTTATAACAGGATCTTCTATAAGTGCACGATAACATGTTGCTACAACTGCTTCCACATCCGATTCAAGTGTCCAATAATCTGTAGAAACAACCTTACCTTCTGGCTCGATGGTTAACCACCCTGTACAAGATGATAAGAAGGCGATTGCTGCAATTATTACTGTTAATTTTATATGTTTCATATTCATTTGCTTATAAAATATTTGATAATTAGAAGTTAATTGAGATACCTGCAGTAAATGATTTTGCACGAGGTGTTTGAGCATTATCTGTACTCACACCAAGTCCGCCATATCCTACCTCAGGATCCACACCTGAATACTTAGTAAACGTCATCAAGTTGTTAATAGTTAAGTATAACTGTAATTGATTTAAGTGATAAGGTTTCAACTTAGCAGGATCAAGAGAATAATTGATTTGCAAGTTCTTTATTCTTAAGAAAGAACCATCCTCTACATAGCGATCACTAGCCAACCAGTTATAACCTGATTGATAAAGAGCTCTTGGCATATCAGTATCGTCTCCATCTTTACGCCATCTCCAGTTTACACTTGCCGCTTGGTTGTTGTTGCCATACATATTTTCAGCATACATACGAGCCATGTTTACAACTTTATTTCCTACACGGAAGTTAGAGAAGATATTGGCAGATAAACGTTTGTAGTTAAAACGCAAGCTCATACCACCGTTAAATAGAGGATTAGAGTTACCTAAGTAAACGATATCAAGCTCGTTGATATTTCCATCATTATTAATGTCTTCGTAGATAGCATCACCACCTTTGAATTTATATTCTGCTGGTTCACCTGCTGCAAATGTCATACGCACTGGCTCACCTAAAGCATCACGGATAATTTGTCCATTCTCATCTAAAGCAAAAGGACTTAAACCTTCACGTCCTGGCTCATACTCGTTGTATTGATAAACACCTTTATAACGAAAACCGTAGATAGAACCGAAGGAGTTATTCATCTGAATACGAGTTAGGTACTCTCCATTATTATAACTAAAGTCTTTGTTATAACTATCAAGAATAGTTTGGCGAAGGTCAATAATTGTATTTACGTTATTTGAGAAGTTAAGCGAAGCACTCATTGAGAAATCACCTACACGTACGAAACGATTTGCATTCAAGTTCATATCCCAACCCACGTTATCCATAGTTCCAGCATTTTGATATCCTAAAGAATTAAATCCGGAGCTTGAAGGGATACGCAAGCCTGCAAATAACATATCTTCTGTTCGCTTAAAGTAGTAGTTAAAGTCACCTGTAAATTTATCATCTAAGAAACCAACGTCTATACCGTAGTTGTAAGAGGTTACTGTCTCCCAACGAAGGTCAGCCAATTGAATATTGTCAGGACGAATAGTTGGTACACCCGCGTAGCTACTATAAGCAGAATAGATACTATAGAATAAATACTCAGCACTTGGTTGTTTTCCTGAAATACCCCAGCTTGGACGAAGCTTCAAAGTACTTAACCAATCGCTTGCAAAGTCCATAAATTTCTCATCTGCAAGGTTCCAAGCTAATGACACACCTGGGAAAGTTCCCCACTTACGATCATCACCAAACTTGGTACTACCATCACGACGTACTGTTAAATCCAGCACATAACGATCATACATCACATAGTGAGCTAACATCATATAAGCCATCCAACGACCCTGGCCAGGACCAGTTGAGAAGTTACTAATATACCCACCTGCTGTTGAACCCGTAATAGAACCTGTTGGAGTTCCATAAGAAGAGATCGATTGGCTTCTTGAGCTAAACATTCCCATTTGGAAAGATCCATATAACTGTAACGCATGGTCTTTTGTACCAAAATCAGGACGCCATGTAATATTATTATCTGTAGATAAGTTCAAACTTCTGTTATCATTTGAACTTGAAGCGTTTACATCAGCACCCAACCAGTTAGAAGTAGTTAATTCTTTTGGCATAAATAAATAAGAAGAACCATTATTCACGTCAAATGAAACGTATGCATTGTAGCGAAGCATCGATTTTTCAGGATCCAATAAATCGTACTGAATACGGAATACTGGCAAAATACGCACTGAGCGTGACAATCTTTCTGCTAAATGAGCTGATGCTACTGGGTTACGAAGGCCTTTTTGGTCATCAAGTTGAGATGAAGCTGTTGGAAGCATCTTGTAATAGCGATCTGTATCGTTTCCATCAGCATCTTTTGCCCATATACCAAGGTTTGGCATCTTTTTGTAAGCTATCCCTAATAGACCATCGTAGTTTTGTTTATTATTCGTATCCGTAAATGAGAAGTCGGTTGAGAACTTAATACGGTCAGAAACTTGATAATCCAAGTTAATACGAGTTGAGAAACGTTTTAAGTTTTGTCCGATTACCGAACCATTTTGATTGTAGTATCCTCCTGAAACCAAGAAACGAGCTTTGTCTCCCCCTCCTGATAACTGTAGATAGTGGTCACCTGTTCCTCCGAATTGTGTCACAGCTGATACCCAATCTGTATTATTATTGTAGTTGTGATACTCAGAAAAAGTTGGATCATAGTTTAACTCGCGCACGTTGGCAGCACCATCGCTCTGACGAGGATTAAAATATGACTCTTTTAATAACATCGTATAGTCATCACCAGTAAGCATTGTCATACCTTTAGGCTGCTTAGAACCTGTGAATCGATAGGAGTATTGAACACGGGTTTTACCCTTAATCCCTTTTTTAGTAATAATTGAGATAACACCATTTGCACCACGCGATCCCCACACAGCTGTAGAGGCAGCGTCTTTCAATACTGTAATACTCTCAATATCATCTACGTTCACACTTAATAAGTCAGCAAATTTTTCTTCGTCAGCCGTTTGGAACTCAAAGTCAGCCGCATTGGGAGTATCAAAAATAACACCATTCAACACAATCAAAGGCTCTGAGTTTGGCGATATTGATGTAATACCACGAATACGCATCGAGCTACCACTACCAGCGTCACCCGAACTTGCTACCACGTCAAGACCTGAAATACGCCCTTGTAGCGCATCGTCAACTGAAGCTACTGATAGTCCTTCGAAATCTTTTGAACTAATAGTTTGCATCGCCGTTGAAATTTCACGCTCTGGGATATCCAATGTACCTGTGTTTACGCGTCGCTTTGCAGTAACTTCTACTACTTCAAGCTCTGAAGCATCAATAAGCTCTATATTAAACACAGTATTATTACCGATATTTACCGTTTTTGTGTTATATCCTACGTACGATACACGCAATTTATTATTGCGGTTTTTGATACGCATAGAGAACTCTCCGTTAAAGTCAGTTACAGCCTGTGATAAAATACGGTTATTTTGATCAATCTCTACAACCTGTGCTGCAATAATCTCGCCATCCAATGTCGAAAATACTTTACCCCTGATAAGATTACCTGTATCTTGTGCATTCGCAAGCAAGCCAAAGCTTATTAGCACTAACAGGACAAGCATTCTATTTAATAAATCCTTCATATATATTGATTTTTATCTGTTCTATTTTGGTATTGATTGATTTACTTATTTTTTCTTCGCTTTAGCGCGATTTGTCATTTGCTTCATTTTCTGCATTACAGATGCATCATAAATCAGGACATCATCAATCTGATGAATAACAGCCCACGAAGAAGTTTCAATAGCTGTTGCTTTTTGAATATCAGAATTATTGAATTTATAATCACGTGCCATGATATTACGTGCAGATGATGTTACATTTACAAAGCCCGAGTTACCAGCGCCTTTCAATTTTAAATCTGATGGACTTAGTTCTACATCCAATTTATAGTAGGCCTTTTTACCAGTAAGCGTATAAGCTGCTGTTTCGTAAGTTGCCTTTCTTGAAGATTTACCATCTACAAATATCGAATTATCTTGGAAGTGATAACGTAAGAAATTTGATAGCATTTCTGACAGTGAATCTTTTTCTTCCTGATTAGGGATTAGTTTTATCTGCTCCCAAGTTGGAAGTCCATTGCGAATAGCTCTATCAACCGCCTCATTAGTAGGTATATAAACTGAATAATGGAAGGTATTGAAGAAGCGAACATTGAAGTCCATACCCACTAACTTAGGATCAGAATAGAAAATGGAATACAATTTAGTATCAGCCTCTGTCCACTCATCATTACCTTCTAATAAGGTGAAGAATTCACTAAAGTCTGGGTTGTCTTTTAATATTGAATATACTGACTTGTATGGAGGCAATAAAGGAGCATTAACTAAATATGTTTTACCATTACCACGTCCATTAGTTTCTTTTGTCTGGTCATATACTTGTGTAATTTCAGATATACATCCTTTTTCAATATTTCCTCCACCACATAATTTGCTAACACCACCGTTTCGAGTTACTTTGATTGTTCCGCCACCTTTTGTTTGGTAATACTCTTTTCCATCTTCAATATCACCAACTACTACGTGGTAGTCCAAAATATCATCCATACGGTTATTCACTTCAGCTGCTGTTGCTAAACGCAGTGAATCACCTATTTCACCAGTTTCTAAATTATATTCATATACTGTAGCTACAACATTATTTTTAGCTTGATCAAATCTAAACTTAAATATCTCAGGCTGCTCTTTGGCGTAAGCTACTGGGTCAATATAATAGAAACCACTACCGTTACTTTCTGTTATATCAGCGTCATCTTCTGGCACAATAAAACTATAACGGCTATCCATAGATAGTAGATATGCGTCGAACTCGCGTGCTTTTACACCCCAGTTAATAATACGTGTGTTGCTATTAATTAGAACCGGAGCTGTAACCGCTACATATGATGCAGGAGCATAAACTTTATCCATAACATACACCACACCATTATTAGCTACATAAGTTTTCACCAAGTGTGATTTATCAACTCCCATAGGCTCTTTACCATCATCTAAAATCTCATCAAATTTGCTTGGAACAGTACCATTAAAGGTCGATTTCATCATGTTACGAATCAACTCAACGATAACACTATTAGGAATACTGTCAATCTCCTTATAACGCTCAAGAAGGAATTTACCACCACCACTGGTAAAATAGTTATTAATAGCATCGTCAGTTGGCACAAACATCACACCCATATCAACCTGCATATTTGCTCCAGATGAATAAGCATATGTATTCCACCCTGGATCAAATTCAAGATAACCAGATTGCACATTTCCTTTTGGATCATTTAAGTTAGCTCCAGTCAATGATCTTTCAGCATAATAACGTTTCACAAAAATAGAGTCTGTAAATCCAGGGTTTAATAATTTATAAGCTGAATTAGCTCCGGCAACAAAATAAGGAGCTGCAAATCTTTCAAGAAATGAGCTATATAATTGTGTCTCTGGAGAAGTACGAATCACCTCAGCCATATTAGATGGTGGAACAAGTACATCTTCTAATATATTAATGTATCCGTTTTTACAAGTGATATCTTTAACGATTACTTTTATTCCATAAATATGGGCATCACCTTTTTGACGAGTTTTACCATTAAATAGGTATGAAAAGTCTTCATCCTTTATTCCTTTGAAATCCATTTGCTTTTGAAGGAAATGAAGCATGGGTATTTCACTATTATCTTTGAAAAGATAAATACCTGACTCACGGAATCTATCCCATGTTGAATTTAATGGAAGAGCCTCAGGAGCTTCATAAGTTAAAGTGTCCAAATAGGAAACAGCTGTAACGCGACGTAGAGCCTGTCCTTCTACTGGACCTTCTGTACTTGACATCAATTCTATCAGATAGGCGTTGTTTATCATCGCTGAATTGAAAATTAATTTCTTCTGAGCTAAAGAAAGCCCTTCATAAGAACTTACGCCCCAGCTGTTTGATTGATAAAAACGTTTGAATGCTTCATCATCAGAGGCAAATATAGTTTTACTACCGGTTTTCTTAAGCACTTCGTCATACTCTAAATCGTTTACAAGACGCAAGAATGTAGCAAACTCGTACTTCCTACCCTCAGCATCTGTGTAACCTTGCTCTAATTGCTCATAAATACTCTCACCAAGCCATTCTGGCTTATTGTTTGATTTATAATCAAAATCGTTAGTACAAGCATTAATAAGAATAGCCCCTAAAAGCACTCCTACAAGCTGATAAAACCTAACTGTCTTAAATAATGTTACTATTTTCTTCATACTTTGGTTGAATATCTCTGTATTAGGATTTAATTTGAATTCGTTTGATAATTTGCAAATATAAATAAATTATTGGATAAATCTATTGACTTAGCCATAAAAGCTTTAACTTTATGGTCATGACATTTATTATTTAGGTATTGAGATTTCATGTTTTAAACATTTGGTTTTTATTACGATTTTATTATAGCTTAATAATTTACGGATCTTAAAGTTTTAATACAATAGCAAAACATATGAATTTGTTTTTCAAATTTATTTACTTCTCTTAATTTTATATAAACAATGGATTAAATAAATATTTCAGAAAACACTTGTCAAAAATTTCATATTTTTACTAAAACACGACAAAGATAATAAATATAGTTTGAGACACAATAAATAATAGGCTTAAAAGTACTAATATTTTTCATGTTTTCATTTTGGTTTAAATCCTTAAGTTTATTTGACACAAAAAATCTCTCTACTCGTATCTCTTTAAAAAGATTATGCAGAAATTGGTTCACAGATTACATACTATAATAATAGGGCATAAATCACAAGAATTACCTATGTTTTATGTTACAGTAATATTAGTACTTTCCAGTCATTAACAAAGAAGACAAATGTATTCTAAAAAACATAAAAATTAAAAACAAATAGCTTTTTATATTGAATAACTAAAATTTCAGTTTAAAAACTTTGATACAGATTCATAGTGATTATTCAGAATAAAATCTGAAAACGAGAGGAATAGATTTTAAAATTGTTTAAAACATGCCCTTTACTCTCTATATAAATCTATTCTCTTTCAACTCTATCAAAAAATGATTAATTTTGTTGGCTAAACTGATTTAAAGCAAATAAAAGAATATATAATATGAAACTATTTGATGTTTATCCTCTTTTTGACATTGAAATTGAGCAGGGAAAGGGGTGCTATACATATGATAAAGATGGTGTTGAGTATTTGGACTTATACGGCGGACATGCTGTAATTTCTATTGGTCATTCACATCCACATTATATTAAGAGTCTCACGGAGCAAATGAACAAATTAGTTTTTTACTCCAACTCTATACAGAATCCCTTACAAAAAGCGCTTGCAAACAAACTTGGAGAAGCATCAGGATACGACGATTATGATCTATTCTTAGTTAGCTCAGGTGCGGAAGCTAATGAAAATGCGATAAAACTGGCTTCTTTTCATACAAACCGTAAGAAAGTGGTGGCTTTTGACAAAGCGTTTCACGGGCGCACATCAGCTGCAGTTAAAATTACTGATAATCCTAAAATTGTAGCTCCAGCCAACGAAGGCTTAGAAGTTGAGTTTTTGCCGTTTAATAATATTGAAAAAGCAAGAGAGGTGCTCAACAAAAAGGATGTTTGCGCTGTTTTTATAGAGGGAATACAAGGTGTGGGCGGTATTCAAATTCCGAACAATCAGTTTTTGCAAGACTTAAGAGAACTTTGTACTGAAACAGGCACTATTCTGGTTTTGGATGAAATACAATCAGGTTACGGTAGAAGTGGTAAGTTTTTCGCACATCAATACGCTGATATTCGTCCCGATATAATTACTATGGCCAAAGGAATGGGAAATGGCTTCCCAATTGGCGGCGTACTTATTAGTCCACTTTTTGAGGCAAAACATGGGATGCTCGGAACCACTTTTGGAGGCAATCACTTAGCTTGTGCAGCTGGAATTGCAGTTTTAGATGTAATGAAGGATGAAAGCTTAGTAGAAAACTCGCTTAATATTGGTCAATACATCATGGATGAACTTCAAAAGATTAGCGGAATTAAAGAGGTTCGCGGTAGAGGTTTAATGATAGGCATTGAAATGGATTATCCTGTTGCTAATTTACGAAAAAAACTGCTGTTTGAAGAGAAAGTATTTACTGGCGCCAGTGGAACGAACGTTATTAGACTTCTTCCACCACTTTGTTTGAGTAAATCTGAAGCTGATCTGTTCTTGGAACGATTTAAACGTATTTTAGAAGCATAAAACAGTCTTAATGAGTAATAAGAAAAAGCTTTCATTCAATAAAAAAATAGAATTCAGAATCATTTTGTTACTGTCTATCTTCTTATTGTCTGCTTTTTCTACGTTTTCACAAAACAGCCAAAGCCAAAAAAACGTTCTATTAAAGAATGGCAACATCATAATTGCTTCAAAAATTGAATATATCAATAATTATCTACTTATAATAGGTAGCAAAGGCGAACGATTTCAAATTAATCAGAGCGAAATCGAACAAATATCGGATATTTTAGCCCCAACTGACACTAAGCGAGTTAAAGAGGAAGATATAGGACATTTTGGCGCACTTTTCTCCATAGATGGAGGAATCCAAAACGCTAACAATACTCAATTAGGCAGTTTGACAGGTGGTGATATAGGTATTGCATTGGGTGTAAAGAATTTATCAAACGGTATTGACTTTGTTGGTATAGGCACGGGTTACACTTTAGCAATGCACAAAAGCACAATTAGAAATTTAGCCTATGTTCCGATATTTGCTACTGGAATAATCTCTTTAAGCAAGCACACCGCTGTTTCTCCCTTTATTGGCTCATCTATGGGTTATGCTTTTCGCACGAAAGGGAAATACAAGGGCGGTAGTTTTATTCAGTTAAAAAGTGGTGTAAAAATCGCTGCAAACAAGCAAAGTGATTTATTAATAGGTATATACGCAAAACTTGCCAATATTTCGGGCATAGTTATTGAACAAAATGAATTTGGACAGTTTCAAGGAGAGGGCAACAGTAAATTAATTAGTGCAGGTATAAGTTTTTCTATAATATTTTAAAATGAACTTTTTAAAATTCAACGACTTACATCTCTCTGAATGACACGACTATAGAATTGTAAAGATTAAAAATTGAAAAAAAGAAACACATTGATTTATAAAATAAAATATGATTGAAAATGAAAAAATTGTAGAAAAAATTGTAGAAGGAGCTCAAGAGAAGAAAGCACGACGCGTGGTTATTGTTGACATGAGTTCACTATCTGATGCACCTTGTAGTTTTTTTGTTATATGCGAGGGAGACTCTAACACACAAGTTAGAGCTATAACACACTCCATCAAAGAGTACGTTCACGAGGAGTTGGACATCAAGTCTCACGCTATAGATGGTTTAGAAAATGCTGAGTGGGTTGCTATGGATTATGGACAAATAATTGTTCACGTATTCCAACGTCCTTTTCGCGAATTCTATGATTTAGAGAGTTTGTGGCTGGATGCTAAGTTAAAAAAAGTAGCAGATTTAGATTAATTCAACAAAAACGATAGTAGTTTGTTACTTGTGAATGATTTGCTTGACGACGAGTTGATAAAGTTTGGGTGAAGTGAATTATTTATTAAAAATATTGAAGTAGAAAATAAAAAGAATGAAAGATAGCAATAAGGATAATAAAGGAAGTGCAAACCAAAAGCCTGGTAAGCCAATTAATCCTGCAGGTAAAGGAGGAAAACCAAACAAACCGAAGTTTAGTTTGAATTGGCTTTATATGTTGATTTTGTTCGCACTGTTTAGCTCGTTTTTTTACAGTGGAAATAAACTGACAAAGCAAGTTATCTGGAGCGATTTTGAAGGATACATGAATAAAGGTTATGTTGAAAAGGTAATCGTATCCAACAAAGATGTAGCCAAGGGGATAATTATAAAAGACTCAATGTATCATGTATTTGGCAAAGACACGGCTAAATATGCCAAGGAACGCATGATTTCAAGTGATATCATTTCACAAGAAGTTGTATACAGAAGTATTAAAGAAGCAGAAGAGCTTACGGGACAAAAGATTGGTTTAGAACCTGTCAAAGAGAGCGATTACATGGGTATATTTGTGATGTTCTTCCTACCCGTTATTCTATTAGTATCGCTGTTCTATTTCCTAAATCGCCGAATGATGGGCGGAGGTAGTAGCGGTGGTGGTCCTGGTGGTATTTTCAATGTTGGAAAGTCAAAAGCTCAGATTTTTGAAAAAGGCGATTTGAAAAATCAAGTTACTTTTAAAGATGTAGCAGGATTAGCAGAAGCCAAACAAGAGATTGAAGAGATTGTTGAGTTTTT
>CAYFTO010000023.1:22502-23791 GCA_964346125.1 uncultured Paludibacter sp.
ATGGATGGTTTTGGGTCCAACTCTGGCGTAATTATTCTTGCAGCAACAAACCGTGCTGACATTTTGGACAAAGCTTTGCTACGTGCAGGGCGTTTTGACCGTCAAATTCACGTTGATTTACCAGATGTACACGAACGTAAAGAGATTTTCAAAGTACATCTTCGCCCAATCAAAATAGATGAAAGCGTAGATATGGACTTCCTTGCACGCCAAACCCCTGGTTTTTCAGGTGCTGACATTGCCAATGTGTGTAACGAGGCTGCTTTGATTGCAGCTCGCAAGAATAAAAACTTTGTTGACAAACAAGATTTCTTAGACTCTGTAGATCGGATAATTGGTGGATTGGAGAAGCGTAATAAGATTACAACCTTACACGAGAAAAAATCAATTGCTTATCATGAAGCAGGTCACGCTACAATCAGTTGGAAATTGGAGCACGCTAACCCATTGGTTAAAGTAACCATTGTTCCGCGCGGTATGGCTCTTGGAGCTGCTTGGTATCTACCCGAAGAGCGACAATTAACGATTAAAGAGCATATGCTTGATGAGATGTGTGCTACTTTAGGCGGAAGAGCTGCTGAAGAGGTTTTCTTGAAACAAACTTCTACTGGTGCACTTAATGATTTAGAGCGAGTAACTAAGCGCGCCTATGCAATGGTTGCTTATTTTGGAATGAGCGATAAGTTACCTAATTTGAGTTACTATAACTCTTCAAGTAATGAGTATGGTTTTACAAAACCATATAGTGAAGCGACAGCTGAGAAAATTGATAAAGAGGCTAAAGAAATTATTGCTGAACAGTATGAGCGAGCTAAAAAGATTCTAATGGAGAATGCAGAAGGACATAATCAATTGGCTGAATTACTATTAGAAAGAGAGGTTATTTTTGCTGAAGATTTGGAACGAGTTTTCGGTAAACGCCCATGGGTTTCTCGTAGCGATGAATTGATGCACCTAAATGAATTGGAAGAGAAAAAGCGACTTGAAGAAAAAAATAATGATTCGACAGAAGAACCTAAAGAGTTAGAAGAGAAACAAGACGAGGTTAAAGATGAAGATTAAATAAGCTATTCTCCTATCTAATTAGGATTTTTAATTAAAATAAAAAAACTCATAAAGTAACATTAATGTTTTACTTTATGAGTTTTTTTTATTGATTTAAGATTATATAAAGCAGTATTGAGTAGTAGTACTAAAATTAGGAAACTGTTTTTTCGTCTCAATAAAAGCCCATAAATCATCTCTTTTATACTCTTTATTCTTTACCCTATTTTAATATTGTAAATCTT
>CAYFTO010000024.1:0-23033 GCA_964346125.1 uncultured Paludibacter sp.
AGGGGAAAACGACCTTTCAAATAAGATTATTACAGCATTAGAAGGAGATTATAAGCTATTTATAATCTCCTTTTGATTATATGTTTTACAACATGTTGTAAATTTAGATTTCTTCTTACAATTTTTGTAAATTGCGCCTTCATTTTTCAATTAACACTTGAAATAAAATAACTATTTAATTAACTATAAATCAAAACGATATGAAGGTGTATCAAACAAATGAAATTAAAAACATTGCGTTATTAGGTAACGCTGGCTCTGGGAAAACCACTCTTGCTGAAGCTATGCTTTTCGAGAGTGGAGTTATAAAACGTCAAGGAGTAGTGAGTTCAGGTAATACTGTTTCCGATTACTTCCCAGTTGAGAAAGAGTATGGATACTCAGTTTTCCCAACAATTATTTCTTATCCGTGGAAGGATAAAATGTTGAATTTTATAGATTGTCCAGGTTCTGATGACTTTGTTGGTGGAGTTGTTACAGCATTAAATGTAACAGACTTAGGCATGATGCTGATTGATGCCAAAAGTGGAGTAGAGGTTGGAACTGTTAAGCAATTTAGATATGCAGACGAATTAAATAAGCCATTACTGTTTTTAATTAATCAATTAGATCATGAAAAAGCAGATTACGACAATGCTTTATCTCAATTACGCCAGCAATATGGCAACAAAGTAACTGTTGTTCAATACCCACTCTCCACAAGCGGCTCTTTCGATGCCATTATTGATGTGTTAAAACAGAAAATGTATAAGTGGGCGCCTGGTGCAACAGCTCCTGAAGTTTTAGAAATTCCTGAAAATGAAAAAGAGCGCGCTGCTGATGTATTTAATCAATTGTTAGAGGCTGCGGCTGAAAATGATGAGGAATTGATGGAGAAATTCTTTGATCAAGGTACTTTATCAGAAGATGAAATGCGAGAAGGAATCTATAAAGGGATGATTTCACGTTCAATGTTCCCTGTTTTTTGTGCCTCTGGTGCTAAAAATATGGCTGTACACCGTGTGATGAACTTCTTAAGTATTGCTGCACCTTCACCTGATGATATGCCAGCTGTATTGAATAGCAAAGGTGAAGAGGTTGCACCCGACTCGAATGCAGATACAAGTTTGTTCTTCTTTAAAACAACTGTAGAACCTCATATTGGAGAAGTTTCTTATTTCAAAGTGATGTCTGGTACTCTAAAAGAGGGTAATGATTTAGTCAATCTAAATCGAAATAGTAAGGAAAGATTATCACAACTTCAAGTTGTTGCAGGTCAAAACCGTACAAAAGTAACAGAATTACCAGCAGGAAGTATCGGTGCGGCTGTTAAATTAAAAGATGTAAGAACAGGGAATACGCTCTCTTCGAAAGATAGTGCTACTCATTTTGATCCAATCAAATATCCAAATCCACGATACAGAAGAGCAATAAAAGCGGTTTCTGATGCAAATACTGAAAAGTTGAGCGAAGTGCTGGCTAAAATGAGGCAAGAAGACCCAACTTGGGTAATTGAAGTTTCTAAAGAGTTGCGTCAAACAATAGTATCAGGACAAGGAGAGTTTCACTTAAAAACCTTGAAATGGCGAATTGAAAATAATGAGAAGATCGATATCGAATACATTATACCTCGTATCCCTTATCGTGAAACAATTACTAAGGCAGCACGAGCTGATTATCGCCATAAAAAGCAATCGGGTGGTGCAGGTCAATTTGGTGAGGTGCATTTAATTGTTGAACCTTATTCTGAAGGTTTGCCTGTGCCTGAAACCTATAAGTTTAATGGACAAGAGTTTAAAATATCCGTTCGAGATACGCAAGAAATTCCTTTGGAATGGGGTGGAAAGCTGGTGCTAATCAATAGTATTGTTGGTGGTTCTATTGATACTCGTTTTATCCCTGCAATTCTTAAAGGCTTGATGCAACGCATGGAGCAAGGACCGCTAACAGGTTCATATGCACGTGATGTTCGTGTTATTGTATATGACGGTAAAATGCACCCTGTTGACTCGAATGAAATTTCCTTTATGCTTGCAGGTCGTAATGCCTTTAGCGATGCATTTAAAAATGCAGGTCCTAAAATTTTGGAGCCGATTTATGATGTTACAGTATCGATTCCAGCAGAATTTATGGGAGATGTAATGAGCGATATGCAAGGAAGACGCGGTATGATTATGGGTATGGAAAGCGTTAAAGGATTTGAGCAATTAAAAGCTAAAGTTCCGTTGAAAGAGATGGCTAATTACTCAACTACTTTAAGTTCAATCACTGGAGGTCAAGGTACTTTCGATATGGAATATTCAAGCTATGAGCTTGTTCCTGGAGATATCCAAGATCAATTGCTAAGAGAGTACGAAGCTCAGAAGAAAGAGGACGATTAGTAGATTCTTAATTTATAATAAAATAGAAAACGGTCGGATTTTAATATATCCGACCGTTTTTTTTATGCTTCAAAGTAATTAAGTTTTATCTAAATACTGAGAATATCAATCAATAAACTGATAAAAATTATCATCTTGGATGTAAGTAATATCCTGTTTGGGTTTTGGATAGTTTTTTGATTCTATCTCTGTTACCAGCTCATCAATATCGTTTTGACTTATTTTTAATACGCGATTGCCATAATCGTTAACAACTACATCGATAGGAGTGAGAAATCCCCATTTAGCAAAGAAATCGAGTAAATTAGTCTTACTTAGATGGCATACGTTGCGAACAAAATCCAATTGAAGTGGACCACTGCTCTCAAATGTAGTACCCACATTAGCTGTGCTGCGGTAGTGTTCGTATAAGTCACGGTATAAATCTTTATAGCCTAATACCTTACTTGTATAAAGATGTAATTGCCAAAATGGAACTAAACGCTCAAAGTGCTTGCTGTGAATGCTTTTATCGGCGTGAGCTATATTTTGATCAATAATAAGTTCTTTAGCTCTTTGATAGTAATTTTCGTTGAGCATATTGCTTTTTTCATAGCCAAATAGCTCAGTTTTCACAAACATTGAAAACATATTGTTGCCAACTTCACCCATTCCGCCCCAACGCATTCCAGGGTTGGACTGTGTGCAGTGACCTACCTCGTGCGCTAAGCCCCAAATTCTACTCAATAAAGTTTCTTCATTAGGATTAGCAAAAAAGTTTTTATAAGCTCTTGGAAAAATTACCCGTTCAAGGGTAGCATTTGGATTGCCACCACCAGAAGTTGAAGGCATAAAAAACATACGAGTGCTAAAAGGATTTCCATATTTGAAAAATCCCGAAAAATCAATCTCTAAGCCAACTAATTGATCTAAATAATTGATGGTTTTTGCTAAATTGCTGTTCTGTTCTTTGAAATCCTCTGTGTACCAAACCAACTGACTGTATTTTCCTTTAACATCAAAATAGGGGTATGAAGCCTCCTTTATTAGTTTTTCAGAATCTTCACTACTGTTTTTAGAACTATCAAAATAACCGTTTACTTTTCCACCAACAAAATGAATATTGACACTTTTAGATTCAATCAGTTCTACTTCATTTTTGTTTGTTGGGTTTAACGGTAAATAGTCATCTTGAAAAATCAGAATATAACACAAACCAGATGAGGCAGGTTTTATTTTATTCATACCAGTTTTTAGCTTGTATGTATTTTTACCCCATGCCATTGTATAGTCTTGAACTCGCAATTGTACATCATAGCCGTGCGTATCGCCAACTAATATTATGAGTTCTTCATCAGGATTATCAACATAAATTCCTGTAACATTATCCAAAATGCCCCAAGTATGCATTGTTTTGGTGCGTGCAGCTGATACTTTTGGGCTCTGATAGGGGCGGAAAGTTTGGATACGATATTCAGCATCTGCATAAAGGTTGTTTTGTAAATCTACCGCTATTTTTTTATAAAATGGGTCACTAATTCGTTTTATCTCTTTTGAGCTAAGTCCCTCTTTTAATTGCGAACAAGACGCATCAGTAAAAACTTTAAGCGGGTCGTAGGTTTTAGCATTTGCAGTGAAAGAGATTTGAAACAGACTAAATACGAGAACTAAACTGAAAATTATGGAGCCTGTAGATTTAGTTATATTCATTGTTTTTTTGTTGTAATAGATGGATTCATTAATTCTTTGTACAAAGATATGTAAATCTTAATGCATAAAAAACTCTATAATCTTAAATATATAAAACACGGTGTATTTCAATAAATTATATTGTTGTTTTAATCTTAGAAAACAAATGCGACTAAGAACTTTATTTTGTACTGATTTTAAAGAATTGCAAAAGGTAAAGACTTGAATGTTTATTGCTAAACAACTGCATTATGAATTAATAAAAAAACTTTGTGTTCTATTCATTCAATGAGCTTGTAGGCCGTAAATAATAAATTAGCATATCTAAAGGTAGAGATGAAATGCTATAATTCGAAAGTTTTAAATCTAAAAATCACTAATCAGCGTAAAGTAGGGCTTATATTCTGCAAAAATGTAATATCTTTATAAGATTAAATTAAATATCTTATGAAAACTTCTTATTTATTATCTCTATTTCTTTTTGTTTCGGTGTCTGTATTGGCGCTTTCTAATCCCTATAAAATTCGCACTTTATCTCCTAAAGGTGGCTTCACATATGATGGGGTAAAGCATATCGAACAAGATAAATATGGATTTATGTGGATTGTATTTGATGATGAATTATATCGTTTTGATGGATATGATTATAAGCGCTTTGATTCGTATTTTACAAAGTTAAACCCAGAATTAACATGGGTGTTTAAACAGGTCTTATCCGATAGCGAAGGAGATGTTTATATCAGTTCAAACAACGGTGTTTATAAGTATTATACCCAAGAAAATAAAATTGAAACACTTTGGGAAGGGAATGTAGTATCGATGCAAATCGATCCGAAAGGAAATTTATGGATAAAAGAGGGTACTCGTTGGGGTGTTTTAAATTTTGACAATAAAGAGCTTGATTTTATTAATTTAGCGAATGATAAATCAATGTTTATTGGAGAAGCGCGTTGCAGCTATAACGATGATTATTATGTCTTTAGCAATTATGGAGTTATTTATAGGTACGACTTTGATAATAATTCATTAATTGAAATAACTTCTTTGCCTGATAAAGAAACACTTATAATGAAAGCCTATGCAGACAAGTCTGTTATGTGGGTTGTCGATTCAAACAAGAAACTATACAAATTAGACATATCTACATTTTCATTAATCGAGCAGCAACAAATTGAGCTGCCTGATGATAACACTACTGTAAGAATTTACCACTTCGACCGTTTTGGAGATTTGTGGATTGGCACTCAAAGAGGCTTGTATCAATACAGTATGGTGAAAAAATCGCTGTCTGTTTATCAACATTCGGATAGTGAGGCATTTACTTTGCCCAATAACTCTGTTTGGACCATTAATGAAGATAGGCAAGGAAATTTGCTTATTGGTACTTATGCTGGGTCGGTTGCTTATCTCAATTTAGATGAGCGGCAGGTTTTCGAAACTTATTTGCCTGTTGAAAAACAGTTGAATTATGCGCCAGTTAGTGCATTTGCTGAAGATGATACCGATATTTGGATCGGGACAGAAGGAGGTGGGATAAATAGGATGAATAAAAAGAGTAAATCTTTCTCCTATTTTAATAAAAACTCAAAGGATAAAGCTTTATCATCCAATAATATTAAATCAATTATTATTGATAACGAAAAGAATGCGTGGATTGGGACTTTCAGGGGTGGAATTGATAAATACCTTCCAAACACGGGTCAAATTGTAAATTACGGTGTTCAAAAAACAAAAGAAAATTCCTTATTAGTCAGTGATATTCGTAAACTTGTACTTGACAGTAAAGATGGATTGTGGGTAGCTTATCAATTAAAGAATATATGCTTCTCATACCTCTCATTTAAGGATAATCAATTTAAACATTTTGAGTTTTCAGATAAATTACCTAATGCTTATATTCTTGATATGCTACGAGGGCAAGGAAACTCGCTTTGGGTTTTAGCTAAAAATAAAATATACCATTTTAATACAGAAACAGAAGAGATTAAAGCATTGGATTTTGGAGAGTATAATTATCTGAAATTCAATTCTTTTCGTTTAGACGATAAAAATAATTTATGGATTGGTACCGTAGGATCTGGAATAATAAAGTATGATATTCGGAATGAAAAGCTAATCTTACTTAATAAGCAAATTCAGCACAATAATTTTACGGTTTTTAATATGCTATTTGATGAAAATGGGGTTTTGTGGGTAGGTTCAAATAATGGATTATATGCGTATAACCCAAATGATGAAACTATGCACCATTTTAATGAGTTTGATGGGATTCAGGGACGGCTATTTTATCCATTAGCCAGTTATAAATCTGTTGATAATAAGCTCTACTTTGGTGGAACTAATGGTATGACAGTTGTGAATTCAAATGAGCTTATAAAAAGCAAATTTAAGCCCAAAGTAATGATCTCTGAGTTTTTTATTGATAATAAACCAGCGTCAGCCAAATTTACTATTGAAGATAAGAATGTAACGATAAAGTTAAAATACACTGAAGAGAACTTTGGATTTCGTTTTTCATCGGATAACTATTTGAATCCAGCAAAAACTGAGTTTAAATTCCGATTAAGAGGTCTGGATGATCGTTGGGTTGAGGTAGATGCTTCGAATCGAACAGCTTTTTATTCAAAAGTGTCAGCAGGTACTTACTTTTTTGAAATTTTGGCTTCTAATAGTGATGGCGTGTGGAGTGATACACCAACCGTTTTGAAAATAGTTCGTAAACCTGCTCCCTGGGCAAGTTGGTACGCCTACTTGCTCTATCTATTTATTGCTTTATTAATAGCGAGGTACATTTGGAAGCACTTCAAAAATCAAAAAAGATTAGAGTTGCAACTATATAAAGAGAATGTAGAAAAAGAGAAGAAAGAGGAGATTTATCAATCTCAAATGACTTTCTTTACCAATATCTCGCATGATTTTAGAACTCCACTTACTTTAATTTTAGCCTCTTTAGAGAAGTTTAGAAAAGAAGGATTGAGAGAGAGTTATTTTCAAACTTTAAATAACAACGCAACTCGCTTGCTTAACTTGGTGAATGAGTTGATGGACTTCAGAACGGTTGAAAAAAATAAAATGCAACTAAGATTAAAAAAATTAGATGTTAATCATGAGTTAAGAAGAATAGCTGATGACTTTAACGACTTAGCGCTGAAAAAGAACATCAAATTTCATGTTGTATGTGATAAAAATTTGCCAAGTGATTTATGCGTTGATCCTAATATTTTTGAAAAAATTGTATTAAACCTATTGAACAATGCATTTAAATACACAAAAGAGGGAGGGGAAATTACGATAGAATCTCATACAGAGCCTTTCAAATCTAAATTTGCTCATAGTTTTTTAGTAAAAGGAGAATATCAACCCGAAAACTTTTTTACTATTTCTGTAAGAGATAATGGCGTTGGCATATCGTCCGAAACCATTGAAACTGTGTTTGAAAGATACTACAAAGTAAAAACTAATAATTTAGATTTTCATCTTGGAACGGGCGTTGGTTTAGCTCTTGTAAAAAGTTTAATAATTCTTCATAGAGGTACAATAACTATTCATAGCGAGCGCTACAAAGGAACGGATATGGCAATCCAATTCTCTGCCGATAACTCAATATATGATGAAGAAAACTTTGATCATGAAGATGATATCGTAGAAGAACTGGAGAATGATGAAAAGCAAGATGAGCTTGTTGCCGAGATTAGATTAGACGACGATGGTGTTCCTCAAAAAATGAAAAATAAAATTCTTTTTGCAGAAGATAACGAGGAATTAAGAAGAATTATAGCTGATTACTTATCAAATGATTATGATATAATTGAGGCTGAAGATGGTTTGATTGCTACAGACTTACTGAGTAAGAAACCAGTAGATTTGATTATTAGCGATATAATGATGCCCAATAAAGACGGTATAACATTTTGTAAAGAAGTGAAGGATGATGTGAATACCTCTCATATTCCTTTCATACTTCTGACTGCAAAAACCAGTGTAGAAAGTAAATTGGAAGGATCGGATATTGGAGCCGATCTCTACTTTGAAAAGCCTGTTTCTCTTGAACTCCTACAATCAAATATAGATAATATCTTTAAGCAAAGGCAGCAACTGAAAGAGTATTATGCAAAAAACCATTATGCCGATAGCGCCGAGTTGAGTTCTAACGAGCGTGATAGAGAGTTTATTCAAGAGTTGGTTGAGATAATAGAAAATAATATGCACGACTCACAAATGGACGTAAACTTTATAGCTGCCGAAATGAAAATGAGTAGAAGTAAACTGTATCGTAAATTAAAAACAATGACAGATATGTCAATTGTTGAATTTGCTTTGAGTTATCGATTGAAGAAGGCTGCACGAATGTTGATAGAGGAGGATTTCTCCATTCGTGAAATTATGGATGTCGTAGGTATCGAAAGTCAACCTTATTTTACCAATGCATTCAAACGTGAATTTGGCGAAACTCCCACTTCATTCAGAAATAAACATCGAAAAAAGGAGGATGAATAATTATTAAGCAAATTTAATTTGCTTCAAAGTAGTTTTTTGTTTTTCAAAAAACTACTTTGTTAATAGCCCTAATAACCGGTAATATATAATGTTATGCAGTTGCATTTCATTAAAGAAGACAAAACATTGTAGGTTTAGGAAAGGCCAACACTTTTAGTTTTTAGCTTTTAACTCAATAGTTATCACGTACTGTTAAGCCTTCATCACTCAAAAAAAACTCTCATTTTAATTATGTAGCTTTTTAGCTTCTTGATAAAGTTCGTTTGCAAAACGTCTGATATTAATTAAAAGCCTCATTGTACGAGTTTGCTCTTCAAGTTGAGCGGGTGTAAGATGTTCAATCCTATGATTAGCCATTATATCGCCAGCTTCATTGTCTGTTAAAATATTGTTGGCAGCCGTAAGGATATCACTTATTTCACGACACACCACCAAGTTCTCTTCATATATGGTGTTATATCGATTATGAGCACCAAATGCTGAAATATAAGAGAGTAGTGTATGATTCAAATAGGTAAGCCTAAAAGCTTGATCTTGAAATTTCTTTGCTCGTCGTGGTTCCACTTTGATGCTTTGCCAGGCAGAGGTAAGCTCTGTGTCTGTTTCATGTGCATTTTTACGCAACTGAACATAGGTTTCACTGTCAATATTTTCTGAATAAATGGCTCTAAAATAACTTTCATTGCTTTGCAGCGTGTTGGATAAAAGATGCGACAAATTGCGGTATTGCCAATCGGGTAAAATAAAACGCACAGATAGATAAGCCAAAGAAGCCCCAATAATAGTATGTAAAATGCGTGCTCCCATTAATTCGATACCCTGGTCAAATAGGATATTGAAAAGAGTTATCACAATAATTGTCATAAAAATAACAGCTATTGCGTACTTGTGCTTACTAAAGTAGAGAAACAGATAGTAGGAAATAAGCAATAAGGTGAGATTCCCTGCTAATGTAGGCATAAGTTGTACGAGTAGAAAACCTAAAACTACACCATACAGAGTCCCCATAACTCGCTCAAAAAATCGCTGACGAGTACTAATAAAACTTTGTTGAGATACAAAAAGTGAAGTCAGTAATATCCATTCTCCCTTGTCGAATTTGAAAAAATACATCAAGCCATACCCGACTAAAAGCGAAATACTCAATCGAAGAGCATATTTAAATCGAGGATGATTACGGTTGAACAGAGCTCCAATCCGCTGTTTGGCTGTTAGTGGTTCATAGTCTGATGGTACATCCTCTATCGGTTCTGGTGCAGTCAATTTCTGGATAATACGTTCCATCTCTTTCAGATTTTCATAGAGATGTGAAATAGGTGCGTATTGGCTATCTTCCTGGTGTTGTTTTAAAACTTCACCCATTGCGCTTACAGTCCATTGCAAGGAAATGGGATGCTTATAAGCTTTGTTATTGAGCAAATCGTTTGAGTATCTTAATATAGCTTGCGAAAGCTCGTATAAAATCTGTCCTAAGCCTTCTATTAAGCTAATATCATCGGTGTTAGCACTCAGTTGGTCATAACTCTCATGACTGGATGCGGCGCGCTCATGTAAGCGTTGTAGTAGAAGCCATTGGGTATAATACTTACCTAAGTTTTCATCTTTCTTTCCAATTTCGCTTGCATAACTACGTAAAACTCGATGCGTTCGCTTGATGGATTGCACAAGTTCTATATTCTTTTGAGCCAGTTGGTTGCGAGTCAAATCCTGTGTCTCTTCTTGACTTGGAAAGAGTTTTGACTTAATTTGAATATATTGTCCCAAGTGCTTATATCCAATTGACAACTCTTCTTGTAGCGGGCGCCAAGGTCTTTTTAGTAATAAAAGTAAGGAAATACTTCCATAAAATAGAGCTCCTCCAGCTAATCCAAGCGGTTGATAATACCAGGGGGTACCCATGCTTAATCCAAGCATGGTATAGATTGAAATAAGCAAAGTACCAAAAGTTATTCCTCGATAGCGCTCGCTTATTCCGCCTATCATAATGATGATGAATGAAGAGATAAACAAACCGATGGCATACAGAATCGAGTAGGGATGTAGAAGTTCTACCGCGATGCTCGAAACTAAGAAGCCCAGAATTGTCAATATAAGTGATTTAACACGGCCTTTTGGATGGTCGTCTGTTTCGGCAATAGAACCTCCTAAAATACCCAATGCCAGCAATCCACCTAATTGTGGGTATCCAAATATGATGGCAGGTATAAAGACAGTAGCAACCGATAAACTTACTTTTAGTCCAAGTAAGCGATTGGGGTTTTGCCAAAAATTGCGTATCCAAAAATCTAAAATAAATAAGTGTATATTTTTGAAATAATTTTTCATTTTTATGATAAAATTCCTAAGTAATATTTTTTATGTGTGATCCTATGTGATAACTATTAAAGACTAATATTTGTTTAGAACTTCTTTCTAATTTTGAGAATATCTTTGCCGGATTATCCCATATACCTAATTTTAATATTAAAATATTAGTTTTAATACGATTTGCAAAGATACTGTTTGTTTGTGACATTTAGTAATCTTGTTTTCTGATGCACTAAAAATATTTTACAATAAAAACTTTAATTATAAATACTTACACACTGACTAATTGAATGTCTAATTTTTAATATTTGTATTGCGAATTTTGAATGAACAGAGCTATAAAAGTCTTCTATTTGAATATCTGTTTTTAATATAAAGCTTAATAGAGATGGTTTATAGTTCTTTATAAGCTTTGTTGTTATCATTATTGCTTATTGTTATCTGTGCGATATAGTTAAAATGTATATCTTTGCGTAAGTTATTAGAATAACATATATAAATTTTGAGAAATGAATAATCAAGAAAAAATTGTAGCTATACCATCCAATCGTTTGAAGTATTTCCCAATTATGATGTTTGCTACTACTATGGGTTTAGGGGGCTTAACATTGACTTATATTCGTTTAAGCGAAGCATTTAACTTTCCCAGAATCTTAGCAACTGCTATGTTGGTATTAACCAGTACGCTGTTTATAATTGCAGCATTTACCTATTTGTTGAAAATAATCAAATACACTAAAGAGGTAGTCGATGAATTAAAACATCCAATAAGAATTAATTTTTTTGCGGCTATTTCTATATCTATGCTGATACTTTCTATCAATTTTGAAACTTATCATCAATTAACGTCTGAGATTCTTTTTTATGCTGCAACAGCTTTGCATTTATTTTTTACATATTATACAGTAAAACACTGGTTTAATCAAAGTTTAGATATATTACATTCAAATCCTGCATGGTTTATCCCCATAGTTGGTAACCTCATAGTGCCTATTGCAGGGGAGGGAATTGTGTCCAATTCGATATTGATGTTTTTCTTTGCTGTAGGTATCTTCTTCTGGATTGTACTTTTTGCTATTATTTTTAATAGAATCATATTTCACAATCCTTTTCCTGGCAAGTTTATGCCTACTATGTTTATATTAATTGCTCCTCCTGCAATTGGTTTTATATCATACATTAAATTAGTTGGAGGATTAGATTTCTTTGCTGAAATACTTTTTAATTTGGGTCTATTCTTCACGTTTTTAGTTTTGATAATGTTTAGAAAATTTATCAAAATTAAGTTTTTCATTTCGTGGTGGGCATTTGTCTTTCCTATGGCAGCCGTAAGTTTATCTAATATTTTGATGTATAAACTGACTACTGAACCTATCTATGAAGGTTTAGCTTATACTTTCTCGTTCATTACCACAGTATTAGTTGTTCTGGTTAGCTATAAGACGATTGAGCATATGCTGAAGCGTGAAATTTGTGTAATGGAGTAATTCATCTACAATTTTACTCTTTCAGTTTTTTATAAAAAGAAAGGGGTGTTTCGATTTTAGAAACACCCCTTTCCTATACTTTTATTTTAGAAATATTACTGTAGCATTACATTCTTGATTTCCCAAGTTGCTGACTCTTGGTCATTGCATAAGTATTTAAAGGCAAAGTGCGTATTCTCAGATAATTTTGCTTTTGGAAAATTGAGCAAACCTGATGATACATATCCCCAAGCTGTAGTTCCATGAACAACGCCTGTTAGCTCTTCCCAATCGGCTTCATTTGGATCTCCTTCAACGTAGTTGTTTGAAACCCAAACTGTATAGTAGCCTTCCGATACACCTACATTAATACTTCCAGCAGGTCCTCGTGCATGCTCAAAACTCAATTTTACGCTTTCATATTCGCTCAAATCCAATGCTGGTGAGATAAACCAGTCTTCGTTAACATAGGAGCGATTATCTGCAAATCCAGACATTTTAGCACCAAATTGCCCATCAAATGTCCACTCTTGAGCTCCTTTTACGCTATAAGCTGAAAACTTATCATAACTGGCTCGGTTTAGGAGTGTTTCTGCAAAAATAGCATCTTCAGGATTGAAAGGTAAGGTGCCAGCTGAGGTTCCATCTTCCAACTCAAAGTATGCTACATCTTTAAGTCCACTCATGTTGAAGTAGCTTGCTAAATTACCATACATAGTTACTTCTTGTCCTAATAATTCTGGATTGTCTCTTAGATTCAATCCATTTCGAACAGCACCTGCTGGTAGCTGAACAGCCAAAATTTGACTTATATAAGACATGCCATCAGAGTCAGCCAAAATAAGATTAGTTATTTCAGCATTATCACCCGAATCGAATATATATTTAGTTGGATTTCCATAAATGATGTAGCCAATGATTTTACCTTTAACCCATTTGCCATTTTGTCCCTGATTCATTGTTGCGCCAAGCACATTATAGGGTTGAGTTGAACTGCCTTTCCCAAGCTCGAAATCTATTTCTACAGCTTCACCACTTGATACAACGAAGTTTTTTACCTCCCATGTACCAGCTTTTGAAACGGTTGAGATATACTTAAACGCAATTCTAACTCTCTTGCCAGCAAATTCTGTTAAACTTATATCCCCAGAATTACTCAAGTCCCAGTTTCCTGGATCTGAAAAAGGTATTTGAGGTTCAAGTTGTGTCCAATCGGCTGTTTCAGGTAATCCATCTTCGTAGTTTTCAGAAATCCAAAGAGTAGCTTCATCTAGTGGATTTGCAAAATAGCGGACTACATGATCAAACGAGAAATGAGCCGCATCTACTAAAGTAAGGTCTATCCAAGGTGAAATTAACCAAGCTTCATTATCATGGTCAACTCCGCCTACGTAACCTGTGATATTGGCATAGCCATACGAATCAGCAAACCATGGATATTCTCCAACCACTTGTTGGTTGATAAATCCACCCAAAGTGCCATCATCCAAAGTCTCATAGAATAGGGTAATACCTGTTATTTCTGTTTCTAAATTGTAGTCTTCAGCATTTGTACAAGCTGCAATTACTAATGAAATAGCAAGAGCAAATACGCTATATTTTATTATCTGTTTCATATCTTTTCTCTTCATTTACTATTTTGTATAACCTACTTCTGTTAAATAGCCTTCAAAACCTTCGCCTAAATCACCAAGGGTACGAAGCGTTAATTGCCATGTGCCTTGCTGATCTGTGTAGTTTCTGTACCAACCAATCAATACTGTAATATTACCTTGGTAGTTGGAAGTTGGTAGGGGTTTCAAAGCAAATTTTGCGTACTCACTTGTTGCAATATTGATTTTGAACCCAGTAGGGTCTGTAATTTCACGTAGCTGTGGGTATCCAATGCCACCTGTTGAAGGAGCAAAAATTAAACTGTTAAGTGCTAATGCTTTGCCTTTGTCGTCAAAACCAGTAAAGTAGGCATCTTTTATTACAACCAATTTATTGGTCCAATCATCTGGATCCATTGATTGAAGTTCAGGAATAGTAACTGTGTCGGGAATAATAGGGTTGATTGTGGGTAAACCATGTTGGTAAATATGTGTGCGCGCCAAGTAAGCAGGCATTCTTCCCGGTTCTACGCGATGATATGTGTTTCCATCGCTGTGCACCTTAAATCGCGTTGGATTTTCGTAATAAGAACCCAGCTGTACGGCTTCTCCATAATTACCAATATGCAATCCATTGCAACGAATGCTTACACGTTGCCCAATAGGAAATTCAGATGAAAGTCCATTGGCATCAATCGATACTTTTATAGCCATTCCTTCTTCGCCTTCTTCTTGCAATACAAAGTACTTATAGATATTTCCTTCTACGTCTGTAGAGGTAATATATCCGCTAATAACTACATCTTCTTCTGATTCAATCAGATTAGCTGTGTATAGATTTGCAGGATTCGTAGGAGTTCCCGAAAAGTAATCGGTACGTTTCATAAACTCTCTTTTGAGCTCTTCAATCGTGTAAGTTGCCTCAATGTCCGAATCAGTTAAAACTTTATCAAGGGGAACCGGATCAAATTCAATTTGGTTACATCCAACAAAAAATAGTGCAGGAAGCAACAAGTATATTATATTTCTTAGTTTCATATTCTTCAAAATTATATTATTCGTCATTAAATCTCCTTAAAATCTAAACCCTAAATTGAGGAACATATTGAATCCCCATGCGTAATAGTATTTATTAGGAAATTTTCCTAAATCCGTTAAGTCAACACTGTTGTCGGCAGATACTAAAGGCAGACGACCTTGTTGGAAACCACCTGTAATCATATCTTTATTGTTCAATACATTGCTGAAACTTAAGTTCATATTGATAGAGCGTTTATTAGGCAAGTAAATCACCTTTCCTACAGAAAAATCAAGGAGGAAACCACCTTTTAGCTTCTCTTGTTGTCCAAGCATTTCACGAGCTTCAGAAACTTCTATGCCCACTACGTCGCCATTCTCATTGCGTTTCAACACATCGCCATAAATTCCCCAGCTTGCAGATTCATTGTCTGCTAATCCCCATGTCGATTTGAAATCATCACTGCTTAAATGTTTATTGAATTGCTCCAAATCAAATTTACCACCATTAGTGAATTGTGCATTTAAGTCATTCAAGTTCTGCTCCTTATAAAATGCCGTTGGTAAATTACCGTAGTTGGCTTTTGTAAAGCGGTTAGGTGCAAAATCTAAGTAATTGTTGTCGAAATAGTTTAATGTTACATCCACAAACCACATTTTTGGGTGGAAATAATTGATAGCAAAGTTACCTGCAGCTTGAGGGCCTGAGTTGATTTTCAAACCTTTGGTCATTACTACTTCTTGGATATCAGGATTGGAGCCATTTTCAAAACTCTTAACTCCTATAGCATTGTTTGTGTAGCTGTAATCAGCAAATGTTCCTGCCATAGAAACAGAGAAACTGCTGTTTAGTCGTACGAAAAGTCCTGCTTCAACGCCTTGATAGATTTTATCCGTTTTCATCAACATATGATTGATAAAAGTGCGAAGTTCATCATCATAATAACCCAAGTTTTCAGAACCACCCAATACATGCGTTCTAAATCCAGTTAAGCGTCCGCGTACATTGCTCAATAGGAATGAATAATTCAAGTCGTAAGAAAGTACCTTTCTTGCTTGAAGATAAGGTATTCTGTCGTCTTTGATGCGTTCTGATACATAAGATCCGTTAGGCGTAGGTGCTTTTTGTTCAGCTATTACATTTGCGTAGAGTCTGTTGCGTCCACTTATTTTATAGGTAGCTCCAGCTTTGAACGAAGGATCTAAGAACCACCAAGTTTCACCTTTTCCATATGAGTTTTCTGGTGAACGACCATTTCTCATATATCCTACACGATTGAATTGGGTATAATTTAATTTAGCAGCGTAATAAAAATCAAACTGAGCCAAATTCCACTCATTTTGCAGAAATGCACTGCTGTGTACCATATTTATATCGTATGCATAACCAAATATATCACCTTTGCCTACTCTGCGATCAGGGTTATTTAGGTCGTTTTGCTTTAAAATAGGGTCGGGGTTGTCGCGCTCAGCGAATTGGTCTATATCAATCCATTGATTTCCGCCAAGCAAATCATCCACGGTTTTATACTTCATGTTTTTGCCATATTTAGCTTCAATACCGGCAGTCAAACGAAGTTTAGAGTTAATTTGATCTGTATAAGTTGAATTAAATGCAGTCTCCATTAAGTTGATATGGCGACGTTCTACCATGTATTTAGCACTTCCATCAGGATTTATTTCATTGTTTTTATAGTTCATTAGATAGAGCTTTTCCCAATCAATTTGTGATACGCTTGGATTAACTGGCTCTCCATCTTCAAATGCCCATTGTGCTTTTAATTCATCAGCAATATCTGCGTTTGCTTTGAAACTTGGCATGTATCTGTAATAATCTGGACGTGGGTCGGGAGCGTTGTAAAAGCTGAGTGCTGAGTTACTATACATGCTGTAGTGATACGCCAATCCAGTGCGAAGGCGTTTTGATTCATCAATATTAAATTCATGTGAAATAATAGCTGTTGGATCAAAGCTTTTTACAACACGTGAGTTGCGCTTTACGCCATCTTGGTAGCCCCAGTAAGAGTTGTAATAGATGCTTCCAGAAAGATCATATACCTCTTGCGTACCTGCGCTTTGTTGAGCTCGTGCTGTTGGTGCACCGTAGGTAATCATTGAAAGCGTGTGGCGGTCGTTAAAAATACGATCGGCTGCAAAGAAGTAACCTAAAGAGTTGTAAAAAGTTCCATCTACTATTCCTTCATTGGCATAACGAACAACGGTAGAAGCTGCTATAGCCCATCCATTAGGCATTACGCCCGAAGCATAGGTGTATTGTCCGCGCAATTTATAAGCTCTATTGCTATAGGCTACGCTGGAGCGATGACCTGAAGCAAAAGCACTTGCTCGATTCAAAATGTTGGTGTTTGAACCTATATTTCCATAGCTAAATGAGTTGGCTTCAATACCGTATACCACATCTTTGTTTCTGTTTGCATCATTCAGTCCACCTAAGCTGGAATAATTGAAACTTCCACGGTCGAGTGAGTTGAAATGCACGCCATTTACATAAGTTGATTCAAAATCTTGGTCATAGCCTCTCATACGGAATCGCATAGGGCTAAAGTTGTAAGATGCTTGCGATAAATAGACATCACCTTTCGCAATACTTGCAGAAATAGCTTGTGTAGCTCGTCCTTCATCTTCAGAAAAGTTAGACTCATTCAGTTGCAAAAGTGCGTCTTGACGCGCCTCTTCTTGGATATCTACTCGCATAAATACAGTGCTCATCTCATTGGCCTGTCCAGTTTGAATGTTAAACAGAACAATTTGTGGCAGATAGCCCGAGCGGGAAAAACTGATCTCTTCATCACCGGCTTTCAAATCAAGCAACTCATATTCACCCTGTGCATTGGTAATGCTTGATATATTTTGATGCATGAGAGTAACTGTAACACCAGGAAGTGGTACGTCGGAATCAGCTACTTTAACAACTCCCTTCAGACTACTTTGTGCAGAAACTGAAAAGATTGAGAAAAGTAGCAAAACAACGATAAACAAACTTGTTTTCTTCATATATTTACTATTATTTGATTTTTATTAGCTGAATCGTAAGATATCTTAGGCTATTTCTATAAATGTGTAATTTGGATTTTAAAGAATTTAATCTTCACAAAATCATTTTTTTTAATAACTTGCAAGATACAAATATTTATCGAAATGGAGCAAAATTATTTTGAATAAAATTGCTTACTTGAGCGATATGAAATAATTGTGAATTCAAGGACTAAGCCTATTAAGTGTTTTTTCTTTGTTGATTTAGAAAATTTTTAATCTCTTCTGGCTTCTCTTCAAAGTAATTACCGATAACAACAATGTCGGCTCCTGCTTGGTACGCACTGTTTAAAGCTTCTGAAGTTCGGATTCCACCACCAACAATCAAAGGAATGCTTATCTCTTTCTTTACTGCTTGTATGATATTGCTTGGTACTGATTGCAGCGCACCACTTCCAGCTTCTAAATAGATAGCTTTCATACCAAGTAGCTCCCCTGCAATAGCTGTACTCACTACCAATTTTATTTCGCTTACAGGAATAGGCGAGGTCTTACTCACTTTTTGAACGGCGCTATTTTTACCTCCATCTATCAGAATATACCCTGTTGAAATAACTTCTACACCTGATTTTTTGATTTTAAGTGCTGAATGCACGTGCTGACCGATTAAGTAATCAGCATTGCGCCCGGATAGTAGGGAGAGAAATAGGATGGCATCAGCTTGTGGCGAAAACTGTGAGGCGTCACCAGGAAAGAGAATTTTCGGAATATCAAACTCTTTTAAATCATCTAACAGGCTATTGGTTGAGATAGATTTAGAACTACCTCCAATAAAAACATAGTCGGGTAGGGCATGTTCGAATTGAGAAACTACCTTTTCTTTTAATTCATCACTCCATTTTTCTGGGTCAAGTAAAATGGCCAAAGATTTGTGATTAAGTCCTTTTTGTTTTACTATATTTTGATATATGCTATTATCTTTCATCATTATTCAAACAGTAGGCTAAGGTATATTCATCATTTAGGGAGTAGTAAATATCGTATTCCTTACCCGTAAGCATATGGGTAGCAAGAATATTTCCTGATTCAAAATTAGCTAATGGCGGAATGCTCAATTGCTTTGCGAAGTTATAAGCTTCTACTCCTATTATCTTATACAAAGCTTCTTTGGCTGACCATGCCACGCGCAGATAATTAAAATCAAGTGTCTTGTTGTAATGTTCAAGCTCCTCTTTTCCCAAAAATCTTTGATGAACTGTAATCAGTTGATCGGATGGCTTTTCTATATCAATCCCCACGTCTAATGTAGGATGAATCATTACAGCAACATAGGTTTTGCAGTGAGAAAAACTAACTTTATAGGAGTTGTCTTCAAGAATAGGTTTACCGTTATTTGTATATATTATTTTCTTCTCTTCACCGTCCAATAGCTCTTTTAACGCAAAACGCAGAGCTAAAAACTCTTGTTTTCGTCTCGAAGTATTTAGTTTTGTTAGTTCAGCTATATACAATTCTGGTCTTTCAAGTTTTTGCAATAGCTCATCGCTTGTCAAATTATTTTTGACAATACAGATTTTACTTCCTTTGTAGCTTATTCTTTTGCAAATACTCATTTTTCTTGTTTTACTTCCACTTAAAACTCTCCATGATATGAATAATATCTTCTCGTATATAGTCTATAACGGGTTGAATTGAATCATTGTTTGGTGTTGTTTCAAAGTAGAGCGATCCTCTAAAAAAATGCTTAACACTATCAGTCATTACAAATTGAATGGGAGAAGCAACATTGCCGCTTAGTTCATATAATATTCCAAACGTATTGTTTTCTGGGTTCTCATAGGCTCTTTCGCTGATGTTATCGGCACGAATACTGTGTTTATATACAATAGCGTGTGATTCGCTTAGTAGCTCCTGAAGGTCATTATTCACTGGTAAATAACTGCAATGTATATACCCAGCATTTTCAGGATAAATAATGTCAATTCCAATTAACTGGGAGTCTTTTGCTTTATGCTCAATATTTGCAATCAGAGGTTTTTCAAAAAGAAAAGATTGTGCATCATCATAAAGTTCATATTGTGGATTTGGAAAATCAATCCTGAAATAGCCATACGGACGTGGTGTACTCTCCTGTTTGCAGGATTGCACAAGTAAAAGAAGGATAAAAATCCCTAAGCCGATATTTTTATTCTTCATCTTCATTCTTTACATGTTCAGCACCGTTTTCAATGCTCAGTTTTACTTTGTTGATACGTCGCTTATCCACAGCTAATATTTCGAAAGTATATTTACCAAATCTAATAATCTCACTTTTTACGGGCATCTCTCCCTTTATTTCAAGAATTAAACCAGCTAAAGTATCCACATCGCTAATGCTTTCAGCAAATTCTTCTTTTTCAGCTCCTATCAGTTCGCAAAAATCTTCCAACTCAATCTTTGCCTCTAAAATGTAATTGTTTTCATCTAATTTTTCAAATAGCGTTTCGTCAGCATCGTATTCATCGCTGATGTCGCCTACTATCTCTTCAATTATATCCTCCAAACTTACCAAACCAGATATTCTGCCGTGTTCATCAACTACAAGAGCCAAGTGGATTCTGTTCGCTTGAAACTCATTGAGAAGATCATCTATCTTTTTCGTTTCAGGCACATAATACGCTTGTCTTATCAAGGTTTGCCAACGAAAAGTCTCTGGCTTTTCAAGATGGGGCAATAAATCTTTTATAAAAAGTATCCCTTTTACATTATCTTTATAGCTCGAATAGACAGGCATTCGTGAATAACCCAGTTCATTTATCTGATAAATAAGCGTCTTGAAACTGTAATTAATATCGATGAATGCCATATCAGCTCGTGGCGTCATTATATCAGCTACAGGTATATTCCCAAACTTGATAACGCCCTCAATCATCTCAATATCCTTCTCTTGCTGCTCATCTGTCAGGTCTAAAGCTTCAGATAATTCATCCGTTGAGATAAGACTAAGATTCCATTTTGTTAATCGATTCTCTTCCAAGATGCTCGAATTGCCCAAAAGACGGACAAAAGGATGAAGTGTATTTTGAACAGCCAATGTTATTGTCGAGTTTTTAAGAACTGTAGTTTTGGCCTTTTTGGCTCCACTTAGCTTTCCTGTTAGTTTAGCACATAGCAAGAGAAGCACTACAAGTGAAATCGCAACTATAAAAAACAGGATTTTTGAGTCAAAATCCGCGCTCAAAGAGTAGATGAGAGCAGACGAAAACAACAAGTAAAGTGCTAAAAATATATTCTTAACGATAATGAAAGTAGCCAATAGGTATTGAGGTGTGCTGATAAGTTTAATGGCAGCTTTTTCCTTTTCAGCTTTCTCTTTCGACATATCATTTACTTCATCTGTGCTGAGTGAAAAAAAAGCTATTTCTGATTTAGAGAAATATTTTAAAATTGTCAGAAAAACTAAAGCTAATAACAATAGAGTTATATTATAAGTACTGAAAAACTCCGTGAACATTGTCATATTGTCGTTGCAAATAATTAAAATACCATTTTATATTTATGCAAACTTACACAAAAATTGTCAATTATGCTTCTGTTTATTTGTGTAATAATGGTATAATTAAATTTTTATTAGATAAAATATACTTTTGTACATAACTTGTTTTGTAAAGCATATTGAAAATAGTTTTTTATACTGTTTCCTATCTCTTTATTTCTAAAATAAAGAGAAACATTAAAAATAAAACTTCTCCCAAAGCTTATGTGAAACTGCTATAATGATTTAGGCATCTTTTTGTTTAAGTTAAAATAATCAAACTGAGACCAAAGTGCCTAATGCTTTGAGATTTTGTAAACTGTTCAGGAAAATATCAATAGTCCGTTTAAATCTCAAAACCAAATCGTACAATCCCTACTAAAGCATTTTTAATTGGACTATTACTTCCTCCTGGCTTAATGATGTATTGAACATCTGGTTGAATAAAATAACGCTCAGAGAAAGGCTTTTTCCAAGTTAACTCAATAAAAGATTCATGTCCAAAACCATTTAGCTTATCAAAAGCCAGAGCAATACCTAACTGGTCATCACCTCCTTTGCTAAAACATCCGCTCATATTGGCGCCTAAGCCTAAATAAAAATCATTACTGCTATCTTTGGTTGGGCTATAACCTGTTTGTAAAAATGCTGCAATACTCCTGTTGTCTCGTTCATAAAATACCTGATCGTAACTGGCAAAGATTCCAGCCGTATGGTGCCCTAATTGCTCAGTAGGCATTTTATAAATAAATTTATCTGCAAGATGACTGTGAGAAAAGAACCCAAATTTTAATGTCCCGCTTTTGCCTTCAAAAGTGATTTTTTGTTGCATTTCTGATACAAATAGAGTTCCATCTCCTTTGTTATAATTCCATTTCAAATTATAAGGATTAATTTCAAAATCATTTGGTGTGCCCTTATACAGAGCATTTAGCCAAATAGTGTGTTCAGAGATATTCCATTTTGTAGTTATGCCAGGCGAAGTAAGAGGGAAAATTGGAGCTTCCACGTTCATTGCAATTATAGGCAATATCCCAAAAGAACTATGAATATACAAATCGCCTAAATCGAAATTAGCCAACTCTTCATTCAAATCTTGTAAGCCAAGAATAATTTCAAATTTCTTAAATTTGTGCTTATACCAAAATTCCTGTAAATAAGTATGTTCACCTGCTTCGATATTTGATATGGTTTGTAAATCACCTACCATTGTTTCAGAAGGAGTGCCACCATGCGTGTTAGATGCATTTAAGTAAAATTCGCCACCTTGCCACCAATCAGCTTTTTCAGCATCGAAACTAATATGAAATTGGGCAAGTCCTAAATAATTATATCCGCGTTTAATTCCACCATGAAACACACCAAAGTTGTCAGCGGTATATGAAGCATTTATGCTTATGCTCGTACTGTCTGATTGAGCAAAGGCCGTTGACACAATCAGAGAAGCGAACAATGATAAAAATAATTTTCTTATAAACTGCATAGATATGTAGCCCTATTCTAAATAATTCAGAGCCAAATTAGGGCTGCAAAGATAGTAATAATATAGAAAAGGTGAAAATTAAGTCTTTTAGAAATCCTGTTCACTTTTCTATTTTCAATAAAATGAATTTGTGTT
>CAYFTO010000025.1:0-17998 GCA_964346125.1 uncultured Paludibacter sp.
ATATCCCCAACGACTTTATATACGAAGTTATTCAACATCGTTTTTTTCAGCGATTGAGTCGTATTAAGCAGTTAGGCTTGTCATCGTTTGTCTATCCTGGTGCACAGCATACGCGTATGTTGCATTCACTTGGTGCCATGCATTTAATGGGAGAAGCAATCAATCAATTAATATTGACAGGGCAGGAAATAAGTGATGAAGAAAAAGAGGCTGTGCAAATTGCTGTTCTGCTTCACGACATTGGACACGGACCTTTTTCTCATACCTTAGAGCATACTTTGGTGTCTGGTATTTCACATGAAGAGCTTTCTCTTTGGATGATGCAGCAGATGAACGAAGAGTTTGAAGGCAAACTGCAAATGGCTATTGATATTTTTAAGAATAGCTATCCGAAGCACTATTTACATCAATTAGTAAGTGGACAATTAGATATGGATCGTTTAGATTATCTTAGTCGCGACAGCTTTTTTTGCGGTGTAAGTGAAGGTATTATAGGAGCATCACGTATTATCAAAATGCTCAATCTGCATGATGGGAAATTAGTGGTAGATGCGAAGGGAATTTACTCCATCGAAAAGTTTTTGGTAGCTCGTAGGCTGATGTATTGGCAGGTATATCTTCATAAAACTTCCGTTTCAGCAGAAAAGATGCTAATAAATATCTTAAATAGAGCAAAAGAGTTGGCCTTAGCAGGTGGTAAGCTTTTCGCGTCAGAATCATTACGCTTTTTTCTATATCAAAACGTTAGTAAAAAAGACTTTGGAAATTCTAACGAGGCATTAAATCAATTTGCTGCCTTAGATGATGCAGATATAATGAGTGCAATAAAATCATGGACAAATCACTCCGACAGGGTGCTTTCTTTGCTTTGCAGTAACTTTATTAATCGTAAACTGTTTAAGGTTCATATATTGGAAGATGAAAAATCGGGTGATGAGTTGCGACAAAGATATTTAAAAAAATATCAAGAAAAACTGCAATTTTCACTTCATGAAGCCTCCTACTTTGTAAATGATGAAATAGTATCGACCGATACTTATAGTAAAGCTGACGAATCAATTGATATACTTTACAAAGATGGAACAGTAAAAGATATTGCTGTTGCTTCTGATATGCTCAATATTGAAGTACTCACCAAAAAGGTGAAAAAGCATTATCTTTGCTATTATCGAATTTAACTTTACTTTAATACCTACTGATAATTTTTAAAAAATACCCTACAAACTGCATATATCTGTTTAGTAAGCTATAGTTTTATGTGTTAATAATGTAATACATGCCTTTATTGTTGAATTATAAGTCAAATGTGAAAATTCTTTTGTAATTTTGCAATTCAATTTTTATCAATATATATGGAGTTTTCAGCTCAGCAAATAGCAGATTTTTTAGGAGGGAGTGTAATCGGGGATTCTAACGTTCTGGTAAGTAATTTCTCAAGTTTAGAAGATGGTGAAAAAGCTTCACTGAGTTTCCTATCAAACCCTAAATACAATAGTCAAATTTACAGCACCAAAGCAAGCATTGTACTTGTAAGCAAGACTTTCAAGTCAGAAGGTAATATCGAACCAACTTTAATTGTGGTTGATGATCCCTACGCTTCCCTAGCAAAGCTACTCACAATGGCGGAGCAGATGGAGTCTAAAAAAGTAGGAGTTTCGGAGCTTGCTTACATTTCGCCTTCGGCAACATTGGGTGCAAATGTTTATATTGCGCCTTATGTTTATGTGGGAGATGGTGCAATAATTGGAGATTATACTTCAATCGACGCTAATTCTTATATCGGTGATGAAGTGATTATAGGTCATAACACTCAATTACATGCAGGTGTAAAAGTTGAAAAGAAATGTGTAATTGGAAATCGCTGTATTTTGCAAGCAGGAGCAGTTGTAGGTTCAGATGGCTTTGGCTTTGCACCGCTGCCTGATGGTAGCTACCAAAAGATACCTCAAATAGGTAATGTTGTGATTGAAGATAATGTGGAGATTGGAGCAAATAGTACTATCGATCGTGCAACTTTAGGAAGTACCATTATACGTGCAGGTGTTAAAATTGACAACTTGGTGCAAATTGCTCATAACGTTGAGGTGAAAAAGAATACTGCCATAGCCGCTCAGTCAGGCATTGCTGGCTCTACAACGATTGGAGAAAATTGTATTTTGGCAGGGCAAGTAGGAGTGTCTGGACATATTGAAATTGCAGATAAAACAATTTTTGGTGCTCAAACGGGCGTAGCTAATTCGGTAAAAGAGCCAAATAGCATTATGCAGGGATCGCCAGCGGTGCCTGTCTCAACATTTAGACGTTCTTCTGCTGTATTCAAAAATTTATCTGAAATCCAGCGTCTTGTTTACGAAATGAAGCGTGAATTAGATGCTTTGAAAAAATAATTATCAAAAATAGAGAACAAACTTATCTGTATATTCCTTTTACTACAGATATATTAAAAATTCTGTAATATGATACTACAAAAAACATTATCCAATTCGTTTGAGCTTGAAGGAAAAGGTCTTCATACTGGGCTCAATGTACATATTAAATTCTTGCCGGCACCAGCAGATCATGGGATACGTATTAAACGCGTGGATTTAAAAGGACAACCAAATATACCTGCTTTAGCAGATTACGTAACTTCAACCAACCGAGGTACAGTATTAAAGCGAGGAGAATTTCAAGTGGGTACAATTGAACACGCAATGGCAGCCCTTTATGCACATAAAGTTGACAATTGCCTCATTGAAGTGGATGCACCTGAGTTTCCTATATTAGATGGTAGTGCTATTCAGTATTATGAAGCAATTGAAAAAGTAGGAACTAAAAAAATCGAAAACTCTGAACGAGAGATATATATAGTTCAAAAAAAGATTGAATATGTTGATAAAGAGAGTGAAGCTAAAATTATTATTTTGCCTGATGATGAGTTTAGCATTGATGTCTATGTAGATTATAATTCATCAGTTGTTGCTGCCCAATATGCTTCATTAGATAACTTGAAAGACTTTGGTAAGGAGATAGCCAGTGCACGAACTTTTGTGTTTGTCCGCGAAATAGAGCCTTTGCTTAATATGGATTTGATAAAAGGTGGTGATTTGGATAATGCGATAGTTATATATGATGAAAAAGTACCTCAAACTGAGCTTGATAAACTATCGGACTTAATGAATCAGCCTCGCTCAGAAATGAATGAATTAGGAATTATTGGTACTACACTCCGTTATAATAATGAGTTAGCACGCCATAAAATGTTGGATGTCATTGGTGATATTTCGCTTATTGGAAAACAAATACAAGGAAAAGTGATTGCGAAATATCCAGGGCATAGAATCAATACAGCAGCAGCAAAACATATTCGCAATGAACTTAAAAGACAGGAGGTGCAAGCGCCTGTTTACGATGATTCAAAACCACCAGTTTTAGATACAATCGCCATTCGAAAATTGTTGCCACATCGTTGGCCTATGCAGATGGTTGATAAGATTATTGAAATTCGAGAAAAAACCATTATCGGAGTAAAAAACGTCTCTGCTAATGAAACGCTATTTATGGGACACTTTCCCGAAGAGCCAGTTATGCCCGGTGTTCTCTTAGTTGAAGCAATGGCGCAAACAGGCGGTTTGATGGTATTGAATCAATTAGAAGATCCAGAAGCCTATTCTACCTATTTTTTAAAAATAGATAATGTGAAATTTAGACGAAAAGTGGTGCCTGGAGATACCGTTATTTTTCAAGTTAGCTTGCAAGATGAAATTCGCCGCGGAGTGGCCACAATGAAAGGTTATGCTTTTGTAGGCGGAGTGATTGCTACCGAAGCCGAATTTATGGCACAAATTGTGAAGAATAAATAGTTATATAAACTATTCATAATAGATAAAATGATTAATAAGTTTGCAGACATTCATCCTAATGCAAAATTGGCTGATAATGTATCGGTAGGAGCTTTTTCATCCATTGCAGATAATGTAGAGATAGGTGAGGGAACCATCATTCATTCCAATGTTACTATATATAGTGATGTGGTAATTGGTAAAAACTGTCAAATTTTCCCTGGGGCAGTGATAGGTGCTATTCCTCAAGATTTGAAATTTGAAGGCGAAAAATCCGTTGTTATTATTGGAGATAACAATACCATTCGAGAGTGTGTAACAATCAATAAAGGTACGTTGGCGAGTGGGAAAACTGTGGTTGGAAGTAACTGCTTATTGATGGCCTATACTCATGTGGCTCACGATTGTGTTGTAGGAAATCATGTGATTTTGGGTAACTTAACACAGTTGGCTGGAGAGGTTGAAGTGGATGATTGGGCTATTATGGGTGGCGGAACGCTCGTACACCAGTTTGTGAAAATAGGGAAGCATGTGATGATGCAAGGCGGGTCAAAAGTATCTAAAGACGTTCCTCCCTTTGTTATGGCAGGTCGTGAGCCTTTACAATACGCTGGTGTTAATTCTATAGGTTTACGTCGCAGAGGGTTTACTAACGCTGAAATAAGTGAGATTCAAGCTGTGTATCGTTATCTTTATCAGTCAGGAATGAACATTACGCATGCTGTAGAAGAAATTAATAAAGAAATTGAACAAAGTGAAATACGTGATGAGATTTTGGATTTTATAAAAAAATCTTCTCGCGGATTGATGAAAGGATATTTTGATTAAATCTAATTTTTGATTTATTCAAGCTTAAAATGATTATTTGATTAAGGTTATAATGGAAAAGAGTTTAAATTTTATAGAACAAATTGTAGAGAATGATTTAGCAAAAGGTAAAAACGATGGACGTATCCAGACACGTTTCCCACCTGAGCCGAATGGGTATTTACATATTGGGCATGCAAAAGCTATTTGCATTGACTTTGGTATTGCCGAGCGCTACAATGGGATTTGTAATCTGCGATTTGATGATACAAACCCTGTGAAGGAAGATGTTGAATATGTTGATTCTATCAAAGAAGATATTGAATGGTTAGGATTTCATTGGAATGAAATCTTTTATGCGTCTGACTATTTCCAGCAATTATGGGATTTGGCAGTGCAATTTATCAAGGATGGTAAAGCATATATTGACGAGCAAAGCGCCGATACCATTGCTCAACAAAAAGGTACACCAACAACTCCAGGGACAGAGAGTCCTTTTCGCAATCGTCCAATAGAAGAGAGTTTAGAACTTTTCCAAAAAATGACCAATGGTGAAATCGCTGATGGTGCAATGGTGCTACGTGCCAAAATAGATATGGCGGCACCTAATATGCATTTTCGCGACCCAATAATGTATCGCGTTATCACTACGCATCCGCATCACCGTACTGGTTTTGATTGGAAAGTGTATCCGATGTATGACTTTGCGCACGGACAATCCGACTATTTCGAAGGCGTAACTCACTCAATTTGTACATTAGAGTTTGAGGTTCATCGTCCGCTTTACGATTGGTTTATCGATCAGTTTCAAGAGACAGATTATCGTCCTCAGCAAATTGAGTTCAACCGCTTGAATATTACATATACTGTAATGAGTAAGCGTCGATTACTTCAATTGGTCGATGAGGGTTTGGTGAGCGGTTGGGACGATCCACGCATGCCGACGCTTACAGGGCTTCGTCGTCGAGGTTATACTCCAGCAAGTATCAAAAACTTTGTGGATAAAATAGGATATACAAAAGTAGAAGGAACGGTTGATTTAGGATTGTTGGAGCATGCTGTACGCGAAGACTTAAATAAAACCGCAACACGTGTTAGTGCTGTACTTGATCCAGTGAAACTAATAATCACCAACTACCCTGAAGGACAAACTGAAGTGATCAAAGCAGTAAATAACCCTGAGGATGAAAATTCGGGAACTCACGATATCACATTCAGCCGCGAACTGTGGATGGAGCGTGATGACTTTATGGAAGATGCGCCAAGCAAGTATTTCAGAATGACTCCGGGCAGAGAAGTTCGCCTTAAATCGGCTTATATCGTAAAATGTACAGGTTGCAAAAAAGATGATGAGGGCAATGTTGTAGAGGTATATTGCGAATATGACCCGTTGACAAAAAGCGGTATGCCCGAATCGGCTCGCAAGGTGAAAGGTACTCTTCATTGGCTGTCAGTAGAGCATAGTATTCCAGCAGAAGTTCGTCTATACGATCGTCTGTTTATTGATGAAAATCCTATGGTTGACGGTAAAGATTTCCGTGATGGTATCAATCCAGACTCATTGAAAGTGCTTGAAAATTGCTATGTAGAGGAGTATCTAAAAGATGCAAAACCTTTAGATAGTTTCCAATTCCAACGCACAGGTTACTTTAATGTCGATAAAGATAGTACAGCAGAGAAGTTGGTGTTCAATCGCACAGTTTCACTCAAAGACAGCTGGGCTAAAAAGAAAAATAGATAAGAATCAATAAAAAACTTATCAATCTATTATAAAAAAAGACCTTCAAATATTTTTGAGGGTCTTTTTTATGAGTTTTATAAGATAAAATCACGCTTTTGTTTTTTTTTACGCGATAGTATCTTTATTGCTCTGATGATTGAAATACTTTCTCATTGTCTTTATACAAAGCAGATTCATTTGAATCAAATTTGAAGGTGTCATTTTGATAAATATCATTTTCATCTTTATTCAAAATTACGCTACCTTCCTCATCAGGTAAGAAGAGTTCCACTTGCGAGCTGTCTTCACTAAACAATACAAAAGCACTTAATACAGCATCTTCTTCGTTTTGTTCAATTGGGTTTAAACGTTGCCCGATGTTGAAAATCTGTACACAATTTTGCTGAAGCTCACTCCATACTTCGCCAGCAGCTATAAGACAACCGTGATCATCTTGTTCGCCGCCAATAGCTGCTTGTTCTGTTGTAACTTCTTCACTGTTTTCTGAAGAGTTATTCTTTGGGCTATTGCATGCAACCAGAGTTATAACTCCTAACATTAATAAAGCTAATTTTTTCATCTCTTTCTGTTTTAATAAGTTTATATTTTTTGCTCTTCTTGAAAACGAAACAAGTATCTTTTTAAGTAATAATAAAAAGACACTATGCTTTATTAGCAAAAACCATGCAAAGTTTTAGTTTTTTTCTGAGTATTAGAAGCTTGTGTCTGCTTAATAGTTATTTAGGAAGCTATATTGATGTAAATTGTTTAATAATAAATATTGCTTGTAGCTAATAAAGCAATAAATAGTGTTTTTATAAATGTTTATTTTTAAAATTTATAATTCAATTGAATAAGTGGTAGCTTATATATTTTCACAAGTAATTATAAAACTGTATTTTTGTAGAAATAATGGGGTTAACATCTTGAAAGAGTTGAAAATATAAAACATTTTTAATTTTAAGTTGTTAGTAAGATTGATATAAATAAAGAAAAATATAAAGATATGTCAGATGAAATTATATATGAAGTAGTAGGTACGGATGAGTATAAATATGGATTTACAACCGATATCGAGACTGAAATAATACCACCTGGTTTGAACGAAGATGTTGTGAGGTTGATTTCACAAAAGAAAAACGAACCCGAGTGGATGTTGGAATTTAGGTTAAAGGCTTTTCGTCAGTGGGAAAAGATGGAAATGCCCGATTGGGCTTATCTAAATATTAAGCCAATCGATTTTCAAGCGGTTTCATATTTTGCAGCACCCAAGAAGAAGTTAAATAGTATGGATGAAGTGGATCCTGAGCTACTAAAGACTTTTGAAAAATTGGGCGTGCCATTGGAAGAGCAGAAGATATTAGCAGGTGTTGCGGTTGACGCAGTTGTCGATAGTGTCTCTGTTAAAACTACTTTCCAGGAGAATTTAGCTGAAATGGGTATTATCTTTAGTTCTTTCAGTGATGCGGTTCAAAATCACCCCGATTTGGTACAAAAATATCTTGCAAGCGTAGTCCCAGTAAGCGACAACTTCTTTTCTGCGCTTAACTCGGCTGTATTTAGTGATGGTTCTTTCTGTTATATCCCCAAAGGAGTGAGATGCCCAATGGAACTTTCAACCTATTTCCGTATAAATGCAGCTAACACAGGTCAATTTGAGCGTACGTTAATTATCGTTGAAGATGGAGGCTATGTCTCTTACCTTGAAGGATGTACTGCTCCTCAGCGAGATGAGCATCAACTTCATGCTGCGATTGTAGAAATCGTTGTGATGAAGGATGCAGAGGTTAAATACTCTACTGTTCAGAATTGGTATCCAGGCGATAAAGATGGCAATGGAGGAGTATATAATTTTGTTACTAAGCGTGGAATTTGTAAAGGAGAAAACTCCAAATTATCTTGGACACAAGTTGAAACTGGTTCAGCAATAACATGGAAATATCCATCATGTATTTTGCAAGGCGATAACTCTTCGGCTGAATTTTACTCCGTAGCGGTTACTAATGGTTTCCAACAAGCTGATACGGGTACAAAAATGATTCACTTAGGTAAAAACACAAGTAGCCATATCCTGTCAAAAGGTATATCAGCAGGAAAAAGCACAAACTCTTACCGAGGTTTAGTAAAAATCAATGGTAAAGCTGAAAATGCCCGAAACTTTTCACAATGTGATAGTATGTTATTAGGCGACAAATGTGGAGCGCATACCTTCCCATATATGGAGGTGGATAATGACACAAGTGTTGTTGAGCACGAAGCTACTACATCGAAGATTAGTGAAGATCAAATCTTCTATTGTAATCAGCGTGGTATAGATACTGAAACAGCAGTTGGTTTAATAGTGAATGGCTATGCCAAAGAGGTGCTAAATAAACTACCTATGGAGTTTGCAGTTGAAGCTCAAAAATTACTACAGATCTCATTGGAAGGTTCTGTGGGTTAATCTTTTTTCCAAAAAATAATTTTTGAAATAAATAAAAAATAAATAAGAAACTCGCATTTTAATATTTGCAGAGTTAAGAAGAAATAGAATATGTTAGAAATTAAAAATTTGCACGCCTCTATTGATGGCAAAGAAATATTAAGAGGCATTAATTTAACAATAGAAAAAGGGCAAGTACACGCTATAATGGGCCCGAATGGTTCAGGAAAATCAACTTTGGCGTCTGTTATTACTGGACATCCATCTTTTGAAGTAACTGAAGGTGAAGTTATTTTTGAAGGAAAAAACTTATTAGAGTTGGAGCCAGAAGAGCGTGCAAGTGAGGGTGTTTTCTTAAGTTTCCAATATCCAGTTGAAATTCCTGGTGTTAGCATGGTGAATTTTTTACGTGCTGCCGTTAATCAGCAACGTAAAATTAGAGGCGAAGAGCAAATGTCAGCATCTGAATTTTTAAAGATGATGCGTGAAAAGAAAGACTTGGTTGAAATGGATAAAAGTTTGACCAGTCGTTCTGTGAATGAAGGCTTTTCTGGAGGAGAAAAGAAGAAAAATGAAATTTTTCAAATGGCTATGTTGGAGCCAAAGCTCTCTATCTTAGATGAGACAGATAGTGGATTGGATATTGATGCTCTACGAGTTGTAGCAAATGGGGTTAATAAATTAAAGACTTCTGAGAATGCTTCTTTGATAATAACTCACTACCAAAGACTTTTGGATTATATTGAACCCGATTTTGTACACGTTTTACATGATGGGAAAATTGTAAAATCAGGTGATAAGACTTTAGCTTTAGAGTTAGAAGAGAAAGGCTACGACTGGTTGAAATAGGCTTTTGCTAAGCTGAATTAAAAAAACAAAAAAGAGTTTGACTCTGTTTTATTCAAACTCTGCATAAAGAGAAAAAATATGACAATAGAAACAAATACAGCTGCGAAAACTAAATTTCAGACGAGACGTAGTTTTGGCGGTGATGAATATATAGATTTATATAAAAAGCACAGTGAAATCATAAAAAAGAATTCAGCTACTATCCTGAATAAAGGAAGAGATAATGCTTTTGAACTGTTTAACGATCTTCGATTCCCTACTACGCACGATGAGAATTATAAATATTCCAATTTCCGTAGTATCATGGATATTGATTTTGGCTTGAATATAAATCGAGTAGAATTTCCAGTAAATCCTTACGATGTTTTCAAATGTGATGTACCAGGTATTTCAAAGAATATTTATTTTGTAGTAAATGATTCTTTCTATCCTGTTGATAGTAAGGGGAATGCTCCTTTGCCTGAAGGAGTGATAGTTTGTAGTATGCGCGAAGCTTCTGAAAAATATCCAGAATTGTTGGATAAATATATCGGACGCTTGGTTGCCAAACAAAATGATAGTTTCATTGCGCTTAATAGTAGTTTTGCGCAAGATGGTTATTTTGTATATGTCCCTAAAAATGTGCAACTTACAAATCCTATTCAGATTGTAAATGTTATGCGCTCTGATGTTGATTTTATGGCCAATAGTCGCAATTTAGCTATTATCGAGGAGGGTGCAAAAGCTCAATTGCTTGTTTGTGATCATACGATGGATGATGTTCGTTTCTTCTCAAATCGAGTGACAGAAGTGTTTGTAGGTGAGAATGCTATTTATGAGCACTATAAGTTGGAAAATGTGAGTGATAAAACAGTTGATGTATCGTCCCTACTGATTGACCAACAAGCCTCTTCTGATGTGCTTTCAAATTTAGTAACTGTACATAATGGAGTGACTCGTAATAATGTTCAGATTGAATTGAATGGTGAGAATTGTGAAACTTTGCTTTGTGGGATGACAATCTCAGATAAAGAGCAGGTTTTAGATAATCATACAACTATTTATCACAACTTGCCGAATTGCCATAGTGATGAGCTATTTAAATATATTTTGGACGATGAGTCAAAAGCAGGATTTACAGGAAGATTGTATATCGAAAAAGATGCTCAGAAAACCCTTGCTTATCAGAACAACAAAAGTATTTTGCTAAATAAAAAAGCTAAAATCCGTACACGCCCTCAATTAGAGATTTTTGCTGATGATGTGAAATGCTCACACGGAGCTACAATTGGGCAATTGGATGAGGTAGCTATGTTTTATATGCAGCAAAGGGGGATTTCGAAAAAAGAAGCTCGTCAATTGTTATTGTATGCATTTACGGCTGATGTGGTTGATAATATTAAAATAGATCTTCTGCGTGATAGAATTAAGGCGCTGGTTGAAAAACGCCTGCGTGGAGAGTTAGATAGGCACGAAGGCTGTAATATGTGTTAAGTCGCGATATGAAGTTAGTATAAGCTTACTACTTTCAAGTGCTTATAATTAATATATGAAAGCTCGTTAACTTCTTTTTTTAAGGATGTTGGCGAGCTTTTTTATGTTTTAATTGCCCTAAATTAAAGCAAGGATAAATCGCATGAATAATTCTGACTTAGTCTTCTTTAAGCTGCATCTGGATGTTAGCTTTCTCCTTATTTCGCATTAAAAGAATAGCGCCAAATGATAAAGGAATAATGTAGTTGATAAGCCAGGTGGCTACGCTTGTTAAAATTGCACCAATTTCATTGTTTGTAAATATTGATAGCACTAATAGAGATACGGTGCCTCTTACAGCTGGTTCAGCTAAGGCGTAGGATGGTGCGAAAGTAACTATAAGATAGGTAGTTGGTATGGCTATTAGAGCATCTGTTATCGATAAATTGATACCAAAGAAAAGCAGCATATAGTAAAATTGAATAGAAAAAATAGTGTATCTAAATACGGTGAAAAGCAAAATTTTCGAAAGCTCTTTTGCGTTAAAGCTAAATAAGACCTGAACAAATTGTCTCCACTTTTCGATGTGTTTGTTGTTGAAATTCTTTTTTGTAAAAAAGAAAAGTAAAACTAATAGAATTGCAATGGATATAATAACAATGAAAATCTTCAAAAAATAATTAAAGCCAATTGCTTCGTGCTTATATTTTATGTAAAAAAAAGATGCACTTATAAGACCAAAAGAGATAAGCACTATGTTTTGAGTAAAACTATTTAGTAAGCTAAGCATTACGCCTTCTCCTCTACTCTCTTTAGGTAAATATAACACTCGCCCAGCAAAGTCACCAACGCGGTTTGGTGATACGAAGCCGGTAACCATCCCACTTAAAATAGCTTTAAGAGCCATTATAAAGGAAGTTTCTTCTATCTTGTTAATTAGTTTTTTCCATTTATACGCTTCAGCACCGATATTAAAAGGCATTAGGAGTACGACTATCAGCAAGGAATAATAGTTTTTATGATTAGCTGATAAAAAATGTTCTTTTAACTCTTCCCAAACTTCAATTTTACTTAGAGTTATGTATAAATAGTAGAAAACAGCAATTAAAATAAGCCATTTAACTATATTGAAAGCTGTTTTTTTATTGATTTTCATTTGTTAATCTTAAAAGTGAATTTTTTTTGAGAAAAGTAACTAAAGATTACAGTAAATATGGTTACGAGCATTTTAGAAGGAGTAGGGTAGAATTTCATTATATCTACAAAAAACTTCAATCCAAAATAGTTGATTAATAAATTAACTACTACGACCAATGAATAGCGCATGAGCTGTTTGCTACCCCTAAGCTGAGAAGCTGGAAAGGTTACGTACTTTTGAAGCAAGAATCCTGTGAAAAGCGAGATAGGAAATGTAATAAATAGAGAAGCAATATGCGGACTAAGTGTAACAAAGACTAAATGAAGGAGTTCTTTTTTTATGATAAAGTTGTAAGTGAGAAAATAAATTACCCAATCGAAGACCATATTTCCAGCGCCCGAAAAAGCATATCTAAAAAACTGTAAGCTTATATACTTTCGGAATGGGGGATAAAAGAAATCGATAAAACTACTAATGTATTTCCCTATAAAGATAAATAATTTTCTCATTAGCTTTGGCTAAATTGTTTCACAAAGTAGGTCAATTGAATAAAAATGACTACTTTTGTGGTGCTTTATATATTTTGATTACAAAGATATAAAAAATCAATCTTGTAACGCACTATTAAATCAATCTTTCGAAATTAAATATGCCCGACGACTATTATCAGAATGAGACAAGTACGAGCCAAAAAATACTTGGGACAGCATTTCTTGACAAATCAAGAGATAGCAAGTCGTATTGCTGCAAGTTTATTGCTGCATGATTCTACATCTGTACTCGAAATAGGTCCGGGAATGGGTGTTCTTACCCAGTATTTACTTGAAAATCCACTTGCACAACTCAAAGCTGTTGAAATAGATAGCGAATCAGTTCGTTACTTAAACAAACATTTTCCAAGTTTGGAAGTGATTGAAGCTGATTTCTTAGAGATGGATATTAGTCGTTTGTTTCCAAGTAAATTTAATATAATAGGAAACTTTCCTTACAATATTTCAAGCCAAATATTTTTTAAAGTATTGGATTATAAAGACCAAATACCTATGGTCGTAGGGATGTTGCAAAAGGAAGTAGCAGAAAGATTAACATCGCCACCTGGTAAAAAATCATACGGGATTTTAAGCGTATTTTTACAAGCTTATTATTCTGCCGAATACCTGTTTACAGTTTCTGAACGGGAATTCGACCCTCCGCCAAAGGTCAAATCGGCTGTTGTTCGCTTTACCAGAAATGATGTAGCAAAACTCAATTGCGATGAGAAGCTATTCCGGATGGTGGTGAAAACAGCCTTTAACCAGCGTCGAAAAACTTTACGAAATTCATTGAAGCAATTGATTGACCCGAATAGTGATATTGTAAACGATGAAATATTGAACAAACGCCCTGAGCAGTTAGGGGTTGAAGAGTTTGTAAAAATAACTAATCTGCTAAAACAGCAAGACGATTAGTGACAGAGTAAAGTTTGTCTATAAGATGGTTTGAAAATGAACAAATCATCCTCTAAAAATCAAATTTAGTATGAATGATATTGAATGATTATTCAAAATCAAAAAATATAGAAGGAGATCATAGTATGACAAAATTCATACATGGTGAACTTGTTAAGTTACACCCACACGATATAGCTCAAAAAATTATTTCATTACCTGATGAAGATCATGTTATGGCTTTTATGACATTGCCAGGTAAGATAAAAAGTGAAGTGTTTAGTTACTTGACTTGGGGATTGAAAGAGCAAATCCTCACATCTTTAGGAACTTATGAGATTGCTGACATCCTAAAAACGATGTCGCCTGACGACCGTACAGCAGTTTTTGAAGATTTTCCTGATACAATTGTAAAAGATGCTGTTAATCTTTTGCCCGCAGAAGAACGACGTATAGCGATGGAACTGATCGGTTACGATGAAGATTCCGTTGGGCGTATTATGACACCCCATTATGTGCAGGTTCATCCCGATTGGAGTGTAAAAAGAACTTTGCAACATATTAAAAAGAATGGGCAGAGAGCAGAAACACTTAACTACATTTACGTAGTTGATAAGCAGCAGAAACTAATAAATGATTTGAGAATTGGGGTTATTTTAATGGCCGATGAAGATGAATTGATTTCAACTTTGATGGATAAGACATTTATGGCTATCAAAACAACTCAAACCCGTGAAGAAGCTATTGAGATTTTCCAAAAATATGACCGTTCAGCCCTGCCTGTGATAAGTGAATCAGGTGTTTTGGTAGGAATTGTTACAGCGGACGACATTTTTGATGAGGTAGAAAAACGAGATACGGAAGACATCCAAAAGTTCGGGGGGGTTGAAGCATTGGATATGCCTTATATGAGCACCGATCTATTTACGATGATAAAAAAACGTGCTGGTTGGTTGGTGATACTGTTTTTAGGCGAGATGTTGACTGCTTCAGCAATGAGCTACTATGATGATGAGATAGGAAAAGCGGTAGTTTTAGCACTTTTTGTTCCTTTGGTAATTTCGAGTGGAGGTAACTCTGGTTCGCAAGCGGCAACCTTGATTATTCGTGCATTGGCTATTCAGGAACTGTCAATCAAAGATTGGTGGTATGTAATGCGTCGTGAGATTTTATCAGGTTTTATGTTGGGTTCGATATTGGCAGTGGTGGGAATTTCACGTATTACAATTTGGCAACAGGCTGGCCTTTATGATTATGGAGAGTATTGGTTCTGGATTGCATTAACTGTTGGAATTTCACTAATCTTTATTGTCCTTTGGGGTACTTTGACAGGCTCAATGATACCCATAATACTAAAAAAGTTAAAGATGGACCCGGCAACTTCTTCGGCACCCTTCGTTGCTACCTTAGTTGACGTAACAGGGCTGATTATATACTTTAGTATAGCCGCTTTATTGCTGACAGGGAAGCTCTTGTAAATAGCATTTTAAGGAGATAAAAAAAACCGTCTATTTCAAATTTTGAAATAGACGGTTTTTTTATTAATCATTTAATAATCACCTTATTTCTTCACAAATTTTCCTTTTATTGTTGTTACGTCGTTTGTTGCTTTATAAATATATATCCCTGTGGGTAAATAAGAAACATTAAACTCTTTGGTGTTGCTTTCAAAACCGACTTTTCGTCCATTGATATCATATATAGTTAATTCTAAAATATCAGATGCGCTTTTGATTTGGATTTTATCTGTTACAAATGTAGGATAAATATAAAAACTCTCATTGTCTCCATTTTGCTCAATGTTGGAGTTCTCGTCCACTTTTTTGTTGGTATAGATTCTTAACTCTCCAGGGTGCATTGAAATTGTCGCGTTGGGGTTGCTTACACTTAATTCCTCTCCACTTATTAGCTCATACCAAGTGCCAGTATGTTGAAAGTTAGGATTAGCTGAAATAGTAGTGTTCGCATCGAAGTTGCCAAGCATAACCATATTTAGGTCGCTATGCGTAACTGAAATTCGTTTTCCTGCTGTCCAATCGGATGAACCTATATTTAATTTATAGCTGCCCTCTGTAAAAACAGTGGGGTAGTTTTTCTTTAATTGAATGGCTTTTGATGATAATTCATAGGCCTCTTTTCGGTGAGGAAGTTCAAGCCATGAGAAGGCTGATGGTTTAGCATTAGTACGTCCACCCAAATCGTCAATGGAGTAGTCGTATCCCATCTCCCCAAACTGCCAAATCATTTTAGGACCAGGAGTAAGAACTGAAAAAGCAATCACTAAAGGTACACGCTTTATCCGTGTAATCGAGTCTGTTTTAATAGTAGAATTGCCGTAAGTTTTGGCTTTGAAAAAGTTTCGTTCTTCATCATGGCTTTCAGCATAGCCAACCCATCGGCGTGGCGATGAGTTCATGCCATTAAAATTAGCTTCATTTGCCCATCCCATGGCTGCTTCGCTGTAGGCGTGATTAATATTACGCCATAAATACATCCCTTTCGAAGCTAATACAGACTCTTCGCTACTCACTGCAAAGTGTTCTAAAATAAAAATTGCATTGGGGTTTGTTGCTACCACAGCTTCGTAGTATTCAGTTAAATAATCAACGCGACTTTGGTCAAATTTATCCTCAGTTCCGGAGTTTTGCGTAAAGCCTTTCGTTAAGTCCATTCGGTATCCATCTACTTTATACTCTTTAAGCCAATATTCTAATACACGCTTGAAATACTCCCTTGTTCCTACATAACTATGGTTGAAATCATTGAAAACACTAAACATATGCGGTGCAGTAGGGTTCATCCATGGGTTGTCTGTAGCGGGTCTATTTCTTGCACTATCCCAAAAAAGCATAGCAAATGGACTACTGCCAGTGGCATGGTTAAACACCATGTCTAAAATAACAGCCATATCGCGTTTGTGACATTCATCTATAAATTTTTTGTACATTTCTGGAGTGCCATAAGCCTTGTCGGGAGCAAAAAACTGGCTGGGATTGTAACCCCAACTGTCGTTTCCATCAAATTCTTGAATGGGTAGCAATTCGATAGCAGTAACACCTAAATTTTTCAAATAATCCAAGCGATCGATGGCTGCTTCCAATGTCCTTTCTACTGTGAAATCACGTAATAATAGCTCATAAATCACTAAGTTTTCAGGATGTTTTATTTTGAAATCTGTCACCTCCCATTCATACGCCTTTTTCTTAGATTGCAGTGTGGCTACTATCCCTGTTGTTTTACCTTCGGGATAAGCTGGTATATTGGGATAAATCTCACGCTTTTCATTAATCCATTTATCATTCCATGGGTCAAGAACTAATTCGGTGAATGGGTCAGTAATACGAATCGTGTTGTCCACTAAATATTGGAAACGATAGAGCTTTTCAGGAGTTAAATTTTCAATCGTGAGCCACCAATATTCGCCATCTTTTTTCATCTGGTAAGCGTTACGTTGTACCCAATTATTGAAATCTCCAATAACAAAGACACTTTGTTTTTTAGGCGCGTGAAGAATAAGTGTAGCTGAGCTACCATCTTCAGAATAGTTGATGCCATTTAACAATCCATCAGGTCTTGCTTCGATTTTTACAGCAGCTGGAACACAGACGTTCACAGTGTCATATTTCACTTCACTTCCTGCTGTTGCTTTTGCTATCAATTCATAATCAATCGCTTCCGAATAAGTAAAGTTGTAGCTAAGCGTTGTTGTTGCAGTAGCTGTTTTTACGCTTGTACCGTTTATTATTAACTCTAAATTAGCGGATTGTGAAGACGCTATTTGAATGTTTTCGGTTGAATTAAGTGATGCTACTTTATCAGACGAAGGAGTGCTAAAAGCAACATTAAATCCCTCTTGAAAAACATCAATAAAAATATCTTGTCCGCCGTCCGCTTTTCCTTCTTTACTTTTATCAGCACTTCGAAATACAAAAGCTAACTGACTTACTTTCTCGCCCGATTTTGTGCCGTAGTATTGCTCAATAGTAGGCCCTATAGTGAGTTTCCACTTGTTGTCACCCATAGCTTCCAACTTATATTTTTCAGAATTATCACCCCAGGTTGGAGCATATAGCCAGCTACCTAAATTGCTTACTACACCCGTATGAGCATATACGTCACCGTTGAAGCCCATCAAACCTTTTGTGCCTTGCGATGCATCAAAAATAACTTCAACAACACCACTGTTTTGAGTGAAAATAACAGGATTTGTTGTTACAATTTGAGAATTTGCTGAAATTGCAAAGAGAATGCCTATGATAAAAAAGTAGAGTCGGGTATTCATAATGATAGTATTTTGCATAAATAGTTGTGTTGCAAATATAGCGTATATTAATATGGATTGCTTATCTTTACGTTTTCATT
>CAYFTO010000025.1:18098-21978 GCA_964346125.1 uncultured Paludibacter sp.
ACAAAATTCTTTATGAAAGATAATAACAAAGCATTCATTTTTGTAGGGATAGCTATAGCCAGCTGGTCAACTGTGGCTTCAGCATTTAAAATTGCTTTGCGTGAAGTTAGCTATTTTGAATTGATTTTAATTTCTTCAATTGCTACTTTGATAATTCTTGCTGTTGTTATGTTTGCGCAAGCAAAACACAAACTTCTGAGAAAGTTAAAAACTAAAGAGTGGACAAGCTTTGCATTGATAGGCTTATTAAATCCGACTGCCTATTACTTGGTTTTGTTTAAATCCTACAGTTTATTACCAGCACAGATAGCTCAACCCATCAATTATTTTTGGCCTATACTTTTGGTGATACTTCTTGCAATTGTATTGAAAGAGCGTATCCCAAGCTATAAATACATAGGAATGCTTGTGTCATTTGTTGGTGTAGTTTTAATCTCTTTTGGTGCCGAATCTTTTTCGGGTGTTAAGCTTTCGAAAATGGGTGTTTTTCTTGCATTCCTAAGTGCATTTCTTTGGGCAAGTTTTTGGATAATCAATCGAAGGAATAAAAATATTGATAATATTATCGCTCTTTTTCTAAGCTTTCTTTTTGGCTCTGCTTATCTCTTAGTTGCTTCTCTTTTTATACCATTATCCACTTTGTCAATTAAAGCGCTACTCTCGAGTGTATACGTCGGTGCTTTTGAAATGGCGATACCGTTTATATTTTTTGGAATGGCATTGCGGAAGACGAATAACCCAGCTTTAATTAATCAATTGTGTTATCTCTCTCCGTTTATTTCTCTCTTTATCATTCACATGGTTTTAGGTGAAACCATTTATCCATCTACTTATATCGGATTGTTTTTGATAATAGTTGGGATTTTATTGAATGAGTGGCTGAAAAAAATGAAGACATAAAGCTAAATGCATTTCAACTATTTTTAATCAGTGAGTGATTAAAAAGCCAATTAGCCTATGCGAAAGCTAACTTCACCAATTGCTTGAGCATCTCAAAACTTACTCAATTTTTCCCATTGAAAATTTATCAAATAGCTATGCTCTATTTTAAGTCGATATTTTCTCTCACTTTCTTTAAGAAAACTTGCATCCCTTCAGTATCCTTATTTTCAATAATGCTTAATAAGTGCCTTAGTTCCAAGCGAATTTTTTCTACCTGGGAATGGGTGTAAGGGTTAAAAAGAATTTCTGACAGCAGATAATCATCTTCAGACAAAAGTCCTTTAGCTATACGCATATGGCGTTTGAAGGTCGTACCAGGTGCATCGATTTGTTTCATTACAGAGGCAAATACCAATGTGGAAGCAAACGGAATTGAAAGTGAGTAAGCAATAGTTTCGTCATGCTCTTCGAAAGTGTATTCAAAAATTTGCAGACTCAAACTTTGATATAAATCTTTGAAAAATGCTTTCCCCATATGGTCAGATTCGCTAATGATAATCGCATTTTGCGAACTTAGATTTTCTAAGGTTGCAAATGTAGGTCCAAACATGGGGTGTGTAGAAACATAATGGAAACCACTTTTTTCATAATATTCTTTTATGCCTGTTTTAACAGAGGCAATGTCGGATATAATGCACGTTTTTGGAATATGTGGCAAAACCAAATCAAATGCTTCAATTGTATATTTTAAAGTAACACAATTGATTAGTAATTCTGGCTCAAACTCCTCAATTTCTTTTACGTCAGTAAATCGAAGGGTATTAAAAACAAAGCGTAAATTGCTTGGATTTGTATCGAATAGTGCCACTTCATGATTCATGCAAAGTACATCTGTAAGGAAAGTACCCATCTTGCCAGCACCGAGTATTAAAATCTTCATCAAATATTGAATTAATAAATTTAATCGCAAAGTTACAAAAAATGAGTAGATAATTCTTGCATTGGAAAAGCATATTGTTACTATTTTTATTAAATAGCTCAACTATCTTCTCCTGTTTTCTTATAATATGCTTATATTTGTCATCATTAAATAACTAAATATGAATTGGCATAAACTTCTATCTCCAAAACGCTTAGGGCTTGAAAATTATCACGATCGAGATCGTGATAACCGTAATCAATTTCAGCGTGATTATGATCGTTTGATATTTTCAGCTCCTTTTCGGCGAATGCAAAATAAAACACAGGTTTTCCCACTTCCTGTAAGTATCTTTGTTCATAATCGTCTTACCCACAGTCTCGAAGTAGCAAGTGTAGGTCGCTCGTTGGCATCAAATGTAGCGCATGCTAAGCGAAATGAAAACATAGAATATATGGAGGAGATAGGCTATATTGTTTCAGCCGCTTGCTTAGCGCATGATATGGGCAATCCACCATTTGGTCATTCGGGTGAGGAGGCTATTGCAAGTTTTTTTGCTGAAGGAGCTGGTTCATTTTTAAAAGATAAACTATCGGAAGAAGAGTGGGCAGATATCATTCGTTTTGATGGTAATGCTAATGCTTTTAGGCTCTTGAGTCATAAATTCAAAGGAAGGCGTGAAGGTGGGTTTGTATTGACATATTCTACTTTAGCTGCTATTGTTAAGTATCCGTATGCCTCAATAGATGGTGATAGAAGCAAACAAAAATTTGGCTTTTTTACATCCGAAAAAGAGATTTATCAAAAAATAGCTGAGGAATTGGGTCTTGAAAAAGATCCCGACAACCCCAAGCACTATATGCGACATCCACTGGTGTATTTAGTGGAAGCGGCAGATGATATTTGTTATCAAATAATGGATATAGAGGATGCTCATAAATTGAAACTGCTTTCTACCGATGAGACCAAAGAGCTCTTTTATCAGTTTTTTAGTGAAGAGCGAATTGATAAAATGAAAGAAAATATTGGAATTGTTACCGATATAAATGAACAAATAGCTTATTTAAGATCATCTGTTATAGGATTGCTGGTGGATGAGTGTAGCCGTGTCTTTTTAGAAAACGAAGAATCGATACTGAACGGAACTTTCAAAACTTCATTAATTAAGCAAATCGATGAAGTCCCTGCAAAAGCATATAAAGTTTGCACCAACATTGCTATTAATCGCATTTATAAATCGCAAGAGGTCTTAGATGTGGAGTTAGCTGGCTATCGAATTATTTATACGCTTCTCGAGTATTTTATTGATGCTGTTTTAAGTCCTCAAAAGACCTATTCTCGTCAGTTGCTTAATCGAATACCCGAACAATACGATATTGAAAATCAGTCAGTTTATGGAAAAGTGCAGTCGATTTTAGATTTTATTTCAGGGATGACAGATGTCTATGCCTTGGATTTGTATCGAAAAATTACAGGAATGGATATTGCGAGAATATAGTTTATGGATTGAAGATTACTTTACTGTAAAAGTCTAACTCTATTTCAATCCATTCACTTACTTGAATAAGTCCCATCATTGCGGTGGGAGGTTCTAACCCAAAATCACGAATAGTCATTTTCTTTTCGCCATACAAATGAATAATGTTATCTCCCTTTTTGTTTGTTGCAACAGGAATTTCATACTGTCTATTTACGCCAGCAATATTGATTTCTACGAGAGCCTTACCATGTTTTATTGAACCGTCTGTTTTTCGATACATTTCGTAATGCTTGAGTTTAATATTCATGTAAGGATATTTATCACTTTGCATCAGTTTGTAGAAATCAGCCTGTGCTACTTTGTTATTTGTTTTGAAGTTTTTAACGAAAATAGCTAATTCACTTTGATTGAATCGAAGTTTATTGTTTTGTTCTGCAATGGTTACGGTCCTTTTTTGCTCTAATATCTTATCTCCATTTTGTTTTATCTCAAATTGAAACTTATTGGTAGTAACAAGAATAGATAATTTGCTGTTTTTAAGTAATGAGTCCACTCCGAAAAGTCATATCAGGCAAATTCAATTTAATAGTCTCTGAAAT
>CAYFTO010000026.1:0-8658 GCA_964346125.1 uncultured Paludibacter sp.
GTTTAACTTTGCAATAAATCAAGATACAAATTACACACTTTTAGGGATACTACCTCGAAGCACACATCTGCATAGCATTTACTGCATACTTAGTTTATAAAGAATTAGAAAGGGTTCTTCAAGAATCTAAATCAAGCATATCACCACAAAAGGCAAATCAGATAACTCACAATATGTATCAAGTCACATACAGTCTACCTGACTCAAAATATACCAAAACTATATTACTCAAAATGGATGAACAACAAGAGGAATTATTTAAAATTGTAGGAAAATATTTTTAGGGTGTCCCAATGCGGAAGACAGGAAAAAAGAGTGTTGTAAAATTACTTAACAACACTCTTTTTGATATTATAATACTAGCTATGACTTCTATTTAGCCACTCGCTCTAACCATTTTACCATGCTCAGCATGACAATCATTGATAGTCCGGTAGCAATAACAAATACTAACCAAGTTGCCCATATTGGCACATTCATATAAAGAATACCTCCGATAAATAGAATGGAGTTACCAATAGCTGTAGCTGCTAACCATGCACCTTGCATCACTCCTTGTAGGTGAGGTGGTGCAACTTTCGACACGAAAGACAAGCCAAGAGGCGAGATAAATAGTTCGGCAACAGTAAGAATAAAGTACATGATAATCATTACCCAAGGTGTGATTCTTATTGCTGAAATTTGCTCAGCACTCATTGTTGCTAATTCATTTTTTGATGGTAAAGCAAAAGAATAAACCATTAGGAAAATATAAGCCAAAGCGGCAATAGCCATACCGATTGCAATTTTCAATGGCGTGGAAGGCTCTTTACCTCGTTTATTTAGAGCACCAAAAATCCACATAATAAGTGGTGTAAGGAACACAACAAATATAGGATTAACACTTTGGAATATCTCTGCACCTTTAATTGATGTAAAACGTAGATCGATATTAATAATATCTAAGTTTACATAGTCACGTGCAAAGTATGTAAGAGAATATCCATTTTGGTGGAAGGATAACCAGAAGAAAATAACAACACCGAAAACTGCAAATAAAGCATATATACGCTGTTTAATTTCTTGTGTACTCATCTCAACCTCTTCTTTTGAAATTGAAGATGTTCCTTTTTTATTTTCAGTCAGTTTGTTTGCTGGATCGGGGAAAGTATTTCTGTTTCTAATAAAAATAACTAAAGATATTAGCATAGCAACAATAGCTGCTGCAAAAGCATATTGAAATCCGCGATTGAAAACATCTAAATAGTTGTTTGAGAAAGTAGCAAGATCGGTTACCACACTTCCATCAAGCATAGCGCTATTAGCATACTCTGTAAGACGTGTTAGTGATTCAGATCCCATTGCCTCACCTTTTGATACATATTCATGACAAAGCTCAGGCAGAGAACCATTATAATCGAAATTATGAACTTTCAACCACCAGTTACGAACACCGATTGCAACAAAAGGAGCAAACATAGCACCGATATTGATAAACATATAGAAAATCTGGAAACCAGAGTCTCGTAGGTGTGAGTATTTAGGGTTATCATACATTTGGCCAACTAATGCTTGTAAGTTTCCTTTGAATAATCCGTTACCAAAAGAAATAACAGCTAGACCTAAAATTGTAATAGTTAGGTAAAGCCCCATACTTGGCACAGGAGTTGGGGTTGGAATAGCAATGATTAAGTAACCAATTGCCATCAACACAATTCCTACTAGAATTGTACCTTTGTAGTTTCTGGTTTTATCAGCAATTATACCTCCTACAAGTGCCAAAAGATAAATAGAGGCATAAAATGCAGAGTAAATATAACCAGTTGTAGTTTCAGATAATCCGAATTTTGAAGAGATGAATAGCGTGAGTATCGCCATCATAATGTAAAATCCAAAACGCTCGCCCATATTTGATAGAGCTGCGCCTATAAGTCCTTTAGGGTGTTTCTTAAACATTCAATTTTATTTTTTAATTGTTATTAAATTAATTGTGCAAACATAGATAATTTATTGCAAATTATCAATTAGTGATTTTATGTTGTAAAACATAGTTCTTTCTTTGGTGTGTATCTATACATCATTCTAATAAATATAGTTTAATTTCAGAATTTTGTTAATTTATCGAATCGCTTCATAACAGCAAAGATAATAAGTGCAGCTAATAGCAAAGTACCGATAAATATAGCCCAAGTCGTTTGAAGTGAATAGTTGGCCCACAACAATGTTCCTGTGAAGAGTAGCTTACCACCTACGGCAGTTGCTAATAACCATCCCCCTTGCATCAATCCTTGGAAGCGTTTAGGGGCAATCTTAGTAACAAACGAAATACCCAAAGGGCTTAAGAATATTTCAGCAATAGTCAAAACAAAGTAACTACTAATGAGCCAATAAGGTGAAATCCTATCCGAGTTTTCAAGAATTCCACCTGCCATCTCATTGGGTGAAACAAGTTGTGAAGAAGCTAAAAATAAAATGAAGAAGCCTGAAGCTGCTATTATTAATCCGATACCAATGCGGATTGGCGTTGAAGGCTGATGCCCTTTTTTTTGTAAAAACTGAAATAAACTAATTACAAATGGTGTAATTATAAGTATAAATAGGGGATTAAAAGACTGGAATAATTCAGGAGCTATAGCAATAGAACTTTCAGAGCGACTGTAAAAATAATAACTTATTAGCCCAAAAATAACTACTAAAGCAGTTCCAATCATACGATAGCGTATTGTTGAACGGTTGTGTAATATTAGTATGACTCCTGAAAATAGCAATAACAAACTCAAAATAGACTCTAAATTAAAAAGTAAACCAGTAAATGCTGAAACCTCTTTAGCAACATAATCTTTAGCAAAAAGGGTTAAGGTGAGTCCATTTTGATGAAATGACATCCAAAAAAAGATAACCACCACAAATGTAAGCATCAGCGAAATCATATTGTGCATCTCCTCTTTTTCACTCAATTGTAGCATGTATACCACAAATGCAACAAATAAGCCTATCGAAAAGCCTAATTTGTAATTTAATCCGGGTATAAAATGAAATAGTAGAATGGTACCTACAAAGGCAAAAATACTTAATGCAATAATCTTTGGAGAGTTGAAAGGCGTGGGATCAGGCGTAGCTTTTATCTGTTTTCGCTCAAGTTTTTCAGCTTTATAGTTTGGAATTGTCTTGTTAAAAATGAGATAAATTAAAATAGAGATAACAACGGATGCAAGTGCAATGGCAAATGCAAAATTAAATCCCGTAGAATAAATATTTAAATACTGCTCAGAAAATTGTTCAATACTCCCGAATGAGTCTCCACTAATATTAACTTTGTTTGCTAAAGTCAGCAGTTCTTGACTGTGTGTATAGTCACCATTTAATACCTGATGGGCTAAGGACGGGATGTTGGCATCGTGTAGCAAACCATGGCTTTCAAGCCACCAATTGCGTACTGAAACGGCAATAAAAGGAGCAAAAAATGCACCTATATTTACTCCCATGTAAAATATCATAAAAGCTACATCCCGATATTGTCTATAGCGCTCATCATCATATAACTGACCTACAACAGCTTGAAGATTACCTTTAAATAAGCCATTACCTAAAGCAATGAAAATAAGTGCAAGAATAGTAGAACTTAGTGAAGCAGTAGGAATTACTAATAACAGATAACCCAGAAGCATCAATAATTGTCCCCAAAGTATGATTTGTTTGTATTTCTCTGACCAGTCAGCCAAGATTCCACCCACAAAAGCCAATGCATACATAGCAAAGAAAAACCAACTATAATATTCTCCTGCTATTTCTGTGCTTAAACCAAACTTAGCTTGAAGGAATAGTAAGAGTAAAGCTAAAAGGGTATAAAATCCAAATCGCTCTCCCATATTGGTAAATAATACAACTAATAATCCCTTTGGATGATTTTTAAGCATACTCTTTATGATGATGTGAAATAGCTTATTATTACAAAATAATGAGCTGTTTTACTATGAAAATTTAGATATAGTTTACAAATATACTGCAATTATATCTATTTGAGAGAGTGAAATTCACAATAAAACAGAAATTATAATTATTAAACTTAAATATGATAATATTAATACGCTTTTGTATTGTGATTAAAGAAAATATTCTTAACTTTACATGAGTAATTACAATTAAAATAAACAATCAAAATGAAACGAAAAACACACAAGTATTTATTGTTATTTGGTTTTTTGGCTTTTGGGGGTCTTATAAAAGCGCAAAGTTTGAGCGTAGTGCTTCTTGATGGACAAGAGAATCCATTTGAGATTGAAAATACGCAATCTATTAGCTTTCCCAATAAGAGTTTGCAAGTTAATCTGAAAAATGGAGAGTATTCTTCCTTTGCATTGAGTGAAACAAGTCGTATCGTGTTTTCTACAGTAATTAATGAGGTGGAAAAAATTACAAAAGAAAACCTAATACGTGTTTATCCCAATCCTGTTGTCGACTTACTGCACATTAATTTATCACAATCTGATGTTCAAAGTGGAAAACTCACGGTTAGGAGTATTGATGGCAAGATGATTTATGCCTCACATGTGTCTTTATCAGAAAACAATTTAAGCATTAATGTATCTGATTGGGCAAAAGGTGTTTACGTTGTATTCTTTGAAAGTGGTGATCGTAGACAGATTGAGAAAGTTATTAAACAATAAAAGTCTGATATTTTTAATAAAACATTTACTCGACAATAAAAAAATAAAAAATAAAACATACTAGTCATGAAAAAAATTATACTTTTTATAGTAGGTCTTTTGGTTTTTTCAGGTGTTTTGCACGCACAGCAAGATTCTTTGTACATTTACAAAAACAAGCAAATTATTTGGAAAGAAGCTATTAACAAAGTGGATAGTATCACTTTTAAGGAAGTGACTGATTTTCCACCTGCACAAGCTGTTTTGTTTAACTTTAAGTTTAAAAAATCAAGTAATGATTTTTTACTGCAAGATTATGATTTGAATATTCAAAATAAGAATATCACAGGAACTATTCCTTTAATTTCTCGTAACTTAGTGGCAAGTTTTGATACTGACCCTTCAAATAAAGTTATGGTTAATGGAAGAAAACAAATAAGTGGTGTGAGTGTGAATGACTTTTCAAAACCTGTAACATATACTATTACTACAGATGAGGGTGAGACCGCAAATTATACTGTAGATGTAAGTTGGTTGCGCGATTTACCCTCAATAAATATTACAACTGTAAATGGCGAATTTGTTGATGTTAATAATAAATCAAAAAAGATTAGATGCTTAGTTGAAGTTGATGGAAAAGGAATTTATCCAAACTTTGCTGATTCAGCTGGAATTCGTGGTCGTGGGAACACTACTTGGGGAATGCCCAAAAAACCTTTTCGATTTGACTTGGACAAAGATGCATCAGTTTTAGGTTATTTGCCCGCTAAAAAATGGATATTATTAGCAGAATACCTTGACCCAACTTTGTTGCTAAATAATGTAGCATTTAAGGCAGGGCAATTACTTGAAATGCCATTTACACACCATGCTACTCCTGTTACAGTAAACTTTAATGGTGAGTTTTTAGGTGTTTATACGTTTACAGAACATAAAGAGGTTCACAAAAATAGAATAAACATCGATAAAAAAGATGGAGTGCTTTTCGAAATGGATACATACTTTGATGAAGATTATAAATTCTATTCATCAAAATATAAATTGCCAGTTATGTTTGCAAGTCCTGATTTGGGCAAAATTGAAGATGAAGATGAACGTAATGCGAAGTTTAATCTTTTTAAAGGCTATTTTGAGGAGATGGAGGCAGCATTACACAGTAATAGTTTCCCAAATAATAATTATAAAGATTTACTCGATATTGAATCTTTCGTTGATTATATCTTACTGTATGATTTAACATTAAATATGGAAATTAATCATCCCAAAAGCACTTATTTATATAAAGATAAGAATGAGAAATTCCATATGGGACCAATTTGGGATTTTGATTGGGGATTTGGATATGAAGGCGCAGGGAAACACTTCTCTAGATACAATACACCTCTATTATTAAATCAAAATGTATTAAATGGCAAGGGTACAACATTCTTTAAACGGTTTTTTGACGACCCTGAATTTAGATCTTTGTATAAGCAAACTTGGCAAGAATTTCGAGTTAATAAATTACCCCTTCTTATACAACACTTAGAAGATGTAGCATCAAGTGTGGCTATTTATCAGCCACAGGATTATCTGAAGTGGGGTGGTACAAGTGATTATGAAGCTAAGATTGATGAGTTTATTACATGGCTTAATAATCGTGCCAACTATTTAGATACTTTTACTGTGAATTGGTAGATTAAAAAACATATTAACTAAAAAAACCTATACTATTTTATATTGGTATAGGTTTTTTTGTTTCTTAAATCAAGAGTTTATTTCAAATGTTTTGATAAAAATCCAAGCATAGCACTATAGAACTCCATGCGATTTTCTTCTCGATAAAATCCATGACCTTCGTTGTATTTAACCATATAGGGTGTTTCAAAACCTTTGGCTCGCATTGCTGTTACGATTTGATCACTCTCGTTGATATTAACACGTGGATCATTGGCTCCTTGAACTACAAATATAGGTTTCTTGATTTTATCAACTTGGTAAATTGGCGACACTTCGCGTGCAATTTTAGCCTCTTCTGGATTGTCTAAGTCATACCATATCTCCTTAACCATCTCTGTAAGTGGTTTCCAGTATTCTGGAAAAGAGGAGAAGAACGTTTCAATATTCGAAACACCTACATAATTTACACCGCAGGTATATAAGTCGGGTGTTTTAACTAAGCCCATCAAAGTCGCATACCCACCATGACTTCCACCATAGATAGCAATTTTATCCTTGTCAATCCAAGCTTGATCAATTACAAAACGAACTCCATCCTCTATATCGTCCATAAGTTTACGACCGATTTGCTTAAATCCAGCTCGAAGAAATTCTTTCCCATAACCACCCGAAATGCGGAAGTTTACTTGCAATGTGGCATAGCCGCGACTTGCAAAGAGTTGTGTTTCCGGATTAAATCCCCATGAATCTCGAATACCTTGTGGTCCACCATGCGGATTCACGATTAATGGAACTTTTTTTCCATCTTGAGCCTCTTTAGGTAGTGTAAGATAGCCGTGGATGGTCAGCCCGTCACGACTTGTAAATCGGATGGGAAGCATCTCAGCCATATCTTCTTCTCGCAGTTGCGGCATCAAATCGTAGAGTAGTGTGATTTCATCAGTTTTGGTATCATATAGATGATATGAACCATAGTGTCTGTCGCTTTGAACTACAATTAGAAAAATAGTTTCATCGTCATCATAGTCTGTAACTCCAAATTCTTTATCAGGAAATTGATTTCTGATTTTTGAAAAGAGTTTAGCATAAGTATCACTAATGGGTGTTAAGACAGACTTTTCACCTTCGTAGCTGAAATAGTCAATCTCCCAGTTGCGTTTACGCGACAATCGCATACCACCTACATCATATTCGGTAGTTGAATAAACCTTGTCAATCTCCTTATTCTCTTTTAGATCGTAAAGGATAATCTCGGTTTTGTCACTATTTAGATTGCTTATTACATAGGCTTCATTTGGATTGTTTGATGCATAATTAAACGAAATTATGCCAAAAGTATCATCCCATTTGTTTTTTTGAATCAGATTAAAATCACCCGATTCCAAATCTTTGTACCACAGCTCCATCTCTACACCGTTCACCATTTTAGTATAGGCTCTCAAATTACCCTCTTTGTCAAAGTTGTAGCCCTGAATCGGATTCTCAATATCATCATTTGCATAAAGTTGCTTTAGTTCGCCAGTTGCTACATTTAGCTTGTAAGGCTCAAATACTTGCGGATTATTCTTATTCATCGAGATGATGATATACTCTTTTTGTTCTTTTAGTAGAGAAACAATTCCTGCTTTTACGCCATCAAAGGGTGTTAGGTCTTTGGCATTACTACCGTCTAAATTAACTGCGTAAATATGAAAGTTTTCATCACCACCTTTGTCCATAGCATAAAATAGCCGATCCTCATTCACCCAGCCATAACCCTTTATTAGCTCATCTTTCTCCTCAATGGCTTTTTTTATCTCGCCGCTTTTGATGTTTTTCACATACACATGGTTTTTGTTTTCTTTGTCTTTTTCAAAATAAGAGAGATATTTCCCATCTGGCGATAATTGAAAAGAAGATGCTTGCGGACGTGCAAAATAGTCCTTTACACTGTATTTGTAGCCTGCAGTATCAGCGTTCATTAGTTTTTGTAAATCCTGTTCTGAACTTACCAGGTCAGGATTACCAGGTAATTTTGATTCAAATTTCTCTAATATCAACTCTAAATCCATACCCATTTGGCAAAAATTACCTTCTATTCTGTCATTTACCAATGTGCCTTCAAAGCTAGCTCCTAAGGCATTCATAATCAGTTTGATTTGATTTTCAATCATCTCCGTTTTATCTACTGGTATTCCAGTTGCTCCCTGCATAGGGACATCGAGTGTGGTTGATAACTCATCATTTTCTTTAGTAATGTGGAATATTAATTCCAAATCTACTCCTTGTACCGAAACGGCACCCTTCCAGTCACCTACAAAGTTTTGTGCTATTGCTTGTGTCATAATTAATAATGTTGCGGCTAATAGTAAGCCTAATTTTTTAGTTTTCATTT
>CAYFTO010000026.1:8758-21770 GCA_964346125.1 uncultured Paludibacter sp.
GTCATAATTAATAATGTTGCGGCTAATAGTAAGCCTAATTTTTTAGTTTTCATTTTTTTATTCTTGTTTTTCATGAGTTTATGAATAGTTATTACAAATATATACTTTTAAAAATATCTTAGACACAAAAGCAACGAGTTTTTAAAATATGTTTTATATATCAGATGGAACTGAGGTGAAAATTACAAAATTCTTCTACTTACTTTATATAATAAAAGCTTAGAAATAGGGTTTATTATAAAAATATCTATGCTTAGATATATGCTAAAATGTCAATAAAAACAGCTTAGCTATATAAGCGGCTTATTAAAATATGAAACATATATTCTCAATAATTGTATTGCTTGGCCTTTTTGTACAGGTAAACGGGCAAATTAAAGTGAATGGAAATTATCAAGTGATTAACAATGTCCATTCGCTTGATAATATATTTTTATTTGAGAATATTGAGAATAGTTCTTTGGATGAATCATCTGAAATTCATTTTATCGCTACAAGTAAAAATGATTTAACACGCTGGTTTACATATAAAAATGGAGAAAGAAAGCGAATAAACTTTGTAAATTCACTTTCAGATAAAGAAACTTATATTGAGCCACAGCATAATACAGGTTATATAGTAGAGTCGGGTGGAAAGACTTATCAGTTTTGGGTTGTTGATCGATCACAATTAGCAGTAAATGAAGATATTATATATTTTGAAACGCTTGAAGGAAATTTGAAATCACTTTCCATTGCTGCATCCCTCAATAAGACGGAATTGAAAAACTCAATAAGGAGTGAATTGAATTTAGTCTTGGAAGAGGATGATGATAAACCAGATCCAATAGTTTGTAAAATAACAACAAAAACTAAAACACGGGATGCACTGAATGAAAATCAACGACCAGCTGAAGGAAACGTTGATGGTTCAGCACCTCTTGATATAGAGTTTTTTAGCAATCCCGAGGGAGAAGTGCGAGAGTTTTTATGGCAAATCTTCAAAGAGGGTGAATTATTAGAGACAAGTTCAGAAGAGAACACCAATTACCTGTTTGAGCGCTCTGGAAAATACCGTGTTACCCTCCAAGTTCGTGGTGAGGAGCAGTCTGCATCCGATTCAATCAATATTGATGTGTCTGAATCGCAAATAATGGCACCGAATGTATTTACTCCTAATGGTGATGGAGTGAATGACGAGTTCAGGGTTGCTTACACTTCAATAGCAGAGTTTCAAGCTACAATTATTAATCGATGGGGTAGGACAATATTTTCTTGGAATGATCCACAAAAAGGATGGGATGGAACTATATCCGGAAAACCCGCAGCTGAAGGCACCTACTTTTACATTATCCGCGCCAGGGGGGCCGATGATAAAGATTATCTGCTCAAAGGACATATTAATTTATTGAGGTAGTTACTTAGCCCCTCAATCCCCAGCCCCTCAATCCTCAAAGGGGAAGTTGTAGTGCTTAAATTGAACTTAATTCCATTTTTTAGTACTCTATTTGCATTATTCTTTATAGTTTATTTCTTTAATAATAGACTGTGAATAATCTAATAGTTAATGCAAACTACTTTAGAATGATTGAGTATTTGTATAAATTTTCTATTTGTAATATGTATACTATTCTTTTTCAATATTCGTTTAATCTCAATATATATTAAATAATTCACCGATGAACAAAAATGCAGAATTGATAATAACAGAAGATGGTTCTCACACTATTTATTTACCAAATATTGAAGAAACTTACCACTCTACACACGGTTCTATTCAGGAGGCTGAATTGGTTTTTATAAAGAATGCGTTGATGGCTTGCGAAAAAGAGGAGATCAATCTGTTGGAAATAGGCTTTGGTACTGGGTTAAATGCATTTTTAACTCTGAATTATTTAATGCAAAATCCAAAAATAGAACGCATAAATTATACAAGCATAGAGCTGTATCCTTTATCAGTAGATGCTGCTTTATCTCTTAATTATCCGGAAGTGATTTTAAATAGCAATAGATTGCTTTTTGAAGCCCTTCATCGCTCAAAATGGAATGAATCGGTAGAAATAATAGAACGGTTTTATCTTGAAAAAATAGAGGCGGATTTTACTTCTGTCGAATTGAATGAAAAATATGATGTGATATATTTTGATGCGTTTTCGCCTGACAAGCAATCTGATATGTGGAATGCTGAACTATTTGAAAAAATTTACATTGCATCTAATAAAGATGCAATTATTACAACCTACTCTGCAAAAGGAAGTGTAAGGCGCGCCTTGCAAAATGCAGGCTTTGTTGTGGATCGACTGCCTGGTCCAATAGGGAAAAGAGAGATGTTGCGTGGAAGAAAGTTTGTAAAATAGATGTTGTATAGTTTTTCTTTTATTATGAATTTGATAACTTTGTATGAACAATCAAGTATAAGCTAAGAAACAATGAAAAAAGCATATAAAAAAATAGGATTATCAGTAGTTATAATTTTTGCAACAATTGTATTGCTGCTTGCTACAACTCCATTTTTATTTCAGAATAAGATAATAGAAGTTGTCAAAAGGGAGGTTAATAATCAATTACTTACAGATGTTGATTTTGATAAAGTAAAACTTAGTTTTATTCGAAATTTTCCAGATGCTTCAATTCATATCGACAATTTATTGATAACAGGACGGGGTGATTTTGCAAATGACACTATCTTGAAAAGTAAACAATCAGTCTTGGTTGTCAATATAAAGTCGCTTTTTGGAGATTCAGGCTATGATATAAAGAAATTTATAATGAAAGATGGAGTTGCTTTCGCTCATGAGCTAAAAGATGGTCGGGTAAATTGGGATATATTTCCACCGGACTCATTGGATACGGAAGAGTCTAGTTTTGATTTCAAATTAAAGAACACTCAGTTTTTGAATTTTGATGTAGCTTATTTGAGCGAAATGGATGAGATAGCTGCAGTTTTGAAAAATAGCAGTTTGATAGTTTCAGGTGATTTAGATGCAAATAATACCTTATTGAAAACTGAGTTCTCAACCGATGCTTTTAGTTTTTGGAATGAAAATATTCAGTTGACACACGATTGGAAATGGAGTTTCAATGCCGATATCAAAGCAAACTTCAATGAAGATTATTATGAGTTAGCTCATAATAGTATGAATATTAATGCTATAGCTCTATCGCTCAATGGTTGGGTAAAACTTCTGGAAGAAGGTATGGATATGGATTTGAAAATGATTACCGATAAGGTAGATTTCAAATCTTTACTTTCGCTTGTTCCAGCTATCTATTCTGACTCTTTTAAGGATTTAACCGCAGAGGGAAAAGTAGATTTTTCAGGTCAATTCAAAGGTTTGTATGCTGACGAATTCTTTCCTAGTTTTGATATAATATTGAATGTAGATGATGGAAGGATAAAATACAACTCTTTGCCAAAATCGATAGATGAAATTTACATAGCTTCAAACATTACAAATCCAGGAGGTTCTTTAGACAATACACTTGTAGATATTTCAAAATTTAGTTTTGTGATAGAAAACAATCCCTTTGCTGGTTCTTTAAAAGTAGTAACTCCTATGAGTGATCCCGATTTCTCTTTCAATGCTAAGGGTAAGTTGGATTTAGCCATGATGAAGGACGTTGTTCCACTTGAAGATGGAATGAAGTTAGATGGCTTGTTGCAGATGGATTTAGATGCCGCTGGCAAGATGTCTTATGTTGAGAGAAATCTCTACGATAAATTCCGCTTTGAAGGTGATGTGATAGTGGATAAAATGGGTGTTGAAACCAAGGATTTACCATTCCCTGTAACTGTTTCAAGAGCAGAACTGCTTTTTAATAATCGCTTTATGCATCTTAAAGATTTAAATATAAATCTTGGAAAGAATGACCTAAAGGCTACGGGAAAAGTAGAAAATTACTTGGCGTATGCCATGAAAGATGAAACGCTATTGGGTGAAATGAAGTTGAAATCTACATATTTTAATTTGAATGATTTCATGGGTGATTCGGATGATAATGATACAACTTCGATGGCTGTGATTGAAATTCCTAAAAATTTGAATTTAAGTTTGAACGGTGATTTCAATGAATTGCAATTTGACAAAATGAATTTCAAAAATTCAATCGCACAAATGAGCGTAAAAGAAGGTAAACTACATATTAATTCGATGAAAACAAATGCTTTTGGTGGTGATGTAGCTTTATCAGGAATTTATGACGCACTCGATATAACGCAACCCAATGTTGATTTTGATGTAAATTTACAATCCATTAGCTTTGTCAAGATCATGGAGCAAGTTCAGTTTTTAGAAAATTTTGTACCCGTTTTCCAAAAAATGGGAGGTACTTTCAGTACAAAATTAAAATTCAATTCGAAACTCACTCAAGACATGTCGCCGGTACTTAGTACTATTTATAGTTTAGGTGACTTCAAAACAGACTTAGTTACATTGAATCAGAATGTTGAAGCACTCAATGCCTTGATGGGAACATTAAAATTAAATAAATTATCTAATTTTGATATTAAAAATTTGAGTGTGAACTTTGAAATTAAAGATGGCGCATTGCATACCAAGCCTTTCAATTTGAACATAAAAGATTATAAGCTAAACTTGGGTGGGAGCACCCATTTAGATCAATCCATAGCGTATTCAGGAACAATATCCCTGCCTGATAATCTAAATTTGAAACGTTTCCAACAAGTTGGGTTTACGATAGGAGGTACATTCACGAAACCAAAGATATCTTTGGATGTGATGAATACTGTTGATGACCTGATTCAAGAAAAGGTAGCTGAGCAGGTGCAAAGAGCAGAAGAAATAAAGTCAGAACTTGTGAACAAAGGCAAAGAAGAGGTGAATAAACTTGTAGTTGAAGCTGAAAATCGAGCTAATCAAATTATAGCAAATGCCAAACTACAAACCGATAGGTTAATGAACGAAGCAAAAGTGAGTGCTGATAGTATAGTGTCAAAAGCTAACAATCCACTAAGCAAAGCCTTAGCCCAGAAAGCAGCTGATGAGGTGATGAAGCAAGCTCAAAAAAAATCAGATGAGATAATTGAAAAAGCAAGAGTTGAGGCAGCTAAGTTAGTGGAAGAGGCGAAAACTAAAACAGAATAAATGAAACTAAATATAACTGAAAGGAAGATGAATGGAAAAATGATAAAAAGCGTGCTAACAATACTTTTAAGCTTGTTTGTATTTATTAGCGTTCATTCTCAAACACCCCAAGAAGCAGCAAGCTATTTTGATAATGAGAAATATGAAATGGCGTTTGAAAGTTATGCAAACTTGATGAATAAAAACCCCAAGGAAGCTCTTTATATTTACCGATATGCTTACAGTGCTTATATGTTGGGTGAAAATAAATTGGCTGCAGAGTATTTTGAAAAATCGGCAAATAAATATCCGATGGCTTACTACTTTATGGGTAAAATTTACTTCGATGCTTATCTTTTTGAAAAAGCTGCAGATGCATATACTGATTTTTTAGAAGAATCAACACTCTCAGATTCTATTCAAAATGATATAGAAATAAGGATAGAGCAAGCAGAATTGGGCGACCGACTGATTCGACGTGTAGAGGATGTTGAAATCGTAGATAGTGTTGTTTTAAATAAAAATAATTTTTTGGAGTATTTCCAGTTAGCTAAGGATTTGGGAAAAATAAAGCAAGTGAGTCAGAACTACGCAGGCAATTTGCCTGAAATTGAATATATTACGCAGCGTGGAGATAGAAAGTATATTTCCAGGATCGTTAATGGTAAATTTCAACTTTTTACAAGTCAGAAACTCTTATCAAGCTGGGATGTTGAGAAAAGTGTGGATGAGATAAATAGTATGGGCGAAGTTAATTTCCCTTTTTTACAAGCTGACGGACTAACTTTCTATTTTGGTGCTAAAGGTGAAGGCAGTTTAGGCGGATATGATATTTTTATAACTCGATTGAACTTATCAAACAATCAATTCCTAAAGCCTGAAAATGTGGGTATGCCTTTTAACTCTCCTTACAATGACTATATGATGGTAATGGATGATATAAATCAGGTAGGATGGTTCGTTACTGACCGTTATATGCCAGATGACAAAGTGGCTATTTATCAATTTATACCCAATAAAGAAAAAATAGTTATCACTTCAGATAATCCAATGAAATCCATTAAAAAAGCTAAATTGATTGATTTTATTCCAAATAAAGAGAAAAGCTATTCATTCCAAAACAAAGAAGAGAATCTTGTAATAGCAAGAGGAAAAGAGATTTTTATAAATAACACGACAAGGTATGCAGATGAAAGTTCGTTCGTAAGTCAAACGGCACGAAACTACTATTTTCAATCTGAAAAGTTGATAGATGAGCTTCAAATGGTAAATGAGGAATTAAAAGAGCAGCGGGCTAAGTTTCAATATTCGCAGAATGAAAGAGAGTCGCTTTCGAAAACGATATTATCTTTAGAAAATCAAAAGATGAACTTACTTGCTCAGATTGAAGGACTTCAACATCAAATGCGTCAAGAAGAAAATAAAATTCTTAGTTATTGAATACACTAAATAAATTAAATTTTGTATCTTTAACGCCAGATTAATAGCAGTGGGTAATTTTTAAATATTGTTTTATGAGTATTGCAATTGTATTGGGCATTTTATTACTTGCCATTATATTTATTATAGTAGAGTTATTTCTAATTCCAGGTATTTCTATAGCAGGTATTACGGGAATTGGCTTATTTGGTGTTGCTGTTTGGTATGCTTATTCTCATTTGGGAGCAATTGCAGGAAATCTTACACTTATAGGTAGTTTTGTTCTTTCAGGTATTGGTGTTTGGGCATTTTTAAAAATGAGAGTTTTGGAAAAAATGTCATTAAAAACCAATGTAACAGGAACTGTTGATAAAATCGATGAACAGTTAATAAAAGAGGGTGATGTAGGGATTACACTTTCAAGATTGGCGCCAATGGGGAAAGTGAAAATTAATAACATTGTTACAGATGCAAAAACAAATGATGAATTTATCGACCAAGATGAAGAAATTGTTGTTTTGGAAGTGTATAAAACGAATGTATTAGTTCAACTTAAAGGTGGTGAGTAAAATTAATTAAAAAAATAATCATTTAACAAATAATTTATATGACATTTCAAATTGTATTATTAGTAGTTATAGGAATTCTAATTTTAATGTTTTTCTATTATGTTCCGTTTTTATTATGGATTTCTGCTAAAGTATCCGGAGTAAGTATTTCATTATTACAGCTTTTTTTAATGCGTATTCGTCGTGTACCTCCTGGTACAATTGTGGCTTGTTTAATTGAAGCGCATAAGGCCGACTTAGGACATGAGGTTACTCGTGATGGCTTGGAAGCTCACTTCTTAGCAGGGGGACATATTGAACGAGTAACTCATGCATTGGTGTCAGCATCGAAAGCAAACATTGATTTGAATTTTAAAATGGCAACAGCAATAGACCTTGCTGGACGTGATGTGTTTGAAGCGGTTCAAATGTCTGTTAATCCAAAAGTAATAAATACACCACCTGTTACAGCCGTAGCAATAGATGGTATTCAGCTTATCGCAAATGCACGTGTTACAGTACGTGCTAATATTAAGCGATTAGTAGGGGGAGCAGGTGAAGAAACTATTCTAGCTCGTGTTGGTGAAGGTATTGTTTCTTCCATTGGTTCTGCATCTTCTCATAAGTCAGTTCTTGAAAACCCAGATTCTATTTCAAAATTGGTTTTGAAAAAAGGCTTGGATGCTGGTACAGCATTTGAGATTTTATCGATTGATATTGCAGACATTGACATAGGTAAAAACATTGGTGCTCAACTTCAAATGGACCAAGCAGAAGCCGATAAGAATATTGCACAAGCTAAAGCAGAAGAACGTCGTGCTATGGCTATTGCCTCAGAACAAGAGATGAAAGCCAAAACGCAAGAGATGCGTGCTAAAGTTATTGAAGCTGAAGCAGAGGTGCCAAAAGCTATGGCTGAAGCCTTTAGAAGTGGTAACTTGGGAATCATGGATTATTATAAGATGAAAAATATTGAAGCCGATACAGGAATGAGAGAAAGTATTGGCCGACCACAACGCACAGATACTACAAAAGGTAAAAAATAGTAAAGATTAATAATTATTGAAAAAGCAGAAATAGCTAACTCCTGTTTCTGTTTTTTTTATATCTTAAATTTCTTTCAAAACATTAACTTTTATCTTGAGTAGCTTATTTGTACTTTTGAACAGATGTTGATATCACAGTAATAAAATGAATACTTAGGAAAATGAAACTAAATAAAAAGTATATAATATCTCTTTCTCTTCTTCTTATTGGATTAACAATATCTGCGAAAGATAAAGTTATTTCAACTGCCGATGCATTGATAAAAGAGAGAAAATATGCATCAGCATTTGAATATTTAGACGAAAACGATCCAAATAACAATGAACCAGAGCTTGTTATAGCAAAAGTGAATTTGCTCATAAATTATTTTGTAAAAACAGATAATTTTCAAAATTTTGGACTGAAGGATCTGTTGCCAAAACAATCATTGGATGAGCTTAGAAAAGAAGAACTTCATGTTCGAATTATTGACTTTAAGCCCGATTCTGTATTGTTGGATTTATCAAAACGCCATCCTACAAACTATAAGTTGCATAAAGCACTGGGTAATTACTATTACGAAACTTATTTAGAGTTTGAAGATAATTGGATTGAGTCAGATTCAGTTTTAATTGAGAAATTTAAATACTTTAATCAGACAGCGTTAAAGCATGGTGAGTTTGATTATTGGTCACTTTTTGAGCTCGGATATGCATATCTACTTCAAGATAATTTTGAAGAGGCGGTTAGTTATTTATCGAAATCAGTTGACTTAAATAAGAATTATGCTTTGAGTCATTATAATTTGGCCTGTGCTTATCATCATCTAGGAAACGTTGATATGGCGCTTAAGCATGCTTCAAATGCTTTTCGCTTAGAAACTATTGATGAGTATAAAGCTGAAGCTGCACGTTTGCTAGCTATCTCTTTTGAAGAAAAGGAAGAGTACGAAAAAGCTTTGGACTATTACAAGAAATCAAACGAGATTATTCCTAATGATTATAATACATTATTGGCGATAATGAACATAGATTTGATAATCGGAGATAGAGATTATAATCTTATTGCAGAACAACTTATTCGGATGGCACCTTCAAATGCAGCAATTTACCAGGATATCTTGAAGGCATATAGTGAACATAATCATGAAGTAGAGTTTGTTAAGTTTATGGATAATATAAAAATCCATCATCGAGCAAATAACTCTGCTATGGCGAATATATATTTGCATCAAGCAATTGTGCAATATGATTTAGAAGAGTGGGTGGCTGCGAAAATAAACTTTGAAAAAAGTAGAAATCTATTCAGAAACTTTTACTCATCAGACCATAGTGTTTTTCGCGTTATTGATTCATATACCCAAGCCATTAGAAAACAAATTTGATATTTATATAAAAAATGATAAATTTGTAAAAGCATTGAAGCGTGAAACAAGGATAGTTTCATTTAAGTTGTAAAGTGCAAATGCTTTAGTTAAACCTTATTTTTATTTTACGAACATGGAAACGCAAGAGATGATTTTTAGACTTTTGACTGCAATGGCTGCTGGGGGAGTAGTGGGGTTGGAGCGTCGATTGAGCAATAAGAGCGCAGGTTTGAAAACAAATATGTTGGTTGCTGTTGGTGCAGCAATTTTTGCAATGATAAGTGCAATTGTGCGCCAAGAATTCCCTAACGCTGACCCAACAAGAATTATTGGGCAGGTTGTAACGGGGATAGGTTTTCTTGGTGGTGGTGTTATTATACATCGTGGGGTCAACGTAAAAGGACTAACAACTGCAGCTACAATTTGGACAAGTGCAGCCATAGGAAGTGTTGCAGGTTTAGGGCTTTACAAGCTAACAATACTAGCTACAATTGCAGTAATTATGGTAAACTTAGCTTTCAAACCCTTGGATGATTTTCTTGAAGAAAAGAAAATCACAAAAAACAATAAGAACGAAAAAGAAAAATAAGGATAAATTAATTGCCAGGTTTTCTGGCAATTAATTTATTTGAATAAGTTGTTTGAAATTATTTACTAAATACTTTTCATTAAATAACGCCCACTTCTTCGCGTGCGCTGTTTAAGAAGGATTTCTCTGTTTTTTGTGTTCTCTTCAACAATACTTCTATTGATACCGCGAATAGTAAGAAGTTCAAGATTTGTATTATAACCCACTTTGTAATCATTACTCAACTCATCGATGGCGCGATTCAAATAGCGACTGTTGTCAACACAAATAGAGATACTTACAGCTGAACTCTGTATAAGTGACACTTTCAAGCGATGTTTCTCAATTACTGTAAAGATCCATGTAAGGCTTTCTTCCAGAATAAAAGAAAAATCCATAGGGCGCAATGTGATTAAAACTTGATTTTTCTTTAGGATTAAAATAGGTACATCTAAGCGTTTATTAGTGTTGTAAATAACAGAACCAGCCTCTTCTGGTGTTCCAAATGGTTTCACGTAAAGTGGTATCTGTTTGTTTTCAAGAGGTTTAATTGTTTTAGGATGAATAATTTGAGCACCGCTATAAGCTAACTCAACAGCATCGAGATAGCTCAGTTCGGGAATTAAAATTGTATTGGGAAAAATGCGAGGATCAGCATTTAATATACCCGGTACATCTTTCCATATAACTACTTTTTCAGCATCCAAAATATTTCCAATAACTGCTGCAGAAAAGTCAGAGCCTTCGCGTCCTAAAGTTGTGGCTTGTCCTTTCATATTGGTACCAATAAAACCTTGGCCAATGTATATTTTTGATTTTGAGAAATCAACATGAGCTTTTAATCTTCGCTCTGATTCCATATAGTTGATATTTGCTTCTCTAAAATTACTATCAGTTACCAAGTTTTTACGCATATCAAGCCATTGGTTATCAATAGCTTTTTCTTGCATAAAAAGAGAAATAATAATTGAAGATAATACCTCACCGTATGATACAATCCGGTCATACCATTTATCAAAATCATCTCCAATGCCTTCAGATACTACCTGTTTTAACTCATTGAAAACAGGCGTTATATTTGCCTCAACTTTATCTGTAGCTAAGTCCAATTCATCAATAATTTCTTTATGATAAGCTATTACACTCTCTAATTTATTTAGAGCTTCGTCGTGTTCAGCTTTCATGAAGTAATCAAGCACTATTTCCAAGTTATTAGTGGTTTTACCCATAGCCGAAACTACAATAAATATATTTTCTTCAATTGAAGAGATAATCTTCACAATGTTTTTCACACCATTTGAAGACTTTACAGAGGCTCCGCCAAATTTATATACAATCATAACGCTGCAATGAAATTATTTGAATGAATCAAGAGCTACAAAATTAGAGAATTATTTTTAATCTATACTATATTTATGATTCAGACAATGAGATTTTATTACTTAATCTCGTGGATTAAATTAATATCAAAATTTATTCTTAAATAAAGAAAAAATTCTTTTATTAAATGGAGGTTTATTTGTAACTTTGTGCTTTCAAAATAAATAGGAGATTTAATAAAATTTTATCATAAACAGATAATTAAAAACAAAATTCAAATTATGTCAAAAGTAACAGTAGTTGGTGCCGGTAACGTAGGTGCCACTTGTGCAAATGTTCTTGCATTTAATGAAGTAGCTGACCAAGTGGTTATGCTCGATGTGAAAGAAGGTGTATCAGAAGGTAAAGCATTGGATATGATGCAAACTGCTCAGCTTCTTGGTTTCGATACTACTGTAGTGGGTACAACGAATGACTATGCTGATACTGCTGATTCAGATGTTGTAGTTATAACATCGGGTATTCCTCGCAAACCAGGTATGACTCGCGAAGAGCTGATTGGTGTTAATGCAGGAATCGTGAAAAGTGTTGTAGAAAATGTATTGAAACATTCGCCAAACGCTATTTTGATTATTGTAAGTAATCCTATGGATACAATGACTTACCTAACTCTTAAAGCTTCTGGTCTTCCAAAGAATAGAGTTATCGGTATGGGTGGTGCTTTAGATAGCTCACGCTTCAAAACATACTTGAGCCAAGCTCTTAAATCAAATGCTAACGAAGTAGAGGGTTTGGTAATTGGTGGACACGGTGATACTACAATGATTCCTTTAACTCGTTTTGCAAGCTACAAAGGACGCCCTGTAGCTGATATCTTAAGCAAAGAAGAGTTGGATAAAGTAGTAGCTGACACAATGGTTGGTGGTGCTACATTGACAAAACTTTTAGGTACTTCTGCATGGTATGCTCCAGGAGCTGCTGCTGCTTATGTGGTTGAAAGTATTCTTCACGATCAGAAAAAAGTGATTCCAAGCTGTGTTTCTTTGGAAGGTGAATATGGACAAAATGATATTTGTATTGGTGTGCCAGTTGTTATTGGTAAAAATGGTGTTGAAGAGATCATTGACTACAAATTGAATGAAGAAGAGCAAGCTCTGTTTGCAAAAAGTGCAGATGCAGTTCGCGCTACAAACGATGTATTGAAAGAGATCAACGTTTTGTAATTAACGAAATATTGAATTGAAAAAACGCTATGTTCAAATTTAGAACATAGCGTTTTTTATTATAAGTACTCCTATAATGATTAGAAACGAAAGTCGATACAAAATAGGAATTGCTTTCTTGTTAGGAAGATATTACTGTATTATTAATTTTAAGTTAGAATCTTCACCTTGTATCAGATAAGTGCCTTTTGTTAGTTTGCTCGTTGTTATTATATTTCTTCCTGCTTCTATCTGAAATGTCTCTATTTTAGCTCCAAGACTGTTGAACAATATCAAATTCTGTGCCTTTTCTGAATGAACAATAAACTGTCCGTTATTAGGGTTTGGAAAAATATTTTGCTGTCCGATAAAAGTCAATAAATAAAATTAATGTTTACTCGACAGCTTTATATGAGCGGTCGAGTAACATTTTTAATTTCCAAGCCCCCCTAATCAAACAGTGTAGGGTTAGGAGGTTCTTGCGTAACTGATTTCCACAC
>CAYFTO010000027.1:0-21603 GCA_964346125.1 uncultured Paludibacter sp.
GCAAAGCGCTACAATAAAATACCGCATTAATCCATTCAAAAAGAGTTGCATAAGTTTCTTAGCATGCAATTCGTAAAACGGCTTGTTAAATTTTAGAAAATTCTGTATCTTTGTATCCATTTTTCAGATTTATATTATTTTTAATTCGGATATTTTATGGCAAAAGAGATAAAGGAACTTACTTCTCGTAAAGTTGACTACTCACAATGGTATAACGATTTGGTTATTAAAGCTGATTTGGCTGAAAATTCAGCAGTTAGAGGAAGTATGGTTATCAAACCATATGGATATGCAATTTGGGAAAAAATGCAACGCCAGTTAGATGATATGTTTAAAGAAACCGGACATGAAAACGCCTATTTTCCACTTTTCATCCCAAAATCATTCCTTAGCAAAGAGGCTGATCACGTAGAAGGTTTTGCCAAAGAGTGTGCCGTAGTAACTCATTATCGCCTAAAAAATTCACCCGACGGAAAAGGAGTTGTTGTAGATCCGGAAGCAAAACTGGAAGAAGAGTTGATTGTTCGTCCTACATCAGAAACAATTATTTGGAATACATATAAAAATTGGATCCAATCGTATCGCGACCTGCCAATACTAATCAATCAGTGGGCAAACGTAGTACGCTGGGAAATGCGTACCCGCTTATTTCTTCGTACAGCTGAATTTTTATGGCAAGAAGGACATACAGCACATGCCACTCGTGAAGAAGCCATAGAGGAAACAGAGCAAATGATAAACGTTTATGCCGAATTTGCTGAAAAACACATGGCCATGCCGGTTATTATTGGTAAGAAATCAGCTTCAGAACGATTTGCTGGTGCGGTCGAAACATACACCATTGAGGCCATGATGCAAGATGGAAAAGCACTTCAATCAGGTACTTCTCACTTTTTAGGACAGAATTTTGCAAAGGCTTTTGACGTTACATTTATCAACAACGAAAACAAACTTGAGCACGTTTGGGCCACTTCGTGGGGCGTATCTACTCGTTTGATGGGAGCATTGATTATGACACACTCTGATGATAATGGTTTGGTTTTACCTCCTAAACTGGCACCCTATCAAGTAGTTATAGTTCCTATCTATAGAAATAAAGAGCAATTAGACGCCATCACAGAAAAGGTAAACGAGATAATGAGCCAATTGAAAGCATTGGGGATTAGTGTGCGTTTTGACAAGAATGACCAGAAAAAACCAGGTTGGAAATTTGCTGAATATGAACTCAAAGGCGTTCCTGTGCGATTGGCAATTGGTGCTCGCGACCTTGAAAACGGTACTATAGAAGTAGCTCGCCGTGATACATTGACAAAAGAAACAGTATCTATTGAAGGAGTTGACCAATACATCAAACAGCTTTTAGAAGATATACAGAATAATATTTACCAAAAGGCTCTCGATCAAAGAGCGGCTATGACTCGCACTGTTGACAGCTACGAAGAGTTCAAAGAAGAGATAGAAAAAGGTGGATTTTTACTTTGTCATTGGGATGGCACAGCGGAGACTGAAGAGAAAATAAAAGCAGATACCAAAGCGACTATTCGATGCATACCTCTGGAAGGTGATAAAACACCCGGGAAATGCATTGTTACTGGTAAACCATCAACACAGCGAGTAGTATTTGCAAGAGCTTACTAAAAAGTAGTTTTCACTTCTATCAATTTTATTTTTGATTGATATGTGGAAAAATTTTCTATATTTTACAAAATCCCAGCGAGTAGGAATCATTCTATTAATGGTTCTTACTATGCTGGCTTTTTTGTTTGGTTTTTTTCTGAAAGGGAAGAAGAATGATTTGCCTGAAACAGATCAAGCCTTTCAAGACAATTTGAGTCAATTTCAGAAAAGCTTAACAGCAAAAGAACAGGAGCGTGCAAATACTTATCAAACATACCCTATAAAGAATTTTCCTAATAGAAAACACATAGAAAATAAAAATGATGACTACGAACTCTTTGTTTTTGACCCAAACACGGCTGATTCAATTAGTTTTATACGCCTGGGATTGACTCCATTTATTGTTAGGAATATTTTGAAATATCGCGCAAAAGGTGGATATTACAAAACCCGTGAAAGCTTTAAAAAAATGTATGGTCTAAGCGAAGATAAATACAAAGAACTTGCACCTTACATACAAATCACAGAAACAGAATCTTCAAGTAAATCGACAAAAAGAGATAGTCTAATAAGTACTAAAAAAGATTCTTCAAATTTTCATCAAAAATTTTACACAAAGAAAACTTCCTACCTCGATTCCAATTTCGTAGCACCTGATATTAACCGAGCAGATACCAATGAATTGATGCAAATTGTAGGAATTGGTTCCTATTATGCCAAACAAATTGTATATTACCGAAAGGCATTGGGAGGTTATTACAGTGTTGAGCAATTGCGCGAAATCAGAAATATGAGCGATGATAATTTCGAAAGAATAAAGCATTCTCTTACTGCAAACGGAGATTCTATTCGTAAAATAAACATCAATTTTGCAAGCATAGAACGTATGAAGTCGCATCCTTATATCAACACTTTTGTAAGGGCTAAGGCAATAGAAGATTTGCGAAAAAGTAAAGGTAAAATTAAGACCATTGAGGAGTTAAATCAGCTTGAAATATTTAGCGAAGAAGAGCTTACAAGACTTATACCCTATATTGATTTTAAATAAAACAAGGAAAAATATGATCATTTTAGAAAACGAAGAATTAAAACTTCGCGCTATAGAACCTGAAGACCTCGATAATCTATACGAATGGGAAAATGACAGCCACGCATGGGATAGCGGAAATACACGTTCACCCTATTCTAAATTGCAACTTAGAACATATATTGCTAATTTGAGTTATGATATTTACGAAAACCAAAGCCTCCGACTAATGATTGAAGAGAAAGCAAGTAAATTGGCAATAGGAAGTATTGACCTCTTTGATTTTGACTTATTTCACAATCGTATAGCTATAGGAGTATTTATTGCTCCGGAATTTAGACAAAAAGGATTGGCAAAAAATGCACTTAAATTAATAGAAGAGTATGTTTTTGATTTTCTTAAAATCAATCAAATCTACGTACATGTGGCAATTGATAACATAGCAAGTAGAAAGCTCTTTGAAAATCGCTACACAAATTATGGAACTTTGAAGCAGTGGATAAAAACCATGGATGGTTACAAAGATGTATTAACATACCAACTATTCTTGGATGAATATAATATCCAAAAAAACAGTTAGTTTTTATCGTAATTCTACTTTATATTTTCGATATTGCTTATTCAAAAAAAATTGAGGTTTCAGTTCTCCAAAGACCAAAACCTCAATTTTTATAAACTAATTTGCAATTAAAAAATCTGAGGTTTCCTTCTTTTGGCTTCCTCAAATGAAATAATTTCAACTTTAGCTACTTGTTTCTCTCTAATAGCTTGGTACTCACTCTTAGTTTTTTCAATAAGCTCTTTTTTCCTATTCGGATTCATAAGCTGTAGCGCTATTGAAACAGCTTGAGAAGCATCCTTACCATGCACTACAAAACCATCCTCAAAGTTTGGTTCAATCTTTACGGCAGTGTGAATTTTTGAAGTAGTGGCACCACCAATCATCAGCGGTATATCCAAACCGGCTTTTTGCATTTCAGAAGCCACATACGTCATCTCTTCCAACGAAGGGGTAATCAATCCACTAACACCGATAATATCTACTTTCTCTTCAATAGCAGTTTGAATAATTTTTTCAGTTGGCACCATCACACCCAAGTCTATAACTTCAAAATTATTACTGGCTAAAATCACACCGCAAATATTTTTGCCAATATCGTGCACGTCTCCTTTTACAGTAGCAAAAAGATATTTTCCGGCTGATGTGCTTGCTCCAGCGACTTTTGATTTTTCAATTTCAGGTTGTAAAATTCCAACTGCTTTTTTCATTGTACGAGCCGTTTTAACCACTTGAGGTAAAAACATTTTACCAGCACCAAATAACTCTCCAACCACATTCATTCCGTGCATCAACGGACCTTCAATAATTTCTAAAGGAGTATCGTAAGCCTCCAAAGCTTCTGCCACATCATCTTCCATAAAGTCACCTATACCCTTAACCAAAGCATACTCTAAGCGTTTTTCAAGTGACTCACCACGCCATTTATAAACCTCCTCTTTTTTCTTTTCTCCGCCTACATTCTTCAAATTTTCTGCAAATGTAATCATTCTATCTGTTGCATCTTCACGACGATTCATCACCATATCTTCCACAAGTTCCAACAAATCTTTGGGAATATCTTCGTATATCTGCAACATACCGGCATTTACAATCCCCATATCCAATCCTGCTTCAATAGCATGTAGCAGAAAAACAGAGTGAATTGCCTCTCGAACAGGATTATTTCCTCTAAATGAGAAAGATAAGTTACTCACACCACCACTCACCTTGGCGTAAGGTAAGTTATTTTTAATCCATCGAGTTGCCTCAATAAAGTCGATCGCATAATTATTGTGCTCCTCTATACCTGTACCGATGGTAAGGATATTGGGGTCGAAAATAATATCTTGAGGTGGAAAATCAATTTTCTCTGTCAATAGTTTATAAGCACGTGTGCAAATCTCAATTCGACGCTCCAAATTAGCAGCTTGTCCTACCTCATCAAAAGCCATTACCACTACCGCAGCTCCATATTTTTTAACTAAGCTCGCTTGTTCTAAAAACTCCTCTTCACCCTCTTTTAAGCTGATAGAGTTGACAATACATTTTCCTTGAACACACTTCAATCCTGCCTCTATTACTTCCCATTTAGAGCTATCGAGCATGATTGGCACTTTGGATATTTCCGGATCTGACACCAAATGATTCAAGAAGCTTACCATCTCTTCTTTCGATTCAAGCATGGCATCATCCATGTTGATATCAATTACTTGAGCACCATCTTCTACTTGCTTGCGAGCTACAGAGAGAGCTTCTTCGTATTTTTTCTCATTAATCAATCGTAGAAAGACTTTAGAACCTGCCACATTGCAACGCTCTCCAATATTTAGAAACAGTGACTTCTCAGCGCGTCTGCCATCCACTTCAGAGGCTTCTAATCTAAACACAAGCTCTTCTAAACCACTTAAGTGCATATCTTTACTTCGCTCAGGTATTTTTCTGATTGGTGCGTCTGATAAGTAGCGATAATAAGCAGCAATATGCTCTGGCGTTGTTCCACAGCATCCTCCAACAATATTCACAAGATTTTCATCGAAAAATTCTTTGATTTGCAACACCATTACCTCAGCAGTTTCATCATACTCTCCAAACTGATTGGGTAAGCCTGCATTAGGATATACACTCACATAAAAAGGAGCTATTTTTGACAACTCTTGTAGATAAGGTTTCAGGTCTTTGGCTCCAAAAGAACAGTTCAGACCAACCGACAGAATATCAGCATGAGCAATAGAGGTTAAAAAAGCACCAATCGTTTGCCCTGACAATGTACGTCCACTTTTGTCAGTAATAGTAACCGAAATCATTAGCTCCACTTTTCTACCAGCTTCAGCCATAGCATCTTCAGCTGCAAAAATAGCTGCTTTGGCATTTAGGGTGTCAAAAATCGTCTCAATCAAAAGCGCATCTACACCACCTGCTATCAATCCCAACATTTGTTCTTTATAGGCAGCCACCAAATCATCAAACGTAACAGCTCGGTAACCCGGATTATTTACATCGGGTGACATTGAGGCTGTCTTATTGGTAGGACCAACTGCTCCTGCTACAAATCGGGGTTTCGAAGGGTCTTTCTTTGTCCATTCATCTGCCGCTTTACGCGCTATTCGTGCTGCTTCGTAGTTAATTTCATACACAACATCACTCATCCCATAATCTTCCATCGAAATACGTTGAGCGTTAAAGGTGTTAGTACCAAGCATATCAGAACCTGCTTCAAGGTATTTATTATGAATCTCTTGAATTACCTCTGGCTTTGTCAATACCAACAAATCATTATTACCTCGTTGCGGAATTGCGGCATCCGCAAAACGTTCTCCTCTGAAATCTTCTTCTTGCAGTTTATAAGCTTGAATCATCGTGCCCATTGCACCATCAAGCACTAAAATCCTCTCTTTTAATATATCGCGTATTGTCATTTTTTTATTTTTTGAAAAAAGTGTAATCACAAAGATAGTAAGATATTGGAAAAGAATAAACTAAATATGGGAAGTTTTGAGATTGTAATCATGAAATCTCAAACCTCTGCTAAAATTAACCCGGATTTAATCAGCTAATCTTTAAAAAAAATAAAGGCATGATCACTACAATCACACCTTTACATCGAATTTATATAAACTCTTATCTACGAAGATAAGCTATATTTAAAAAACCAAAAGACCTTCTCCACTCATTTCGGCAGGTTGTTCTATTCCTAATATTTGACACATCGTAGGAGATACGTCTGCTAAGATACCATCCTTCACTTTTACGTCTTTATTTTCTGAAACATAAACCACTGGAACAGGGTTTAGCGAGTGTGCCGTATTGGGCGAACCATCTGGATTGATTGCATTATCAGCATTTCCGTGGTCAGCAATTATTAAAGTTTCGTATCCGTTAGCTTTTGCAGCTTCCACCACCTGCTTCATGCATTTATCCACCGCTCTAATTGCATCCTTAATAGCTTCTTTCACGCCAGTATGCCCAACCATATCGCCATTAGCGAAGTTCAATACGATGAAATCATATTTTTGTGAATTAAGAGCTTTCTCCATTCCGTCAGCAATTTCGTAAGCACTCATTTCTGGTTTCAAATCATAAGTAGCTACTTTAGGAGATGGAACTAACATACGATCTTCGCCAGGGAATTCAGCTTCACGTCCACCGGAGAAGAAAAATGTAACGTGAGGGAATTTCTCAGTTTCTGCTACGCGCAATTGAGTCAATCCCAAAGAGGAGACATGCTCGCCCATTGTTTTAGTTACGTTATCTTTACCAAAAATGATGTTCATTCCCTCAAATGTGCTATCGTAAGGAACCATTGTGAAATATTGTAGTGGAATGGTCTTCATTTCATATTCAGGCATATCTTCTTGTGTCAACACAATTGTCAACTCTTTTGCACGGTCATTACGGAAATTGAAGAAAATCACCACATCATCCGCTTCAATAGTTGCAAGTGGCTTACCTGTTTCATCTACATTTACAATAGGAAGAACAAACTCATCCGTAACACCAGCATCGTAAGAAGCTTGCATAGCCTCTACCATATTAGTTGCAGGCTCACCCACCCCATTTACCAATAAATCATAGGCCTTTTTTACACGCTCCCAACGTTTATCTCTATCCATTGAGTAATAACGACCAATTATTGAGGCAATTTTACCAGTATATTGTGCCATATGTGCTTCAAGATCTTCGATAAAACCTTTACCACTTTGTGGGTCACAATCGCGTCCATCCATAAATGCGTGAACGTAAGACTCTTCAATACCGTAATCTTTAGATATTTCCAATAATTTTTTCAAATGATCTAATGAACTATGAACTCCACCATCAGAAACTAATCCCAAAAAATGAATTTTCTTATTGTTATCACGTGCATAAGTGTAGGCTTGCACGATAGAAGGAATTTGAGAAATAGAGTTATCTTTTATCGCACGGTTAATTTTCACTAAATCTTGATAAACCACACGCCCTGCACCAATATTTAAGTGTCCTACTTCAGAGTTACCCATTTGTCCATCAGGCAAACCCACATTTTCACCCGATGCTTGTAATTGTGCATTTGGATATGTCTCAATTAGAGAATCCCAATAGGGTGTTTCTGTATTATAGATTAGGTCGGCTTCTGACTTATTACCAATTCCCCAACCATCTAAAATCATTAATAATGCTTTTTTTCTCATTTTATTACTTGTTTTATTATACCTTTATAATAGTGAAAAATTAAAGAGTACAAAATTACTCAATTTTAGTGAGTTAATCGAATTTTGCCTATAAATAATTCACCACTTTTAGTATCTTTGCTTATAGAATGAATTAAAAACAAACTATTCAATAAGTAATGTTTATAGTTATCAGCTTTATGCTACTGGGTGTGATTGTGGGTTTACTTATTCGCAAAGAGAAAACAAAACTTATCAACAACATTATTTCCGTATTGATAGGATTGCTTTTGCTTTTGCTCGGATGGGAAATTGGAAGCAACGAAGAGATAATTTCAAATTTTGCATTTATAGGCGGAAGAGCTATTGCTATAGCAGTGGCTGCCACCTTAGGAAGTATTATTGCTGCAAAGCTATTGTGGCATTTTATCAAAGATAAGGGTGAATAAAGCTTATAATTTGAGGTAATAATCTTTCACCAACTCAGTATATTCTGGACTATATTGACCACGTTCTATCTCCAAAATCAACTCCCCCTCTTGACACACTGTATTTTCTAACTGAAACTCTAAAAGCATGCGCTTTGGCTCCTTATCAGGCAAAGGTTTCACCTCAATCTGCTTACTGCAGTAAAACCCCTTTTCTTTCGCTATATCAGTCAATAGTTTCCCTTCATTAATTGGTAAAATCAAGACTAATTTACCACTCTCATTTAGCAATAACTTAGAACTATCTATCAATTCAAGCCAAGGCAATGAATCATTATGACGGGCCATTGTTCGCGCTTCATTATTGGCTTTTAATGAGTTTGAAAAATAGGGAGGATTAGAGACTATCACATCAAATTTCATGTTACTTTCTTTTGCATAATTTTGTAATGAAATATGTTGAGCTATGATTTTATCGCTCCACGGCGAGTTCGATATATTAATTTGCGTTTGCTTTACGCTTTGCTCATCGATATCAATAGCCACTATATCTGCATGGCTGCGTTGCGCTATCATCAAAGCAATCAATCCGGAACCACAACCAACGTCTAAAACAGTTTTTGCCGATGATACATCTACCCACGCAGCAATTGTAACCCCATCTGCACCCACTTTCATGGCACACAAATCGTGATGAACCTTAAATTCTTTGAATTGAAAAAAAGAAGAAGCCATTTCTATTCTATCTCACCTATTTCTTACTGGATTCCTTTTTGCAGCTTGCTGCGAAGAGCTTCTTACAGGAGATGAGTTTGTCTTTCTTTGTTGTTGTACATTCGATTGCTTACTTTTTCGAGTAGCATTCCGAGAAGATTGCGTATTGGCTTCTTGGCGGATAGAATTTGAATTTCGAGCGTTTTCTTGTATATAAAAGTCACCCCGAACCGGTCTATTTCCTGCTGATTGTCGAGTATTGCTTGAGTTAAGTGAGTTATTGCTATTTACCTGGCGAGTTCCTTGTGTACTGCTTCTATTGGTCACACCACTTGTACGCATTTGAGTCTGTGTTTCATTTTGCGGATTTGCAGATTGATAATTTTGACGCATATTGCGCAAAGCACTCACTTGATTTGCCTGAAGGACTTTTTCAATCTCCTCATTTTTCATTTTTATAATCTCAACAGCATCTGAGCGCTTGAGAGATTCTTGGCGTTTTTGAGCATATTTTAAGTTTATCTCATATACTTTTGAACTTTGCTCTTGTGTTAAGTTCAGCTGTTTATTCAAATGTTCTGTTTGTTTGGAAGCCTCTATCTCAGCCGACTGAATATTGGTATTCGAATCCTGAGCCTTGCTTGCAAACACAAACATAAGCGAAAAAACAACAATATATAAAACTCTAAATTGCATATAAAAAAAATCACTCTGCTTATTGGGAAACAACAACAAACAAAGCAATTTTTATGCCATTATTAGTAATTCTTGATTAAGTTTAATATTGATAAACTATTCTTACTTATTGAAATTGCGTAAACGAATATTCGTTAACACATTTTTGGTATCTTGAGCAAAATCACTGTTTAGAATCCAACCAAAATAACCTGGATCTTCACTTAAGACATCCACTACTCTTTTATCCTTGTATTTTCCAAAATTGAAAACCTCTTCACCCTTATCATTAAATACAATCCGTCCTGCAAAATCTGCATTCCTATTTTGAGTAGTAAACTTGGATAAAAACTCAATGTCATTTTGCAAATTGGGGTATTTATCCAACTGAGCTTTAAGAACCTCATAAGTAGCGCGTGTATCTGCTTCGGCACTGTGTGCATCGTCCAAATCTTTATCGCAATAAAATTTATAAGCAGCTGAAAGTGTGCGTTGCTCCATTTTATGAAACACAACTTGCACATCTACAAATTTGCGTTTTCTCAAATCAATATTCACACCAGCTCTGAGCAGCTCTTCGGCAAGCATGGGGATATCAAATCGGTTTGAATTATATCCAGCCAAGTCACAACCTTCGATAAAACGAGCAATTTCACTAGAAATCTCCTTGAATGTTGGGCTATTTTCTACATCCTTATCATAAATACCGTGAATAGCCGACACGCCTGGAGGTATGGGTTTTCCTGGGTTTACTAATTTTGTTACTACCTCTTCGTTGCCATTTTGATTCACTTTCAACATCGATATTTCAACGATTCGGTCATTTATTATATCAATTCCAGTTGTTTCTAAATCAAAAAATACAATAGGGTTCTTTAGGTTTAATTCCATTATTTAAATTCAGTTTTTTATCAATAATCTAAAAAAGTAAGAGCAGAAAAACGATTTCTTGTTTTTCTGCTCTTGTTATTTATGAAAACAAAAATAACAATTAGAAATCTGCATTTCTAATCATTCAAAAGCATTGGCATTAATAACATCAATATATCTTCAACTTCCTCATCCTCATCAGTTCCCGATGGCAACAAGATACCCGCACGTGAAGGATCTGCAAGTTCTAAAACGATTTCTTGCGTCTCAATATTGCTAAGCATCTCAATCAAAAAGCTTGATTTAAATCCTATTTTGATAGATTCATTCTCGTAGTTACAAGGGATATTTTCCTCTGCTGAAATTGAGAAATCGATATCTTGTGCTGTAACATTCACATTGTTGCTGGCAAACTCCAATTTAATCAAATTGCTTGCTTGGTTTGAGAAAACAGCCACTCGCTTCATTGAGTTTAAGAAAGTAAGTCTATCAACATAAATTTTGAATGGGTTGTTTTTAGGAATAACGCCGTTGTAATTAGGATACTTCCCTTCTACTTGACGACAAACAACAGTGTAGTTTGACAAAGTAAAATAAGCATTTTTTGAATCGAATTGTATTTCAACAGTTTCATTCTCTTTTTGCAATATATTACGCAACATGCTTGCAGGCTTCTTTGGTAAGATAAAGCTCATTTTTTCATCCTCCTCTACAGTAGCTGATTCATATTCTGTTTTGTATCGAACCAATTTATGAGCATCTGTTGCAACCATTGTAATATCAGTAGCTATATCAAAGAAGATACCATTCATCACAGGGCGCAACTCATCATCAGCCATACAGAAGAATGTTTTCGATATTCCATTGTACAAATTGGAAGCTGCAAGTTTTAGCGTTTTAATCTCTCCTTCTAACTTTGGAAGCATTGGGTACAATTCTCCATTTTGTCCAATAAAATTATAAGTTCCGTTGGAAGAAGTAATCTCCATTGCTAAAGTTTCATCATCAATATTAAATGTAAGTGGTTGCTCAGGAAACTCTCTCAATGTATCTAAAAGCAACTTATTAGCTACTGCTACCATCCCCGAACCTTCCACGTTTTGCACTTCCATCGAAGTAATCATAGTCGTTTCAATGTCCGATGCTGTCATTTTTAGAATATCCCCCTCTAACGAGAAAAGAAAGTTATCCAATATCTGCATTGAGTTTTTTGTATTGATAACACGACTAATTGCTTGTAAATGACTCAATAACTCTGTACTTGATGCGGTAAATTTCATAAGTGGATTCTTTATTAATTATTTTGTATTTTCTCTCTAATTTATTTCAGCAAATATATGTAGAATTATTAGGATAAAAAAGAAAATCGAATCTTTTTTTTAATATTATTACAATGGAAAGATATTTTGCTTTTTTCATAGAGATTTTACTGATTTATAATGCGAATGTCTATTTTTTTACTTAATTTTGAAGATTAAAATAAAATCGGCATTTGCATAATGGATATTATAGAAATTAAAGACAAAAAATTCAAAATCTCTATTACCGATGATGAGATTAAAAAAGCAGTAAAAACTGTTGGTGAGGCTATCAATAAAGACTTAATTGATAAAAATCCCCTTTTCATATGTGTACTTAATGGTGCATTTATGTTTACTGGTGACTTAATGAAAGAAGTAAATATCCCGTGTGAAATTACTTTTGTCAAACTCTCTTCCTACGAAGGTATTTATACAACTGGAACGGTTAAAGAGATTTTTGGACTTAATGAAAGTATTGTTGGGCGTAATGTTGTGGTGGTGGAAGATATTGTTGACACCGGAATAACAATGGAGAAAATACTCAACTCACTTAAAGCTAAGGGTGCTGCCGATATTAAAGTATGTACTTTTCTTCAAAAGCCGCATGCGCTAAAGAGAGACATCCACGTTGACTATGTAGCTATAAAAATTCCAAATGAATTTATTGTTGGCTATGGATTGGATTATGACGGATACGGAAGGAATCTTAAAGAGGTTTATACCGTTATTGACTAATATTTTTTATTATCTTAAACCTACTCCACAGGGAAGACACATTCGTAAAAATGTAAATTTTATAAATTAAATACAGATAATGGAAAGTAGTAATAGTTTGACTCAAAACTCAGAAGACACTAATTTGAATATCATTATTTTTGGTGCTCCTGGAAGTGGTAAAGGTACTCAAAGTGAAAAATTAATTGAGAAGTATAATCTCTACCACATTTCAACTGGTGATATGATTCGAAAAGAAATAGCCAATGGTACAGAATTAGGTCTTCTCGCAAAAGATATTATCGGCAACGGACAATTGATACCTGACGAACTGGTTATCAATATGATTGCAGAAAAAATGGCCAATAAGCTCCCTGGAAAAAACGGTTTTATTTTTGATGGGTTTCCACGAACACCCGAACAAGCTCAAGCTTTGAATGATCTTTGTGAAGCAAACGGAATGAAAATAAATATTCTTATCAATCTAATTGTTGAAGAAGAACAATTAATTGATCGACTTTTAGGGCGAGCTAAAGTTTCAAATCGTTCGGACGATAATTATGAAACAATAATCAGACGCCTACATGTTTACAGCAATCAAACAAAGCCTGTTTGTAGTTTCTACGATGATTCTGGAATATGCCGTCGCATTAATGGAGAAGGAAGCGTTGATGAGGTGTTTAATCGAATAACAGAGGAGATTGCCACTGTACTTTAATGCATTAAATCACTTTTAACTAAATAAATTATTAACAATAGTGCTATCAAATGTACTATTGTTAATAATAATACGTACATTTAATCCTACTGCTCAAGCTATAAAAGCTGATTGAAAGTTTTCATATTTTTTTCTTTACCAATAACTCTATAATAATATGTCTTCAAATTTTATCGATTACGTAAAAATTTATTGTCGCTCTGGAAAAGGAGGTGCAGGTTCTGCTCATTTTCATAGAGCTAAATACATACCAAAGGGAGGACCTGATGGAGGAGATGGAGGGCGTGGAGGCCATATCATCATCCGTGGAAATCGAAATTTATGGACATTAATTCACCTAAAATTCGAACGGCACGTATTTGCCGAAGATGGAGAATCGGGTAGCAAAAGCAAGCGATTTGGAAAAGACGGAAAAGATCAAATTATTGAAGTTCCTTTAGGTACCGTTATTTACAATGGAGAAACAGGCGATTTTCTCTTTGATATTACAGAAGATAAACAAGAGGTGATATTGCTAAAAGGCGGAAGAGGTGGATTGGGTAATTGGCATTTTCGCACAGCTACTAATCAAGCGCCTCGATATGCACAACCAGGCGAACCTCGATTGGAACTAACAGCGATATTTCAACTAAAAGTGTTAGCAGATGTTGGTTTAGTGGGCTTTCCTAATGCAGGAAAATCTACTCTCCTATCGGTAGTTTCGGCTGCAAAGCCTGAAATCGCTGACTATCCTTTCACAACTTTAGTTCCCAACATCGGTATTGTAAGCCATCGCAATAATCAATCTTTTGTAATGGCCGACATTCCTGGCATCATCGAAGGAGCAGCAGAAGGTAAAGGCTTAGGATTGCGCTTTCTTCGTCACATTGAGCGAAATTCAATTCTTCTTTTTATGATTCCCGCTGATAGTGAAGATATAAAAAAGGAGTATGAAATTTTGAACAACGAATTAAAAAAATACAATCCTCAATTAGTTGACAAACACCGTTTGCTGGCTATTTCCAAATCAGATATGCTTGACGACGATCTTATCGAGGAGATGAAAAAAGAACTTCCTGAAGATGTAAAAACAATTTTTATATCCTCTGTATCAGGTAAAGGCGTTGATCAGCTCAAAGATATGATTTGGACGGAACTTACCGAAAATGAAATCATCGAATTGGATATTGCACAGCAAGATATGGAAATCGCTGAACGTATCATGGTAGATATTGATGACGAGGATATAGAAGTAGATTGGGATGACGAGGAGGAAACAAGAACTATATTTAGAGACGAAGAAGATGATGTGGATATTAGTCAATACAGAGGCATTGGTTGGGACGACAAAGATGAATAATGACTTTCAACTTCTAACTTTAATCTTTTAACTTAATTGATGTTTATCTCCTACCCTATTTTAGAAAAAGAATCCAAGATTCTTCATTTTACAAGCACTCGCATTGGAGGTGTGAGCTCTGGGAATTATGAATCGCTAAATTTGGGAAAGTACAGCAAGGATTCTCTTGAGAACATTCAGAAAAATTTTGCTGTTTTTTACTCCGAAATGAATTTGGAGGAAAAAAATTGTCACATCCCTTTTCAAACTCACGAAAATCACGTTCTGACGATTGATGAAGATTTTCTAAAATCTGACGCCTCCCAACAGGCTGAAAAACTAAAAGGAGTTGATGCACTTATCACAAACATCCCCAATCAGTGTATCATTGTTTCCACAGCTGATTGTGTACCCATTTTACTTTATGATACAAAAACCAACGCCGTTGCAGCCATTCATTCTGGCTGGCGAAGCACTCGACTAAGAATAGCCAAAGAAGCTGTCAATGAAATGATTGCGAAGTACGGGAGCAATCCCCAAAACATCAAAGCCGCTATTGGTGTTTCTATTTCTCCTGAAGTATATGAAGTTGGCAATGAAGTGAAATATGCCTTTGATGCGATGAATTTTGACTCTGAAAATTTCTTTTTTCTAAAAAACAACAAGTATCATTTAGACCTTTGGCAAGCCAATAAGGAAATACTGCTTGATAGTGGACTTCAAGAATCCAATATAGAAACAGCTGAATTATGCAGTTACAGCGATAGCGAGCGGTTTTTCTCTGCGCGTCGTCAAGGCATTGAATCAGGAAGAATGATAAGCGGAATAATGATAAAGGCAGAATAAAACAGCTTCCTTTTATTCAATATCTTCCATAATTTGGTTCAAATCTTTATCAATTACCTTTAATTGATTTTTACAAACAGAGATGAGCTTAGCTGCTTCTTTTATTTTTGCAGCTATTTTGTCCATATCAAACTCATCGTTCTTTTCTAAATCACTTAGAATTTTCTCCAACTCATTTAATGCTTCCGTATAACTTAATTTTTTTGCCATTTTTTCTGTTATTTATTCTCCCTATTTGATTGTATAGAGATATTTTATTACTTAAACACCTTCACCTCTGATCAATATCTTAATGGTGCTTAGCATGATTTTCAAATCAGTGAAAATACTCATATTTTCTAAATAAAGTATATCATAATTAAGCCTCTCAATCATTTTATCAACCGTATCCGCATAGCCTAATTTGATTGGTCCCCAAGATGTTAATCCTGGACGTATTCTATACAACAAACAGTAATAAGGTGCTACTTTTATAATTTGATTTATGTAATATTCTCTTTCAGGTCTTGGCCCAACAATGCTCATTTCTCCTTTGATAATATTTACAAATTGAGGAAGTTCATCCAAGCGGTATTTACGAAGTATTCTACCCATATTAGTCACTCTACTATCTGTTGGGCTGCTTAACTGAGGCTTTCCACGCTCGGAGTCAGAGTGCATGGTTCTAAATTTTAAGATCTTAAATGGAACTCCATGGAGACCAATTCTTGTTTGTCGATAAAACACAGACCCTTTTGAGTCTAACTTTATAGCAATAGATATAATTAGAAAAAGTGGCGAAAAAAATATCAATGAAAAAAGTGAAAAACTCAAATCAAAAAATCTTTTCCAAGCAAGCTCCCAATCACTCATAGTGTGTTTTGTTACACTCACCAAAGGCTCCAAAATCTGATTTTGAATGCGTACTTTTCCGGTTAAAATTTCATAGGGTCGAGGTAAAAATGATATATCAATATTATAGTAAAATAATTTATTAAGAACATTAAAAATAACTGTTTCATCAGCTTCATCTAAGGCTACAACAACCTCACTAATATTCTTTTTTTCTATAATCTTGTCAATATCGTACATGCTACCAAGTATTTTTTCCTGGTCTATATTCAAACTCTTAGAGCCAAGATGATTGACGAAACCTACAACTTGATTTAAATATTGCGTTTTTTCTATCTGATTGGCAATGCTTTCTGCTTTTTCGCCAACACCTATAATTAAAGTATTAAATTTCCAATCTCCTTTTTTAAATTTCCGAAGAATATATAAACTATGTCCTAATCGAAGCAGAAAAGTAATTGTAAAAAGTAATATAATTAGCACTAAAAGAGAATAATAGTAATACTCATAGCTTATCACAATATCATCTAAAAGTAACACAAAAAATATAATGATTGAAATAAAAACGGTTGACAATAAAGTTTTCAGAAATTCAATAAAACTAGATTGCTTAAAAGGGTTGATGTAATAGCCTGTGATATAGTGAATAAAAACACTGAATAATGGAAATAGTGCAAGATTAGTGAAATAATTGGAGTTAGGTACAAGTATTGTAATATTTTCAAAAAGAACTCCATCATTAACGACACGACGAAACATCATAAAAAGCACCCATACAATGGTGGCTGCTAAAAAGTCTAAAAGCACATATCTATATATCAATAGTTTTTTATTCATCAACAAGGCAATGCTCTTATTTTCTTATAACTGAAACTTCGTTATTAATACCCAACTTTATAATAGAACTTGGCTTTAGTTTTCGATTATCATTTTGACGAAATTCAACAACATAGTCAACCTCTTTTTTTATACTTTCATCAATATCACTGAATAGCACTGGAGCTGGATAGCCACTTCTATTGGCGGAAGTCGAAACAATTGGTTTACGAAAACGTTCGCAAAGTTTCTTTGAAAACTGTTCATTCGTAATCCTAATGGCGATGCTTCCATCTTCAGCCACTAAGTTTTTAGCTAAATTTTTAGCATTTGGATAAATGATTGTCAGTGGTTCATCAGACACATCAATTAAATCCCACGCCATAGAAGGAACAACATCAACATACGATTGCAACTTCACATCAGAATCAATTAAAACTAACATTGATTTGGATTCAATCCTCCTTTTCACCTCATACAATTTACTGACTGATAATTCATTTGTAGCATCACAGCCCAATCCCCAAATTGTATCAGTTGGATAAAGAATTATCCCTCCATCTCTTAATACTTGTACGGCTTTTCTTATAGCTTCTTCCATCATAAATATTATTATACTTATGAAACGCTAATATTATTCTTTTATTTCAAAAAGAAAGTACTATTAGTTACAAAAACAATTTGGATAAAAAAGACATTCCTATTTGTAAATTTCATGAAAAACAATTAGATTTGTATCCATTATTTTGAAAAAAACACCAGATATGTCTGCAAAAGAAAAAGCAAATCTTATTCCAGAAGAGAGCCTACTAAAAGAGCTAATTAGTTCACCCAAGCTTTCTATAGGACTACCCAAAGAAGACTCAAAAGTGGAAACACGCTTAGCCCTTACTCCCGAGGGTGTTGAAATGATTGTTGAAGAGGGACATAGTGTCTATATTGAGCGTGGTGCAGGTGAATCAATCTCATTTACTGATTGGCAATACAGTGAAGTGGGTGCTCATATTGTTGATCATAGAGAAGAGGTTTTTTCAACCGATTTTGTTTTAAAAATTGCACCTCCTACGATTGATGATTTGCAATTGATGAATAATCATTCAACCTTGTTTTCTGCCTTACAATTGAGTAATTTATCAAGTGAAACTATCAGATTGATGATGCAGAAGAAGATGAATGTTTTTGCCTATGATTTAATTAAAGATTCACAAAATAATTACCCAATCATTAACTCCATAGCTGAAGTGGAAGGCAATACAGCAATAGCGATCATTTCGGATTTAATGAGTGGAGAGAGAGGTGGAAAAGGAATTCTTTTAGGGGGTGTGGCTGGAATAACTCCAACAGAGATAGTTATTTTAGGGGCTAGCACAGCAGGTATTGTAGCAGCTCGAGCGGCATTAGCCTTAGGTGCTATGGTAAAAGTTTTTGATCATGATATCAATAAATTACGAAAAGTACAACATTATTTAGGCAGTCAGATTTTCACATCCGTTATTCACCCTAAGGTATTAATAAAAGCTTTAGCTTCGGCTGATGCAGTCATAGGTAACCTACGTTATATCAATGGTTCAGAGCGATTTATGATTTCAGAAGATTTAATAAAAACGATGAAAAAAGCGGCGGTTATTGTTGATTTAAGCATTGACCAGGGTGGTTGTTTTGAAACTTCCGAATGTCGTACAATTTCAAATCCTATTTATGAAAAGCACGGTATTATTCACTATTGTGTCCCCAATATTTCAGCACGAGTTGGACGTACGTCATCTATGGCTTTAAGCAACACCTTAGCACCTCTTATACTTAAGATTGGCTCGTTTGGAAATATCAACAATAGCGTAACCAACGATATTGGTTTGCGTAACGGAGCCTATCTTTACAATGGATTAATGATAAATCACTTAATAGGTAACTATTATAATATAAAATCAAATAATATAGGCTTATTTCTTTCTGAGTATTAAATCAATTAACAGTTTAATACAAGATGTAAATCGTATTAAGCTAAAAAAAGCCTTTGAACAAAGGAATTACTATAAAACAAATAGAAGTAAAAGGAGATTTTAGTTTCCTTAAATAAAAGAATGAAAGCACATAGAACAAATCTGGTTTTTACTTATGACAAATGAAATTAAAACAAATATAGATAGCGACAACGAACTTATTCAAAAGGAGTTTAATGAGCTGTTGGATGCATATGTTAATTCAAACCATCGAAAAAAGGTTGATTTAGTGACTAAAGCATTCAATTTTGCTTATAGCGCACATAAAGATTTGAGACGTCGATCGGGTGAACCTTATATACTTCATCCCATTGCTGTTGCCAAAATTGTAATCAATGAGATAGGCTTAGGATCTACTTCTATCTGTTCAGCTTTGTTGCATGATGTAGTTGAAGACACTGAATATACCGTTGAAGATATTGAAAACCATTTTGGTCCTAAGATTGCTACAATAGTTGATGGACTTACAAAAATTTCAGGCGGTGTATTTGGTGAAAAAGCTTCTGGGCAAGCAGAAAACTTCAGGAAGCTATTACTAACTATGTCTGAAGACATACGTGTTATCTTAATAAAAATAGCAGACCGCCTTCACAACATGCGTACTCTTGGCTCTATGCCACCTGCCAAGCAATATAAAATTGCAGGAGAAACCGAATACATTTACGCACCGCTGGCTCATCGCTTAGGACTATTTAGAATAAAAACAGAACTTGAAAATTTAAGTTTCAAATACGATCATCCGGAAACTTATCATCTCATCGAGCAGCTTTTAGAAAATGAACAAGGTCTTTTGGATAAGTTCTATAGCGAGTTTTCAGCACCAATCCAAAAAGTACTCGAACAAAGAGGCTATCAATTTGAACTTCACAAACGGATAAAATCAGTTTACTCTATTTGGAAAAAAATGTCATCGAGAAACATCCCGTTTGATGAAGTGTATGATATTTTAGCGTTGAGAGTTATTTTTGATCCTATAGAAGGTATTCCTGAAGGTGAACAATGCTGGATGATTTACTCTGCAATCACTTCAATCTACAAGCCACATCCTGAGCGTATTAGAGATTGGATTAACACTCCTAAAGCGAATGGGTATGAGGCTCTTCATGTCACTGTGATGACACCAGCTGGACGATGGGTAGAAATACAAATTAGAAGCAGACGTATGCATGATATTGCTGAGCGAGGTTTGGCGGCACATTGGAAATACAAAACTGGAACTAAATCTGAAAGTGAATCTGAATTGGATAAATGGCTAAAAACAGTAAAGGAATTATTAGAGAATCCCGAACCCAATGCTATTGATTTTTTAGATACTTTTAAACTCAGCCTATTCTCTTCCGAGATTTTTGTATTTACTCCAAAAGGAGATATCATCACCTTAGCAAAAGGGGCTACAGCACTTGATTTCGCTTTTCGCATTCATACAGAAATAGGGTTTAAAAGTATTGCAGCAAAAGTAAATCATAAACTTGTACCGCTTAACCAAATTTTGGAAAGTGGCGATCAAATAGAGATAGTAACTTCTGGAAAACAGAAACCTCAAGAGGAATGGCTTGAATTTGTTACAACTGGATATGCACAATCCAGTTTAAGAGCTTATTTTAGAAAAGAGGATAAAAAAGAGATGCAAATAGGTCAGCAACTCTTAGAAACGATATTTACCCAACATAGCTTAAAATTAGATAATCAGAATTTAAATCAATTAATTAGCTATTTTAATTTAGAGCATATAAATGATTTATATTTAGCCGTTGGTAAAAAATCAATAAACAACAACCAAATTATCGAAGCCTTAAAGCCTAAATCTACTAATATATTCTCTAAGATTTTACGTAATCCTTTTACAAGTACTGCAAATGACAAAAAAGAGATAAAAGAAGATGAAGTTGAAACTTTAACCACAATAGATAAAATTGATTTTAAAAAAACATATAGACTTCATCACATGCAAATGGGGAAAGCATATGAACTGGCGGCTTGTTGCCACCCCATCCCAGGCGATGATATTTTAGGTTATGTGAATGACAACAACTTAATTGTTGTACATAAAAGGCAATGTAAATTGGCCAATATTATCAAAAGTAATTTTGGTAACCGCATCGTTAATGTAGAATGGGGAGAATATAAGTCCCAAATTTTTGTTGAAAGACTTGAAATTAATGGCTATGACAAACCAGGTTTGCTAATAGAAATTTTGAAAATTATTTCAGAGATATTCAATATTAACATCCGTGATATTTCCTTAGAAACAGATAATGGACTTTTTAAAGGCTATTTCAATGTTGTGGTTTCAAGCACAGAGGATGTAAATTTGCTTATCAATAATCTAACAAAAATGAAAGAGATTAACTCAGTTTATCGAATTGAGAACAATCAAGATAATGAGGAATAAAAAAACTTGATAAGCTCTACCCCATTTATTTTAAAAAACAAAAAAAACCGACTTCCAAAATTGAAAGTCGGTTTTTATATATAAATAACTCTTGATCTAAGAATCTATTTCTTATTTCCAGCCATAAACAGCTAAATCACCCAATTCTT
>CAYFTO010000028.1:0-21361 GCA_964346125.1 uncultured Paludibacter sp.
ATGACTCCATGTCATCAGATGAGTAGAGACATTGTTATAATCTTTTAATAATCCCTTAGGGATTAAATGTTTATAGGATATTGATAGAAAAAGAGGCTTCGACCCCATTGGGGTCGTATTGCTTTGTTCATTCTTTTTGCTATAAACATTTGACCTCTCAGAGGTCGTATTGTGTAGTATTAAGTTTAGTAGGTTTTAGAGCAGGTCTAAACTAATCACTCATCATTGCTTTACACTTTATAAACTTTCTAACTTTTAACTTAGCAATACTCATATTCATCCGTAAAATAAAAACGGGGCAATGCTATACTTTGGAAAATGATCCAAGTTAAAACTAAACACTTAAAATAATCAATAAAATATACCTATGTAAAATAAAAGCTCTTATCGGGAAAGAATAATAAGTAAATAATAAATTGCTTTAAAAAGAAGAAAGGTTGTCATCCCGACAACCAATCTCAATTAACCTTAAATCTAATACTATGAAAAAATCACTTTGCAAAGATAACTTTCTTAATTATTTTTTCAAAATAAAATTAGTATTTTTAACACCTTGTTTTTAGTTTGATACAAAGTAGCTTATTTGTTTTCTTATTTGTTTCCATATTGTTTTTAAAAAGCCACAATTGATAACAAAATGTCAGTTGTTAAGTTGGGTTTTAATGTTTAACTCCTCTGTAAAATCAAAACCCTACTGATTTAATACCTAATCCTGCTTTTTCATCCAATCCAAACATTAAATTCATATTTTGAACAGCTTGGCCTGATGCTCCTTTTAATAAATTATCTGTTGCTGTGATAATTAATAGATAATCTCCTTTTTTCTCTAAGTAAACAAGTGCTTTGTTTGTGTTAACAACTTGTTTCATATCCGGATTCTCGTCCACTACAAAGGTAAACGCTGCATCCTTGTAAAACTCTTTGTATATATCTTTGGCTTCTTCCAAGCTTAATGGAGATTTAAGATAAGTTGTAGCGAAAATGCCACGTGTAAAATCTCCTCGCATAGGAATAAAGTTAAAATCGTACTTAAATTCTTCCTGCAGCTGTGTAACGGATTCTAAAATTTCTTGCATATGTCGGTGCTCAAATGCATTGTAAATAGAAATGTTGCTATTTCGCCAGCTAAAATGAGTGGTAGCAACAGGCCTTACACCAGCTCCCGTTGAACCTGTAATAGCGTGTGTGTGTACATCGCTATTTAGTAATCCCTTGTTAGCTAAAGGTAATACGGCTAATTGAATTGTAGTAGCAAAGCAACCTGGGTTAGCCAAAAGTTTAGCAACTTTTATCTGTTCTCGATTAAGTTCTGGTAATCCGTATATAAAGTTGTTTCCTTCGCGTTTGTGACGATAATCGGTTGACAAGTCAATGATTTTAACTGACTCTGGAATATGGTTTGCTTCTAAAAACTTTTTGCTATCACCATGCGCTGAGCATAGATAAATAACGTCTACCTTGCTAAAGTCGAGCTGATTAGTAAATATCAAATCAGTTTCGCCAATCAATCCGCTATGTACTTTTGTGATGGGATTGCCTGCGTTACTTGTGCTATGAATAAATTCAATTTTCGAATAAGGGTGATTAATCAAAATTCGTATCAATTCACCTGCTGTATAACCAGCACCTCCAATAATTCCTATATGTACCATAATGTTTATTCCGCTCGCAGCTAAACTATAATCTGCTAACGGCTTTTTTAATTAATAAATTTACTTTGCGCTGCTTAAGTTTAATCCAATTACTGAGATTACTAAAGTAGATAAAAAGAAAAGTTTCCAAAAACTAAGCGATTCTTGAAAATAAAAATAGCCTAACAATACACTTCCAGCTACTCCTATTGCTCCCCAAATAGCATATGAAACTCCAATACCTAAGCCTGTGTCGATTGCCTTGTATAGAAACCACATAGATAAAGCTACTGAAAGAAGAAAACTTAAAACCCAAAAAATGGTTTCGCGTCCTTGTGATTCAGATATTTTACCTAAACTAAAAGCAAAAAGCGACTCAAAAACGCCACCAATTATTAAATACAACCAAGCCATTTTTCTTTATCTCTCTTTTGAATATTATCTAGTTAAACAAATCATGATTGAGATAGTTCAAACTATTTAAGCAAGTCGGGTCGTAACAGTTTAGTGCGATTGACTGCCTGTTCATGTTCCCACTCTTCAATTTTTGCCTGATGCCCCGATAATAATATATCAGGTACTTCCCAGCCTTTATAATTAGCAGGACGAGTATAAACAGGTGGAGCTAACAAATTATCCTGAAAACTATCAGAAAGAGCAGAAGTTTCATCACTAATTACGCCTGGTATAAGTCGCACAATAGCATCTGTCATTAAGGCAGCAGGTATCTCACCTCCAGTAAGCACAAAATCACCAACACTAATATCTTTAGTTATCAAATGATCTCTTACCCGTTGATCAATACCTTTGTAATGCCCACACAGTATTATAATGTTCTTTGCTAAGGAGAAGTTGTTTGCCATTGATTGATTAAACTTATCTCCGTCAGGTGAAGTGTAAATCACTTCATCGTATTCGCGTTCACTTTTAAGTAGTGAAATTACATTATCAATTGGTTCAATCTGTAAAACCATTCCAGCGCTAAACCCGAAGGCATAATCATCAATTCTACGATGTTTATCTTTTGTATAATCGCGCAGGTTGTGAATAAAGATTTCAACCAAGCCCTTATCTTTGGCTCGTTGCACTATAGAGTGGTTAAGCGGACTATCTAAAAGTTCGGGAACTGCTGAAATAATATCGAATCTCATCATTGATTTGAATTTTATACAAAAGTACAAAAAATATTGCTTATTCTTCTGATTTTTAATTTGGGACTTCTATTCTGAAGCGTATTTATCTCTGCATCCTAAGATAAAGTCTATTCAATTTCAATTTGTTTGAAAATGTGTGAGATCTTCTTGTGCTGTTTTTTTGTATAAATATAGATTGTAAATACGAAAAAGTCTCAACTACATTTAAAAATGTAAGTTGAGACTTATTTTTACATAATAATTTATGAATAATAAACTGAGTAAATCAGTTTAAAATAAGTATTCGTATAAACTATTATTTATGTTAATACTCCTCTTCATCAAAGAAGAAGTCTTCCTTTGTAGGATAATCAGGCCATATATCTTCAATTGACTCAAATATTTCTCCTGCATCCTCAATTTTTTGAAGGTTTTCAATAACTTCCATTGGTGCACCCGAACGCATTGCGTAATCTATCAGCTCATCTTTTGTAGCTGGCCATGGTGCGTCTTCGATTTTTGAAGCAAGCTCTAAGGTCCAATACATATCTTTCCAAGTATTTAAATATTAATAAATGCGAATCCTAAAAGTTTCGCAAAAGTACAATAAAAATTTCAATTATCTGGTTGTTCCCAAATAATTTCCTGTTTTTTATCTTCTTGTAGCAATACCCGTGCCAAAACGAAAAAGTAATCCGATAAACGATTTACATACATTATTGTCAGTTTATCAACTGGGTAATCTGCGCTCATTTCTACTATTCTGCGCTCTGCACGACGAGCAACAGTACGACAAATATGACTTACAGCCGCTTTTTGGCTTCCTCCAGGAAGAATGAAGTGTCTCAATGGAGGTAGCGTTGTCTCTAAGCGATCAATCTCATTCTCAACTTCTTCAATATAGCTTTCCTTCATCGTAGAAGCAGTTTTATACTCAATTTTGGAGGTGTCAGTAGCAAGATTGGAGCCTACGGTAAAGAGTAAGTTTTGTAGCTTTTTTAGAAAAAGAGCGTGCTCATCTTTTAAGCCAAGTGAGACTAAAAGTCCGATATGCGTATTTAGTTCGTCAATTGTGCCATAAGCCTCTAAGCGTAAGTCTGATTTTTCGACGCGCGTGCCACCAATCAATCCTGATTTTCCTTTATCTCCTGTTTTTGTGTAAATTTTCATTTTAGTATTTCATTGTGTAGGTTCGTTTTGGATAACTTTTATTAAAAAATAAAATACCTACCTTAAACAAATTGATGCTACTGGTTACTTTTTCATGTTTTCTAATCGAGTTCCAAGCTTTCGTCATCTCTTTAGACCAATATATATCATCAAAAATAAAAACAGTATTGGGGTGAATATAGTTCAAGCATTGATTGAAATAATTTAATGTGGCTTCGTATGTATGGTTTGCATCAAAATAGACAACATCTAATTGTCCCATTTCATCAAGCGTTGGACTTAATATCTCATCAATATTGCCTACTTTTACCTCAATGTTTTTGATATCTAATTTAGCAAAACTTTCCTTTGCAATTTTAGCAATTTCGTCTGAGCCTTCTAAGCTTACGCATTGAATCTCTTTATTTGGTGATGCTAAATAAGAAGTAGTAACACCCAGTGAGGTGCCTAATTCCAATACGTTTTCAGCCTTAGTAAAGTTTACAATACGATATAGCAGCTGCGCCCATTTAGCTGGTTGTAAGGATGTTTTAGCAATATCTTTGACCCTCATCTCTTTGTTAGAACCTGTTCCATAATCTCTGATATTTATTATCCTATTATCAAAAAGTAGGTTCTCACGTAACTCTTCAATTTTGGGAAAAACATAAAAAGGGTGTTTTTCGTAAATCGCATTGTGTGTGAAACGGTAAAGATAAGGGGAATGAATGCCATGCCCCTTAGTATTCTTTGCCGTTGTAGAGTGACGGATATATTTTGTAGCTTGCCAAAATAAATCTTTCATCTTTTCTTAATTCTTATTTTATTTAGTGTGTAATTTTAAGCTTGCAGATTTTACACCTTTTGCTTTAGCTTCAACAACAATTTCACCAGCACTTTCGCTACTTTGAATCAATGCTGTTAATTGCCCACTAAATAGTTTCATTTTTGGAGTTTGGAAGCTTTCTAAGCTTGCGGGGTTTCCGTTTGCAACAGCTTTGAAGCTACCTTTACCTTTTACATTAAAGCTTATTTCGCGCTCATCGACAGCGCAGAAATTACCATCTTTATCCACTATTTTTACATTGATGAAAGCGATATCTCTACCATCAGCAGAGATTTGATTTCGATCGGCTTCAAGTACAATTCGATGTGCTTTGCCCGCTGTTTTTATCTCTTTTTCTTCAGCAATATTTCCTTTTTCATCATAAGCTACGACTTTAACAACGCCTGGCTCGTACTTTGTGTCCATCCACATCAAACGATAGCGTTTTTGACGATCAAAATTCTTTTCAGCTTCTTTGTTCGCACTTATATCTCTTGTAATAGAGAGGTCTTTAGTTTGTACACCTTGGCTTTTTCCATTGATGAATAGTTCAGCTGAAGGGTAGTTTGTATAAACAAAAATCGGTGTTACTTCGCCTTCTCTACCAGCCCAATTCCAATGTGGAAGAATATGTAAAGTGTTTTCATCGCTGTTCCAGTGGCTGCGGTATAGGTAAAATCTATCTTTAGGAATACCTGCCAAATCTACAATTCCAAACAAAGAACTGTGTGAAGGCCAGTTAGTGTAGTAGGGTGTAGGCTCGCCTAAATAATCGAAACCAGTCCATACAAATTCACCAATAGCGTAGGGTAAATCTTCGTGCTGGATGAAGTCATCTTCAGGTAAGTTTGACCATCCGCAGTGCTCTACGTCGTAAGATGAAGCTTGGTGGTCGGGATATGTCGCCATTGATTTACGCTCAACAGGGAATTTATATACACCTCGTGAACTGACAGTTGAAGCTGTCTCTGTTCCAAGAATAAGTTGTTGTGGTATCTTTTTGTAATTTTCGTGATAAAGATGTGGACGATAATTGAATCCTGCAACATCCAATACTGCTGCGAAATTATTATTTACTACGGCTCCAGGATTATCCATACCATTTGTAACAGGACGGGTTGGGTCTTCGCGATGGCAAATGTCTTGTAAAAACTTATTTCTCTTAGGTCCCCAGTTTCCATCACCTTGCTCTGGCACTTCATTTCCTACGCACCACATGACTACAGAAGGATTGTTGCGGAAATTGTGCAATACATTTATCATATCTTTTTCAGCCCAATTGTCCCAAAAAAGGTTGTATCCATTATGCACTTTAGCTTGTTTCCATTCATCAAAAGTTTCAACCATTAACATCATTCCCATCTCATCGCAAGCACGAACTAACTCAGGTGCTGGCATGTTGTGAGAAGTACGGATAGCGTTTGCTCCCATATCCTTCATTATGCGCACTTGACGACGAATAGCTGCATCATTAACTGCTGCTCCAAGCGGTCCTAAATCGTGATGGATGCAGACTCCTTTGAATACTGTTTTTTCATTATTCAGATAAAAACCGTCATTAGGTTTAATCTCAATAGTACGTATTCCAAAAGGTGTAACGTATTCATCAATAAGTTTTGTGTCGTTTTCTATCAACTTAGAGTGTACAGAATAGAGAGTAGGACTTTCTAAATTCCATAAAACAGGATTTTCAACAATTAAATTTTGATCAAATTGATTACCGTCGTATTTTGTCAATTCTGTTTTAGTTTTCACTAAAGAAATACCTTCACTGTTGCGAATTTCTGTTTCTAAACTATATTTAGCCCCTGCTTTTGGGTGCGAAATTTTCGTTTTAATATTGACTTTAGAAAACTCCTCATTTACAAGCGGTGTAGTTACATAGGAGCCCCAAATAGGTATATGAGTTTCATCTGAAATGATAACATGCACGTTGCGATAAAGACCAGCACCAGGATACCAGCGCGATTGTTCGGGTCGGTTTTCTAATCGAACAGCTAATACGTTTTTCTCCTCATTTTTATGCAAGTAGTCAGTGATGTCAAAGTGAAAAGAGTTGTAGCCATAAGGCCATTCACCTACTTTTTTTCCATTAACGAATATTTGAGAATTTGCCATGGCGCCATCAAAAAGTAACTGTACCCGCTTTCCTTTTTCGTAAGCCGGTAAATCTATGCTATTTCGATACCAACCAACACCGACAAACGGAAGTCCTCCTGTGCGTCCTGCGTGTTCACTTGCTTCGGTTTGTCCATCTTGTAAAATGGCAACATGTTGCTTGTCATTCTGTGGACTAAATGGACCGTAAATAGCCCAATCATGTGGAACACTCACATTTTGCCATTTGCTGTCGTCAAAATTTTCTAAAGCTTGCTCATCGCCATCGGTTCGTGCAAATTTCCAATTTTTCTCAATTAAATACTCTTTTCGATTTTGAGCGTTTATGATATTTGGCATTAAAAATGCAAATAAAAGTACTAAAATTAGGTTTTTATTCATAGTTAGCTAATTATATAAATAGTTATAACAAGTAATTCTACTCGCTTATTATAATTTTTAAACGTTGTGAAAATACTACTAATTTGTATATAATACAAATTTAACTTGAAATATTTCTTGTTAATCCTATTTACCCGTATAGCTGCTTGACTTTGGTGTTTAATTATATCTAAAGTTATGTTTATGGAGTGTCTGAAATTAAACAATTACTGATTCAATAATCCTATTAGAATAGTTGAAAGTGCAAATACAAGGCTGAAAAATAGCAAAACAAAAAACAGTATAGGGTTTAATTTATTTTTTATTAGAGCAAGCGGGTAGGCTATTTGGATTGCAAATAAAATAATTATTACAAATGAAAAAGAGGTGTAGTGATTAAATCGTAAAATAGTTAACACCACTATAGCATAGCCCAAAAGGAAAATAAAGCTTAACTGATTCCGTGCTTGAATACTATCTTTCATCGAATTGTTGATTATCTGAAATGCGCTGATAACTAATATAGAAGATAAAATGGCGATATAGACTAAAGCAGGAATGTTTTGATAATTCAATAGTTTGAAATCACTTATAAAACTTACAACATCATCTGTTGGATTAGCGCTATCGAGAAAGAAAAATGAAATAGAAAAGTAAAAAATCCAGGGTGTGATAAATCCAAATACGGAAGCTAAAAATATACGAAAAGAAATAGCTTTAAGAATAAAAAAGCCAATAAAGAAAACGGGTATGATGAATAAATAATTGGGAACAAGTAAACAAGCCATAGAAAATAGAAGTGAGGCGAGGAATGCATGCTCAAAAGAGCGTTTGTTCTTATACATTTCTAAACTTAGAAATAAGGACAAAAGGATAAAAAAGCTTGCGGCTGCTCCGATATAATTTCCATGCATTTGTAACCAAGTACTTGCAAGAAGCAAATAGATAATGGATGGAATAAAAGTTCTTGTTCGGATAAATGAGAACTTACGGTTCATCAGGCTGAGAATAAAAGAGTTTGCAATAACGATTGCAAAAGTAATGATATGGGCAATTAGGGTAGTAGATGGGATAATACCTTCAGCAATGAAACCAGCTTTGGTGCTCATTGGGTGTGGGTATTGATAGATAAAATAACTGCCAAACCATATGCCTGCAGACAAAAGATAAACCAGTAAAATGACACTTAATGGCGGTACGTTTAATTTTTGCAAGTTTACTCTCATTATTCTTCTAAATTTTTTTTACAAAAATAAGAATACTTCGTATAAATAAAAAAAGTAGAGATACTTTTATTTTGTATCTCTACTTTAGTATTTTATTCAATTATCTAATCAATTGGACTATTTAAGACCTCGTTTGATTAGTAAAGCATCAGGTGTAGCGTCTTTGCCTCGGAAATCTCTGTATAATTTTGCAGGGTCTTCCATATCTCCTTTTTCTAAAATATTTTTACGGAATGATGCTGCAACATCTTGGTTAAAGATATCGCCAGTCTCAACAAAAGCTTGGAAAGCATCAGCATCTAATACCTCAGCCCATTTGTAGCTATAATATCCAGAAGAATATCCACCTTGGAAAATATGTTTGAAAAATGGACTACGGTAACGAACAAATATTTCAGGAATCATACCGATATCGTCCATCACTTGTTTTTCAAATGCCTCAACATCAATGTCTTGAACTTCTGTAAGATTATGGTAAGCCATATCTAATAAAGCGGCTGACATAAACTCAGTCATTACAAAACCTTGATTGAATGTACCTGCATTATTAATTTTTTCGATTAGTTCGTCTGGAATTACCTCGCCTGTTTCATAATGGAAAGCATAAGCTTTCAATACTTCTGGTTCGAAGCACCAATTTTCCATAATTTGCGATGGAAGTTCTACAAAGTCTCGCATCACACTTGTACCTGATAGAGAAGGATATGTTGTTTGTGACAAAAGACCGTGTAAAGCGTGACCAAATTCGTGGAATAATGTTTCTACTTCATCAATTGTTAGTAGTGATGGTTTTGTAGAAGTAGGACGGGTAAAGTTACATACATTAGTAATGATGGGTCGTATGTTTTCACCATCTTTAATTTGCTGTTTTTTATAGCTACTCATCCATGCACCCACGTTTTTACCAGCACGTGGGAAGTAGTCGGTGTAAAGAATTCCAATTAAAGAGCCATCAGCATCGGTAACTTTGAATACTTCAACTTCTTCGTTATAAATAGGCATATTGTCTAATTTTTCGTAATTCAAACCAAACAATTTGTTCGTTACATGGAAAATACCATTTCTAACATTCTCTAATTTGAAGTATTGTGAAACTTCTTCTTCATTTAAGTCATACTTTTCAACGCGAAGTTTTTCAGCATAATACCACCAATCCCATGGCTCCAATTTTTCTCCTTTGTCATCAGCATCCATCATTTTCTGAAGTTCATAAGCCTCTTCTTTTGCTTTTGAAACGGATGCAACCCAAAGTTCATCCAAGAAGTTATTAACTGTTTCTGGAGTTTTAGCCATTGTGTTGTCTAAAATAAACTCAGCAGGAGAGTTATAACCCAATAAATGTGCCTTTTGAACACGTAATTTCATGATAGAGTTAATAACCTCTTTGTTATCATATTCGTTATTGTTGTTGCAACGCTCATTGTATGCAATCAATAATGCTTTACGTAGTTCTCTATTTTCAGCGTATTGTAATACTGGTAAAAAGCTTGATTTTTGAGTTGTGAAAAGCCATTGTCCCTCTTTTCCTTCTTGTTTAGCAGCTTCAGCAGCGGCTTGAATTACGCCTTCTGAAAGACCAGCTAACTCCTCTTCATTTTCAACAAATAGTTTAAATGAATTTGTTTCGGCTAAAACATTTTGGCCAAATTTTAACTCTAAACTACTCAATTCTTTGTTGATTTCACGTAACTCAGATTTTTGCTCTTCGTTAAGGTCAGCTCCACCACGAACAAAACGCTTGTATATTTTATCTAATACTCGTTCTTGCTCAGAATTTAAGTCTAAATTGTCTTTGTTTTCATGTAGGGACTTAACACGTTGAAATAATTTGTCATTTAAGTAAATATTATCGCTGTGAGCTGTAAGTTTAGGGGTTATCTCCTGAGCGATTTTGTTCATCTCATCGTCAGTGTTTGCCGAAAGAAGATTGGAGAAAACATTTGAAACTTTAGTAAGTAACTCACCACTATATTCCATCGCTTCGATGGTGTTTTCAAAAGTAGCCTCTTCTGTGTTGTTTGCAATAGCTTCAATTTCAGCCTCTTGCTGTTTCATACCTTCTTCGAAAGCAGGAATGAAGTGTGCGTTTTTGATTTTATCAAAAGGCGGAGCTTGATACTCATTTTCGTAAACTTGGAAAAAAGGATTGTTGTCAGTTTTTCCGTTACATGCAATTAATAATGTTCCAATTAGCATTGTAAAAAAGATTTTTTTCATTTGTTCTTTGTTTTACGGATTTTGTATTTATATAAATTTATTTATTTTCTTATTATTTTGAGTTTAAGATAGATTGGCGGAGTAAAAAGACTTACAGGAGTTTGATTACTTGCTCTTTATCTTTTTGAAGTTGCGCTTTGAGGGATTCTAAACCATCAAATTTCATTTCATCGCGAATTCTGTGAATCAATTCAATCTTTATGGTATGTTCATATATGTCGTTGTCAAAATCAATAATATGCACTTCCATGCTGATTGTTTCGTCGGCTGAGAAAGTAGGTCGATAACCTATATTCATCATACCTTTGTGTTTTTTTCCTTTTACGTATGCGTAAACAGCGTATACTCCAACTGCAGGAACAATCTTCTCCTTGTTTTCAAACCAAATATTTGCTGTTGGGAAGCCAATTTTTCTGCCGCGTTTGTAACCCCCAATTACTTTTCCAATAAATGTATAAGGATAGGTAAGAAGTGAGTTGGCTAATCGTAGGTCGCCTTTGTTTAATGCTGTACGTATTTGTGTGCTACTAAAGTGCTCGTCACCACTTACTTCGTACTCTTCCGCTTCTATTACACGCATATCTAATTCTCTACCGTAAGCTTGGTACTCTTCAAAACCTTCCTCTCGATTATGCCCAAAGCGGTGGTCGTAACCAATAAAAAGTGCTTCAACGTGAATTTTTTCACGTAATATTTTGTGAATGAATTCTTTTGCGCTTAATTTAGATAGCTCTTCGGTAAAGTTAAGCACAACACAAGCATCTACACCTGTGCTTGCAAGTTGATCGAGCTTCTCTTCTAAGGTTGTGAGCAAACTGGGTTGAAACTCAGCTTTTAATACTTTCCGTGGATGCTTGTCAAATGTAATAACTACAGAAGGTAGATTTTTATTTTTTGCTTCGTTGATTACTTCATTGATTAAAAAGCGATGTCCTCCGTGCACACCGTCAAAAAATCCAACCGTAGCAACGCATTCTTTCCAAGAAACTGTGTCGTTGTGTTTAAATATATACATCTAATTGACTACTATATTAAAAATAAAGTTCAAAGATACGTATTTAATGCGAGAAAAGAAAGATGATTTTGCTTAAATTTGGAATAATATCAATCCCTTGTGTTATATAAATATTGTTTGTAGGCGAGGCGAATTCGAGATAAAAACAAAAAAGACCATTTCTTATATGTGAAATAGTCTTTTGTTTATAAAATGTGGGCCCAACTGGGCTTGAACCAGTGACCCCCTGATTATGAGTCAGGTGCTACTAACCAACTGAGCTATGGGCCCTTTTTGCAATATATTCAGTGAAAAATTCACTACCTTTGCAAAAGCGAATACAAAAGTACAATATATTTATTAATTCACAAAATTAAAATTAAAAAGATTATGAAAATACCAGTTGGAGTTGAGTGTTTAATTTTTGACTTAGGCGGAGTCTTGGTAGATTTGGATTGGGAAAGATGTGTGAATCAGTTTGTTGAAATTGGAGTGGATAATATTGACGACATCCTTAGTACGACACATCAAAAAGGATTCTTGTTGGATTACGAGCTTGGCACTATATCAACCGAAGAGTTTAGAGAGAAGGTAAGGGAGTTGAGTTCCAAATCTCCTTCTGATAGTGAGATTGATGATGCGTTAACTGCGTTGTTAGTTGGTTTTCCAAAAGAAAAACTTGACTTGCTTTATGAACTGAAAAAACGTTACAAAGTGCTGATGCTAAGCAATACGAATAAAAAATCTTTTGAGTTTATTGTAGAAGAATTTATCTCTAAAGATGGAAAACAGATCGAAGATTATTTCGACAAGTGTTATCTCTCGTATGAAATGGGCTTGAGTAAGCCAAGTGAAGAGATATATCAAGCAATCTTACAAGATTTTAATCTAACGCCAGAGGCGTGTATGTTTTTTGATGACAGTCCTGTTAACGTTGAAGCAGCTAAGAAATTAGGTTTTCATGCAGAAGTGATAGCGCCCTATTCAGAGATACATTTTGAGATATAAAAAGTGTGATTGCTGTGTTTGTAAGGCTTAAGCTATGAAGGTTTTTTGAACAAAATGAAAACGCGAGATGTGAAGTTCTCGCGTTTCTATTTATAGGATAAAGATTTACTCTTTCTCAACTTTCTTGATATCCCTAATCATCAATTGGATGCTTTTTTGATTGTTGTAGTTGTTTTCTTCAATCGTGTAGCATATGTCAAGAGGATTTAATGCTTTCAAGTGATCGTTGAATCTGTGCATATTGAAAGCGATTCCACTCATTACATTTTCAGAACTATTATCGGTTAATTCTAGTTTCAAATGCTCTTGCCCTCTTCCTACTAATTTACTGTTCCCGAAATCATAAACATTTTTTGAAACAAAATAGGGTTTCATATTACCTGGACCAAATGGTGCAAATTGCTTCAAGATTCGGAAAAACTTTGGAGTAATATCTCTAAATTCAATGATTGCATCAATATCTATTTGAGGGTAAGTGTATTGCTCTTCAATATTGGAGGCAACAGCTTCTTCAAATAGTTTGCTAAAAGCTTCCACGTTTTCTACTTTCATGGTTAAGCCGGCGGCATACATATGTCCTCCAAAATTCTCAAGTAAATGCTTGCAAGATTCTATAGCTTTGTAGAGATCAAAACCTGGAACCGAGCGAGCAGAGCCAGATGCAAAACCATTTGATTCCGTTAGTACTACTGTTGGTTTATAGTATTCCTCCGTTAATCGTGATGCAACGATTCCGATAACACCTTTGTGCCATTTGGGATCAAAAACTACAATCGATTTTCTTGTTTCAAACTCTTTATTCTCTTTGATAAATAAGCTTGCTTGACTAGTTATATTCTTGTCTAAATCTTTTCTGGCCTCATTTTGAGTGTTTATTTGAGTACTAAGTTGAATAGCGTCTGAGTAATCTTTGGAGATTAGAAGTTTTACAGCTTCTTTTGCATGTTTCATTCTTCCAGACGCATTGATGCGTGGTCCTATTTTGAAAACAATGTCGCTAATGCTAATTTCTTTATTAGTCAATTCGCAAACTTCTAAGATTGCTTTTACACCCGTACTAGGTTCGGTGTTCAGTTGTTTTAGCCCATAATAAGCAAGAATTCTGTTTTCGCCCATTATAGGTACAATATCAGAGGCAATACTTAAAGCCACTAAATCTAAAAGTGGTATCAGTTCTTTGAAATGAATATCATTTTCAATTGCAAAAGCTTGCATAAACTTAAAACCAACGCCACAGCCAGATAACTCTTTAAAAGGATATTCACAATCGATACGCTTCGGGTCAAGAACCGCTTCGGCTGGTGGTATTACTGCATCAGGATTGTGATGATCGCAAATAATAAAATCAACGCCAAGTGTTTTGGCGTACTTTACTTTCTCAACCGCTTTTATACCGCAATCTAATGCAATGACTAAGGTGAAATTGTTCTCATGAGCAAACTCGATTCCCTTCATTGAAATTCCATAACCCTCTGTGTATCTGTCAGGAATATAGAAGTCTAAATTGGAGTAAAGTTCAATAAGAAATCGGTAAACTAAAGAAACCGAAGTGGTGCCATCTACATCATAATCTCCATAAATAAGTATTTTTTCATTGTTTTGCATAGCTTTAGTTAATCTTTCTACTGCCAAATCCATGTCTTTCATAAGAAATGGATTGTGCAAGTCATTGAGATTAGGTCTAAAGAATGTACGCGCTTCATCAAAAGTTTTTATACCTCTTTGAACTAGGAGCTTTGCTAAAATGGGATTAATACTTAATTCATGGGCTAAATCATTTTTAAATTGATTCTCTTCATCGGATATTTCCGAGAAATTCCATTTGTTTATCATTATTATATTGTTTTATTTTCAAGGCAGTAGAGGTGTCGTTTCACCTCAAGGTATTGTGTTGTCCTTAACCCATAAACATCATCATTCTTATTACATTTCAAGCCGCATCTCTTCAACTTCATTCATATCATCAACACTTCATCTTCAGTAATTCAATTCGAACAAAATATACCAATTACAAATTTAATTAAAAACTTTGATTTTCTTGTTTGAATTATCATTTAATTTTCAATTAATAGTGATATTACATGGGAAAAGTAATATATTCAGGGTGGAGGTCTCAAGATAATAAAAAAAAGAGTCTTTGCAGATTTTATTATCGAAAATAAAAATAGCTTTAGCCACGTAAAGTTAAGCTAAAGCTATTTTTACCAATAAATATTTAGTTTCTATCAAATTAGTTAGAAAAGAGATAAAATTCAAAAAAAATGAATTGTAGAAATGTAAAAATATTATTCAATTTCAGCTTGTGCATACGCTATGTTACGCTGAAAATTGCTTGCAATACGAGAGGCTCTAAGTTTGGCTTCATTTGCTATTTCTCCTTCAAAAAGTTCATCTATTGTTTTGTTGAAAAGGTAGAGCCACTCGTTGAATTGCTTGGTTGACATATCTGTTTCAAAGCTAAGCATTATATGAATCTGCATCGGGTTGCCAGAAAAACTTTGTTCTCCTAATAGCATACTTGCCCAAAAAGAATACATCTTAGGTAAGTGCATACCCCAATTTACTTGAGCAAGATCGTTGAAAATAAAGCCTAAAATATCACTTTGGTTTACATAGTCATAAAATGTGTCAACCATTAATTTTATATCGTTGCGAGTTTGAATGTCTTTTTTGCTCATTTTTTTTAATATTTTATACCATTAGCATTAGAAAGCAAACAGTTAAAAGACTAAAAAGTTTAGATATCTTGCTTTATTAAGGTGTGATAAAATTTATAAAATTAAAAATTACACCATGTATCTATGTTGAATTTTAAAGTAAGTAGAATTATCAACAATGTTGCTAATAGGCTTATAATCAGATTTCAATGCTGTGTTTTTATAAGAAACGTAATTAAATTGAGGAGACTGTGTTGTCTCAAATATTCATTTCCATTTTGGTTTTGAAAACAAGAGCATACATCTTTATCTGCTTTACCATAGCGAGCAATCCGTTGGAACGTGTAGGCGAAAGATGTTCTTTTAATCCAATTTTATCGATAAAGTAGAGATCGGTATCTAAAACCGCTTGCGGAGTTTGATTGTTTAGCACACGCAATAGTAATGCTACAATTCCTTTGACCAAGATAGCATCACTTTCACCTTGAATTTGCATTTTTCCATCTATCAAATCAACTTGAAACCAAACTCGACTTTGGCATCCTTCAATTAGATTTTGAGGTGTTTTAAATTTTTCATCCAAAGCAGGAAGTCCATTGCCTTCATCGATAAGTAAACCGTATCGATCCATCCAATCATCAAATTGATCAAACTCTTCTATAATCTCATCTTGTATTTTGTTTATCATCATTTCTCTATAATGTTATTTTTCTGTTTATATTCTGTTAAGATAGCATAGCTACCACTTGTTTTAGTGCAATAATAAATTGATCGATTTCCTCTTTTGTATTGTAGAAAGAAAAAGAGATGCGAACAGTACCTGTGATTTTCAACAAGTCCATCAAGGGTTGAGCGCAATGGTGCCCTGTACGTACCGCAATTCCAAATTTATCAAGTAACATTCCGATATCGTAAGGATGTATATCACCTACAAGGAATGAAATGACAGCGCTTTTATGCTCAGAAGTTCCTATGAAGCGAATATTCTCTATCTCTTTTAATCGCTCTGTTGCATAATGAGTCAGCTCTTCTTCGTAATCAGCTATTTTGTTAATGCCTATAGTGTCTATGTATTTTAATGCTTCAGCCAATGCAGTAGAGCCTATATAGTCGGGTGTTCCTGCTTCGTATTTAAATGGGAGTTCGTTGTACGTAGTCTTTTCGAAACTGACAGATTTGATCATTTCACCACCTCCTTGGTATGGAGGGAGTTTTTCCAGCAACTCCTTTTTTCCATATAAAACGCCAATGCCTGTAGGAGCATAAACTTTATGTCCTGAAAACACATAAAAATCTGCATTCAAATCCTGAACATCCACTTTGATGTGTGGCAATGCTTGTGCGCCATCTATCAAAACAGGGATGTTTTTCTTATGGGCATCTTTTATTAATTTGTCGATAGGGTTTATTGTGCCTAAAACATTTGATACATGAGCGATTGATACAATCTTTGTTTTATCATTCAGCAGTTTTTTGTATTCATCCCGAATGATCTCGCCATTTTCATTAATTGGTGCAACGCGGAGCTTCATACCCTTGCGTTCACACAGCATTTGCCAAGGCACTATGTTGGAGTGATGCTCCATGGCAGAAATTACTACTTCGTCACCAGCTTCACAATTATATTCGCCTAATACAAAAGCTACTAAGTTAATAGCTTCTGTAGTACCACGAGTAAATATAACTTCATCCGAAGATTCCGCATTGATATAGTTCGCAATATCACTACGCGCTTGTTCGTGTGCGTCTGTTGCTTTTTGGCTTAAATAGTGAACACCTCTATGAATATTGGCATTCATATGGCTGTATGCGTAATTAATTTTATCTAAAACAGCCTTTGGTTTTTGCGTTGTTGCGGCGTTATCAAAATATATTAAGGGACGTTTGTAAATCTCTTTTTCTAATATTGGGAAATCTTCTCTGATTTTGCGAATGTCTAATTCCATTTACTTATGTAATTTATTTTTGCCAAATGCTCTCAATCGTATAGGGTCCATCTGGGAAAATGGCAAATTGAGCTATGGTGTTTTGTTTGTTTTTATCAATTAATGCAATGTTTTGCATATCCTCCTTATCTAATTCTACATTGACAGCGTTGAAATTATTAATAATACGCTCGTCGTTAGTTGATTTAGGAATAACGATAGTCCCGCGTTGCATTCCCCAAGCTAAAATAACCTGAGTCTCTGTACAAGCATGTTTTAATGCAATTTTTTTTATCACTTCGTTATCCACAATGGAGTCGTCTGAGCCCATCATATGCCGACTGCCTAATGGCGAATATGCAGTAGTGATAATGCCATTTTCATTACAGAATTCTATCAATCTGTTTTGTTGAAAGTAAGGATGAAGTTCAACTTGATTCACTTCTGGCTTGAAATTAGAGTTGTCAATTAAATTTTGCAACTTAGGAATATTGAAATTGGAAACGCCTATATGCTTGGTTTTGTTCAACTCTTTTACTTTTATCATAGCTTTCCAAGTGTCTAATAGTGGTAATTCTTTAAGTGAGATTAGATCATCAGCAGACTTCACAGCTTCTACTTTACTGGCAATAGGCCAATGGATTAGATATAAGTCGAGATAGTCTAATTGCAAGTCGTTTAAGGATTTATCAATTGCCTTTTCAACTTGATCGGGATGATGAAAACTGTTCCAAAGTTTGGAGGTAATGAAAAGTTCTTCGCGTTTTACTATCCCCTCTGCAAAAAGATCTGCTAAAGCTTGTCCGATTGCTTTCTCGTTTCTGTAAATATACGCACAGTCAATGTGTCTGTAACCTGCTTTTACAGCTGTTACGATGGCTTGATATACATCATCGCGGTGTGCCAACCAAGTACCTAAGCCCATTTTGGGCATTTTATCTCCGTTAGAAAATTGTAAAAAATCTGTTTCTATCATTTTGTCTCTTTATTTTATGAAAGAAAATACCTTATGCTTTGCATTAAATTAATGAAATTTCGTGTAAGGCTTTATCGTCTTTAAGTAAGTGAATTATTTTTTCTATTTTTTTGTTATCCACGTTTTCAAACCTGAATCGATAGACAAAGTTATCATTAATCTTTTCAAAAGTAAAACGTTCTACTACTAATTTGTTTTGATCAAATATAATTTGAAAAGTTTCTGCATCAATCTCCTGCGATTTCGTTGCAATTTTTAAAGTCATGGGTTTATATTTCTTATAAATCATGTGCTCAATAGGGTGTAATGCCCATAAAATGACTAAAGAAATAACAGTTGTGATACTTGCTGCAAGATACAGACCTCCACCTGTGGCTAATCCAATAGCAGCAACTGTCCATAATCCTGCGGCAGTAGTTAATCCGCGCACGGTGCCTTGTTTCATAAATAAAATAGCTCCTGCGCCAATAAATCCGATACCGCTTACGACTTGCGCAGCTACTCGTGATGGGTCTAACTCAACATTTTTACTACCCAATATATCATTAAATCCAAAGGAAGATACAATCATAATCAAGCTGGAGCCAACTGCGACCATCATATGGGTTCGTAAGCCTGCAGCCCAGTGTATTCTGCCACGCTCAAGCCCTATGAGAGCGCCAAAAAAGGCAGCTAATGCTAAGCGTATAATTATTTCTTTTGATTCAAGCATATTTCCTTAAATTATTCATCTATACATAGCTGTATAAACTTATCAGAGTATAAAGCTACAACATTTTTATCAAAAAATAAAACTTGCGATTCACGTGTTTACATCTTAGCTGAATAAAACGCAAGTGAAATCTCCAAGTAAAATTAATATATCTAAGTTTTATTTCTTTGTTATTACTAACGAATTAATTAGCTTTGTAGTTCAAATCATTATATTTAAATTTAATTAAGCATGAGTAAATTAACTTCTTCTCTAATTCTATTATTTGTCTCTGCGGTATTTTTTCAAAACCATGTTTTTGCAAATAAACTTAATGTAATCCCGGAGCCGGTTTCTGTCTCTATTCAAAACGGTAGTTTTAAATTACCTAAGAAAGTGACTCTTTTGTTGCCAGATGGTAAAGAGCATCATGTAACACAAGTTTTTTTAGAAAAAAAACTGAGCGCTGCAACTGGATATGAAGTTTCGGTAAAGCAAAAAGGCAAAGCTACTATTCAATTGGAAATTAATAAGCAACGCAATGAAACCATTGGTGACGAAGGTTATACCTTGCAAGTAAAGTCTAAAGGTGTTTTAATCCAAGCAAATAGTGCAGCTGGATTGTATTACGGAGCACAGACTCTGATTCAACTTCTACCAGCTGAAATTGAAAGTGCTACTGTCGAAAAAGGAGTTGATTGGCTTATTCCTTGTTTGTCGATTGAGGATTATCCGCGTGTTGGGTGGCGAGGTTTGATGTTGGATGTTTCGCGTCATTTTTTCACAGTTGATGAAGTAAAGCAGTATTTAGATAAAATGTCGCGTTTCAAATTCAATATGTTTCATTGGCATTTGAGCGATGATGAAGGGTGGAGAGTAGAAATTAAATCATTACCAAAACTGACAGAAATCGGAGCATGGCGCGTTGAAAAAACAGGTTGGTTTGGAAGTTTTTCTCATCCAGAGCCCAATGAAGCCAAAAATTATGGTGGATTTTATACGCAAGAGGAAATCAAAGAAGTAGTAGCTTACGCTGCAGAACGATTTATTCAGGTTATGCCAGAGATAGATGTTCCGGGTCATAGTTCAGCTATTTTGGCTGCCTACCCAGAGCTAGCTTGCTTCCCAGAAAGTGGCGAGCATTATGTACGTTCGGGAGAGCCATTCTTGGATTGGAGCACCGCTCGTCCAACGGCAATTTTTGAAAACACCCTTAATCCCGCAAGTGAAAAGGTGTATGAGTTCTTAGATAAGGTAATGGAAGAGATTGCAGCTTTATTCCCCTTTGAATATATCCATACAGGTGGTGATGAAGCTCCTTATACGTATTGGCAGCGAAGCCGTGATGTGAAAAATTTGATGCAGCGAGAAAGTTTGGAAACAATGGCACAAGTACAATCCTATTTTGGTAATCGCTTGGAAAAAATCATCCAAGATAAAGGAAAAAAGATGATTGGTTGGGATGAGATTTTAGAAGGAGGAATCACTTCTACTACAGGACTTATGAGTTGGAGAGGTATTGATTATGGTATTGAAGCTTCTAAATCGGGTCATTACGTTGTGATGAGTCCAAGTAATTATGTATATATTGATTTGATGCAAGGTGATTTGGCTACAGATCCGCGTGTATATAACTCTCTTCGCTTAAATCAGACCTATAAGTTTGACCCAATACCAGAGGGTGCTGATGGTCGATATGTGTTAGGAGGACAAGCAAATTTATGGACCGAGCAAATTTACAATATGCGCCAGGCTGAATATATGACATGGCCTCGTGCTTTGGCTGTTGCGGAGTCTGTTTGGTCGCCCAAGGAGAATAAAGAGTGGGGTAATTTTATTCGTAAAACCGAAAACCACTTTGTTCGTTTTGACTACAATGAGACAAAATATTCACCAGCCATGTACGATCCAATTGTAAGAGTGAAAAAACAAGGAGAAAAGTATTTCGTTGAGTTACAAACCGAAATAGATGGATTGAATATTCATACTAGCTTTGATAATTCAGAACCCGATTATTTTTATCCGAAATATACAAAAGCATTGGAAGTGCCGAAAGATGCAGGTTTGTTACGTATTGTTACCTATCGAGGAAAACAAAAAATGGGTAGAATGATGACCATAACAGTTGATGATTTGAAAAAGAGAGTAAGGTAAATAAGATTTTGGAATTTTTAAAAAACCTGCATAAGTTTACTTGTGCAGGTTTTTTTTGTGCTTGAATGTTGCGTGTAGAATGTTTTATAAAAAGAGAATATATGTTCATGCAGCGTAACTTAGAAAAGAGTGAAACTGAAATCTAATAAAGTAGGCTTACCTCGTCATTAAAAAAGATGACACATTTATTATACATTTTCTTTTCTTAATAAGAAGTTTGAAACTCAATAAATAGACTATGAATTAAAGTTAAACAGTTATATTTATGCTAAATAACATGTGTTTTCACAATGTGT